>JBJXFT010000165.1:0-8674 GCA_046155725.1 Saprospiraceae bacterium
TATGTTCGGGATGCTACCCAAGCACAACACCATCGCCACCGCAGCTGCCCACATCGTGTTTTCGGGAAAAAAAGGCATCGGCGCAAGCAAAGCTTGGTCGGCGCGGAAATCATATTGGGCGTGGTGCGCGAGCGTGTAAACGGCCACGCCAGCCATCGAAAAAGCAAACCACGGGAACGCCCGCCGCCACAAGCCCGGCCAGGCCGAAATGCCCAGCGCGAACACCCACCAATGCGCCGTTTCCACCAGCCAATATTTCCACGAAACGAGGGGAAGGCTCGAAAAGCACGCGGTGACGGCCATCCACGCGATGTAGGCGAGGCTGATGGAGAGGAAAATGTTTTTGGAAAAAATGCTCCGCAATACCTGTGGCTTTTGCCAAAACTGCCCCAGCAAGCCAAAGCACAAAAACCCCATGAGCGGTTCGCTTGGCAACATTATGTGCGGTGCGCCAAAGCCAAAATCAAGCGACCAGGGCAACAGGGAAAAAAGCAGGGCGTACCCGTTTGAGAGCCATTTTGGTGGTGTTTCCATGGGGCAACGCTACGGCGGGAAAGTGGGGTATTAGCCATGCCAGCCCATAAAATGATGAAATGGAGGGCCCACGCATAAGAAGCCTTTGCGACGAGCGGCCAGAGGATGTCAACTCGGAGTTTTTTGGCAATGCCTATCCCTTTAAGTTTTATCGCCACGCCCAACGCCCTTGTTTTCTACACACTTCCACGAAGTTGGGGAAAATTATCCCCAAAAAACAAGCCTTCACGTTGGCCTGCCTTTTTAAGACTATCGTTTATCGCATCAATTCATTTCACACGCTTATAGCACATACTTGAAGATGAACAGTAAAATTTTTTTCCTGACGGCTACGCTTGAACTGTTGTTTTTGACCGTCCAAAGCCATGCCCAAATAGCCGTAAAGGCTGGGGTAAACTTCGCCAGCATTTCTGAATCTGCCACCATCGAAGAATACGAATCCTTAGAAAACAAATCGGTGGCTGGGTTTCAGGCAGGCTTGTCGTTCGACCTTGGGTTGTCGGATTTTTTTACCATCCAGCCCGAACTGCTGTACATCCAAAAGGGTGGCAAAGCGACTTATGCAATCAACGAGGACAACAAAATAGTGAGCCGCCTTTACTACAATTATGTAGAGGTGCCGGTGCTGGCAAAATTGAAGTTTTTCAACGAGAGCGGGAGCGGCGTTTATGTCTTGGCAGGGCCTTTTGTGGGCTTGGCGCTCAGTGGGAAAGTGAAAACGACCACGACATTGTTGGGCAATACCACTACCGACGAAGATAAATTTGAGTTTGACAACAGTGAAGAAGGCGACCGCCAGCGCCGCACAGATTGGGGTATGTCCTTTGGCGGTGGGGTGAAATTCGGCCATGTCTTTTTGGATGCGCGCTATAATTTGGGCATCAACAACTTGCTCGACAGCAATGCAGACAATCAAGACGACGAAAAGCCTTACCGCCGCACGCGCGGCATAGGGGTCACGCTGGGCTACGAATTCTAAAACGCTGCGAGTTGTAAGAAATCTGCTTACACCAGTTTTGTACGCTCGCTTCCTTCCATCACAAACAACTTTCTCTTTCTTTTTCACTTCAAAACAAACACTTACTCATGCTTAGATGGTCTGTCATTCTGATCGTTGTCGCCCTTGTAGCTGCTGTCTTAGGATTCGGCGCACTGGCTGGCACTGCGGCTTCTGTCGCTAAAATACTCTTCGTCGTCTTCTTGGTTGTCTTTCTGATAAGCCTCGTTTCTGGCCGCAGGAAAGTAAATCTGTAGACCGAGTAGTCCCTCCACTTCACAACACAACCAACGAAATTCAACATCAACCGCTGGCATAGCAGTGTCGGAGGACACCACACACCGACACTTGCTCTGCCTTTTTGGCGGTGCTTTCGCAAACTAAACTTTCACCAACATTTTCGAACAACATGAAAAAGCAATTCTTATTCGCTGGCCTGCTCGCATTCTGCTCGGCTTCTACTGGCCTTGTGTCTTGTACGGACAGCCCATCCGAAAACCGTAAAGAAGCCAACGAGGCCGTAAAAGACGCAAAAGAAAACGTACAGGAAGCCAAAGAAGACCTCAAAGACGCGGGCCAAAATGCCGCCAACGCCTTGAAGGCCGAGCGCGACGACCTCTCGGCCAGAATGGACAAGGCTGGCCGCGAACTGGACGCGGAAATTGATGCCATGGACCGTAAAATGGAAAAGGCTGCCGCAAAAGAAAAAGCAAAGTGGCAAGAACGCCGCAAAGTGCTGGCCGCCGAAAGAGAAGAGCTGAAAGCCGACATGAATCGCATGGGCGACGACATGAAAGATGGCTGGGTTGAGTTCAAAAACGCCACCGCCAAAAAACTGGACAAGATTTCCAATGATTTAAAGTCCGACAGGTAGAATAGGAAGATTGGCTTATGGAGCCGCCCCGAAAGTGGGGCGGCCCTTTTTATTCACCTCGATAACAAGGCTGGCCGCCGAAAGAGACGAACTGAAAGCCGACATGAAGCGCATAGGCGAAGACATGGAAGGATGGCTGGATTGACTTCAAAAACGGCACCGCCAAAAAACCGGACAAGATTTCCAACGATTTAAAGTCCGACAGGTAGAATAGGAAGATTGGCTTATGGGGCCGTCCCGAAAGTGGGGCGGCCCTTTTTTGTTTGTGGTGCACGAAAACATGAGCCATCCCGAATTTTGAAAGGAGGTGCGTAGCACCCTAAACGTCGGTAGAAATGCTACCCAGTGCGAAAACGAAGGTGCGTAGCACCGAAACTTGGACGAGCCCAAAGCGTATTTGTTCCGGTGCTACGCACCTTGTATGCGAATGGATTGGCATTTCTACCGCCGTTTAGGATGCTACACACCTCAATCCCCCAAAAATGACATGAGTCATCCCGAAAATTCGGGATGACTCATGTTTTTGCTTGTGGCCTATTCGTCATCGGAAGTTTATTCCACCACGATCATCTTCTTCGTCGCGCTGTGCGTGGGCGTGTCAAGTTGGTAGAACAAGATGCCCGGTTCCAGTTCAGCGCGCTGGAGCGCGATGGTGTTGATGCCTTTGGCAAACTCGCCTTTCACGGTTTTCACCACTCGGCCTTCGGCGTTGCTGATGGTCAGCGTGGCTTCGGCGGCTTCGGGCAGATGGAAAGTGATGTTGGTGAAGGCTTTGGCCGGGTTGGGCGTGTTTTGCAGCAACTCGAACCCTATGCCGCTGACCATCATTCCCGCAGGGGATGAGAAGCGCAGTGCCACGTTCATTTTTGCCGTTGCGTCATTTGTTGCTTTATACGCCTCTGTGCGTGTGATGCCGTTGCCGATGCCAAGCATTTTGCTCAATTGGCCAGCGCGCGTGGCGCGGAAGCGGAAGGCAAACTCGCCCGCTTCACTGCTCACTGAAGCGGTGATTGCGCCCGCGAAGGTGGCGAAGTTGTCTTTGCCGATGTTTGCGCCCGGCAGCACTTCGAGCACTTCGAGGCCATCGAGGTTTAGGGTGAATTGATACCCAACCGTTTTTTCAGAAGCGGCCATTTTCACCTCCACCATGTCGCCAACCTTCACGTCGCGGTCGTCCACGTCGAAGTAGAGGGTGCCGGTACTGCGGTCGTCCGCGCCTGCCTGAGCGTTGGGGACTACGGTGTTGTTCACGTCGCCGATCTTGATCGCAACAAAATCTTCGTTGAGGTTTGCCATCTGCATATCCTGAACGGATTTTGTCTCCGGGAACGCTGTTTGGAATGGGTTGAGCAGATTGGGGAAAGCGAACGCTTTGTCCACAAAACGCCACGAAGTGTTGCTTGGCATTTCGTTGTAGATGCCCAGTATGAGTTTGCGCAACTCCACAATGTCGAAGGTAGTGATACTCCCGCTTCTATTCCCGTCGGCGGCGATCATCTTGTAGGGGCTGTCGAACGGCTCGATGCCCAAGATGTGTTTTGAAATAAGCACAAGGTCGTAGGTGGTCACACCATTGAGCGGGTTGTCGTTTTTTTCTGGCACAATAATGTAGTCAGACCCAAGCGGCAAGGCATTCACAAATATGAAATTGCCTTGGTTGTCGGTCAGGTCAGACATTGTCGGGGCAGGTAAGCCGCTGGGCAGTATGCCGTACAGTTTTACAATGGCTTCTTCCACCCCTTCTTGGGCTTCGGTTTTCAACGCGCCAGCGATGATGGGTATCGGGTCGCCCGCACAAAGTCCAAGGTTGTCTTGAACCATGAGGGTCGTTTCGCAATAGTCGGCATTCCCTGCTGCGTCAATGGCCCATAATTCTACGCACTGCGAGCCGGTCTCGTCGCAATTGAACGTCACGAAAGTTTGCGGCGTGCCATCGGGGTTGGTCGGGAATCCCGTGCCGGTGTTGCACTTGCGGATTCCGATCTTGATTTGGGCAGAAGGGGTGCAATTGTCTTCTGTGTATTGCAAAAAGTCAGAAGCCCAAAGCGTGATCATCCCGGTGGGCATGATGTTGACGCTAAGCCCATAGTGGCAGGTCACCGTAGGGGCTTTGCAATCTTTGACCGTGAAGGTGTACTCGTATTCCTTGTTGTTGCCGCAGCCATCGGTGATGAACCACTTGATTTTGTGCGTACCGTGGGGCAGTTCGGGCACGGCAAAGGTGTTTTGCAGTTGCTGGGTGTTCCAGCGCACACAGCCAATCTTGGTATTGCCGTTCACGGTCTCCTGAATGGCGAAGCCCCATTTTTGGTTGGCCGGCACGAGGCGCTCGTCGAACTGGAGCGGAGTGCCGCCACCATAGTTGGGCGTGTTCAGGTTGTCGTACAGCACATTGTTCCAGCCGAGGCCGGCAATGCCCGTGTTCACAGAATTCACCACCGTTTCCATCACGCCATCCCTGTTCAAGTCAAGGAAAAGGAGGTATTCGATGTTGACATTTGAGCCGGAGCAAGCATCGTTGGCAGTGATGCACAAGTCGGTCGGCTCCTCGCACAGGTCGTGTGTGCTGATGGTATTGTCCCACCAATAGGATTCGTTCCAGAGGAGCGCGTTGTTGGCGGTCAGCCAGTTTTGGCTGTTGCAGGAAGGCAAGGTGTAAGTGCCTGTGGGCGCTTGGCCATCCACGATCTTGATGATCTGTTTGTATCGGTAGCAGTTGGCGTTGGCGTCCCAGAACGTACAGTAGTCCGTGCCGGGCGCAGGGTCGGTCGGGTATATCTTCACGATGGTGGATTTCCAAGGCGACGGTGCTTGAATGCCGCACTTCGACACCACGGGGCCAGGCAGGTTCGTCGGGTGGTTTACTGTGTTGTTCGGCGTAGGGTTTGGCACTTCGATGCAGCCGCCGTTCGGGTCGTAGGTGCACCAGTTGATGATTTGCCAAGTGCGCTCAATTTTAAAGCAAGCATCTGGCACCACGGTGAACACTTCGTCTTGAAACGAAACGCCGAGCAGCTCGCAATCCTTGCCAAAAAATGTCGGCTCGCCATAAACGCCCGAACCATTGCACATCGTCACGATGGCATCGTTGGGGAATTTGACGAAATAATCCTGCTCATAAGTAACCACTACGCGCTGTGTGCACTGGCTGCTCTGGCCGTAGCAGTCCCACGAGCGGAAAGTGCGGGTGATGGTTCCTTTGTGGCACACCGTGTCGAACTGCGCGTAGTTCGCCGTATGCGTCAGGCCAATTTGGCCTTGGAACACTTTTGTAGAATCGAGGCAGCAATTGTCGGATACCTGCGGAATGCCGTAAGCCCAAAGGCTGGGGTCGAAGTTTTCGCAGTTCACCGTCACATGGGCAGGCGGCTGGCAGTTGGGCTTGATTTTGTCCTCTACCAGCGCAAACACCATACAATCGTTGACATGCCATTCCTGAAAATCGAGGTCAACGCTGCCCGCAGGTACAGGCACATCGTAGACGCGCAACACGATGCGGATGGTATCGCCTATGTCTTCGCAACAGAATTTGACTTGGTCGTGGAACAGCCCGTTGTCTTGGCAATTGTTAGAGTCCATGCGCCTGGCTTTGAAAGAGACCGGGGAACAGTTGTCGTAAGAGCCGTCGTCGAACGTCGAAGCGTTCACCCACGCCATCCCGTCCACCGAAAGGCCCACTTGGGTCACTTGATCGCAGGAAGCGTTGGGCGGGCTGTCGTCATCTACCGTCACATCAAAATTGCAGACCGTGCTGTTGCCGCAGTCATCTCTGATGATGTACTTTACCTGTGTGACACCGATGCCGAGGTTTTCGGCCGTGCCCAGCACGGCGAGCGTGTCGGAGTCCCAGAAGTTGTTGCCGGGGAAGTTGGCGAAAGTGCCATGAAGCGAACGCCAGATTCCGTTGTAGTCATACCATTGCGCTTCGATGGTGGAAAGGCGCGAACAATTGTCGCTCACGATCACATCGGGGAGGTCAAAATCAAGTTGGCAGTCGTTCGAGTTGGTGCCCACAGTCATGTTTTCTGGGCATTCTAATTCGGGCCCCTGATCGTCCACCACTTTGATAAGTTGGGTGTGCAGCAGCGGGTTGGTAGGGCTGCTGGGCAGGCACCAGTCGTATACCGTCCAAGTGCGGAGGATTTTGAAAGTGCCGTCGCAAACGTACAGGGGCAAATCCAAGTAAGTGGCATTCAGTTCGCAATAGGTGCCATTGGGCCATACCTCCCATTGAAGGCCAAAGTCCGTCACATACGGTGCGCCGGTGCTGCCCGGGTCGGTGATGGGATTTTGGCAGTTCACCGTCACGTCGGCTGGGAAAAACACGTCCAGCGAATGCCTGCGCTCAAAGTAGATGTACTGGTTGCAAGTGGCAGAATTGCCGCTATCGTCCACGGCAGTCCATTTGCGCAGCGCATACGCGCTGATGTCTGTGTTGCCGTTGATGCTGCCGCTGCAGCCCAGATCGAACCATGTGTCAATGTATGTCAGCGTGGTAGAAGTGCAGTTTTCGTCTACCAGCGGGTAGGCTTCCGAGATGTTGAGATCGTTGAGCAGGTAGGCCGGGGTGTATTGGGTGATGGCGCAATTGAGGAAAATATCCTCGCAGTCCATGATGGGCGGGAGTTTGTCCTCGATGTGGGCGTTGCCCCAACAAATATTGCCAGAGATGAGGTCGCGCACGCGCACCTGCAGCGTCAGGTTGATGTGGGCGGAGGTGGCTACAAAGTTGCCGGATGTAGGTGTCCACACGTTGTTGACTTTTGCCTGCACTTGGAAGTTGCCGTTGGGGCAGCCATTGCCCTCCAAAACCATGTCGGGCAGGATTTCCACTTCGCAATCTTCGTCAAGGGAAATTTGCACCAAGTCGTTGCAGATCATGTTGCACTGAGCCATGGCGGCATGGTTGGCCGAAAGCGATAAGGCCAATGCCAAGGCCCATCCAAAAAGGTTGTAAAAGAGTGTAGAGCTCGCTTTTTTCATGAGTGAAAGATTAAGGGACAAAGTGTTCGTTTTTGGATAGGGGCATATTCCCCTCCCAAACGGGACAAAGTTAAAAAGGGCATCGCCAGCCGCCCAAACTTTTTGCATGGAAAGATTGAAACCCGACATTTAAATCGGGTTTGGGGATTAAACCAGCCTGTTCTCGAACGCCAGTTTGATAAGTGCGCCCGTGCTGTTGACCTTCAATTTGCGCATGATGTTTTTGCGGTGTACGCTCACCGTTTGGTCGCTGATGAAAATCCGGTCAGCGATTTCTTTGTTCGTCAGGGCCTGGCCGATGAGTTTCATTACCTCTACCTCTCGGCGCGTAAGGCCATTTTTTTGAATAAACCTTGTCTCTGGCGACGGCTCCGTCACGCTGCTCGCCCCCCCCGATGGCATCAAGCCCCAGCCAACAAATGTGCGCCCTTCGGCCAGCTCGCCCACCGCTTGCAAGAGTTCGTCGTGCGAACCTGATTTGAGCATATAGCCATCGGCACCGGCCCTGAAAGCGGCCTGAATGTGCGCCGGCGCGCCAGAGCCGTTGAGGATGAGTATACGGGTTTTTGACCCGTTCAGTTTTACCGACGAAAGTATTTTTAGGCCCTCAGCGTCAGGCAAGTCGGGGTCGAGCAAAAAAATATCGGGCTGAGCCAAGCCCAAGCACTCCGCCACTTGAGGCCCGTTGCTCGCCACGCCCGTTATGTTGTAGAAAAATGGGCTGTCGCCAGGGTTGGACAACCACGACCGCAAGCCCTCTACAAAGATGGGATGGTGGTCGGCGACAAGGATATTGAGATGGCGGTGCATGGTACGATTAAGTTATTTGCCCTAAGGCAACAACTTTTATACCATAACGAAAACTTGTCAACTCTGCGACAGCGCTATTCCGCCATCGGTATCAACGCTTTGAGGGGAATGTGCCGAGGGCGGCAGGCGTGTTCACTCCACCAGTATAAACCCCGCCCACATAAAAGGATTGGGTTCTTTTTCTTTCAAACGCTGCTGGGCGTGGTTGCGCATCACAAAGAAGTTGCCTGCACCTCAAAGGCACAGGCAACTTCCAAATAAACATGATTATTCATTTTCCTTTACCGAACCACTTCCACCGACCGCTTCACACTTCCTTTTGCTGTCTGAACGATCAAATAGTACAGCCCAGATGGCAGTTCGTCCACTTGAATCACAAGGTTTTGACTATTGTTTCCATCTTCAGCACGTTGCGCCACGGAGCCAAGCGCATTGTACATGACCCAGGATTGAATATCGCTGTCAGCAGTCAGGGT
>JBJXFT010000101.1:0-11992 GCA_046155725.1 Saprospiraceae bacterium
CGTTTTTGAAAGACAGCCTCGGCTTCGCCACCGCCACGCCACAGGTGAACGATGCTTGTGGTGTGGTTACTTCTTTGACCTACACGGACACTCAAGTTTTGTACAACTGCGACACGACCTTTACCAAAATCATCAGCCGCCGATGGCAGGCCAACGATGCAAGCGGCAACACCAGCGCCTGCATTCAGCGCATAAAACTGCACCAACACACCGCCGATGAAATGCTGCTGCCGCCAGATGTGACGATTTCGTGCCCCGACAAGAACGTAGACCCCGCAGTGACCGGCCAACCTTTTATCATGGTCAATGGCCGACGGTACAACATGGTCAACAGCTCCATCTGCGAGATTTCTGCTTTTTATAAAGACTATCCGCTCCGGCTCGCCTGCGGCAACGTGCGAGTGCGGCGACTTTGGGAATTTCTGGATTTCTGCACCAACGAGGTGACCGGGCCTTTTTTGCAGAACATCTATCTCTTTGATGAAACAGGCCCCATCGTCAATTGCCCAGACCCGCTTGTGGTGACGGTGGCTGCGGACACGACTTGTCATGGCATGGTGGATTTGCCCGACGCGCTGCTCGACGATGTGTGTGCCCGGCTGTTCTCCTTCCAAGCGTTTTGGCAAGAAAACGGGCTGACAAAAAACTTCAACGGCTCGCTGGCGAATTTTTTGGGAAACGACCTGACGGATGTGGACACGATGGGGGTGCTGGGCTTGGCGAAATTCCCGATGGGCACCACCCCAGTCACTTATGTGGCTCAAGACAGCTGTGGCAATCTCGGCGACTGCACGTTCAACCTGACGGTGGCCGACATGGTGCCGCCTGTGGCACGCTGCGACACCTTTTCGACTTTGCAATTCTTGAGCAACGGCACACTGGCCATCGCGGCCCAAGTTTTGGACAATGGCTCTGCCGATGCTTGCGGCGTACCCTTGTCCTTCAAAGCGATCTTGCTCGACTCGACGCTCTGCCACAACGATACGCTCTGGGCCGACACGCTCCGCTTTTGTTGCCAAGACATATCGCAAACCCTCGACGCGGTGCTGCGCGTGTACGATATTCCTGCACCTCCGGGCGCAGTTTCGCCCAGCTTTGGCATCGGACATTTCAGCGACTGTGCGGTGCAAATAACCCTCGCCGACCAGCACCCGCCCACTTGCATCGCGCCTCCAAGCGTCACGGTGGGCTGCAAAAACTTTGACCCCACGCTCGCATCTTACGGCAGCCTGGTGTCTGTTTCTTGTGCCGTGGACTCGATGGCGATAGAGGCCGACTATGCTATGTTTGACTCTATTTGCAAGCAAGGGACGCTCACCCGGATTTTCAAAGTTTTTGAAGATTCCAGCAGTGTCGGCACTTGCACACAGGCCATCACGGTCAATAATTTCCAGGATTATTACGTCAAATTCCCCAACGATGTCATCGTCACTCTTTGCGACGGGACCAGCAATTACGGCGAACCGGTGATGCTCGGGATGGGGTGCGAGGATTTCGACGTTGACTTTACCGATCAGGTTTTTACCGCCGTGCCGGATGCTTGCTTCAAAATCGAGCGCACTTGGAAAATCACCAACCGCTGCACCTACGATTCACTTGTGCCCATCATCGTAGTTCCCAATCCCACCCCAAGCACAACCGCCAATCACCCCACCAACTTGCCAGGGCCAGTAGTGTCGCGCTGCGGTATCCAATCACCCTCGCCGTGGAAATCCACCATCGTAAAAATATACCCAAGCGATCCTGCGCCCGGCACGGACTACTGCACTTTTTGGGGTCAAGCTGCCAATGGCTACCAGTACAAACAGATCATAAAAGTTATTGACTCTAAAGCTCCAAGCGGCACATACACCGTGCCCACGTGTTCCAACCAGAACTTTTCAAGCCTTCTCAACCCCCAACAACTCTGGAACGAACCCTATTGGGTAAACCCCAGCAATGGCTCGCAAGATCTGTGCGAGCAGCCAACCGAACTGAGTATCGTTGGTACCGACGTTTGTTTTGGCTCAGACATCGGCATTGAATATCTCCTTTTTCTCGACCTTGACGGAAATGGCACGCAGGAAACGGTGATCAATTCTGTGGTAGTCGGCAGTGTCGGGCTTGGTTGGAACAATGTGCTTTTCAACAATAACGGCACTCCTAACTACGCTGGCGGCACCCCGCGCCAGTTTGATGAGCGGCCTGTGCCATCCAATCGGAAATTTGGCTTTGCCATTGAGGAAACCGTGTCAGGCAACACCAAAACTGCTCGTGTGCGCTGGAACACGCAGCACACGCCCGGCGTATTTGTCGCGCCCGAACTACCGCACGGTATGCACAAAATCAAGTGGCAAGTCACCGATGGCTGCGGCAACAACAAAGAATACGAGTACCCTTTCACTGTGTCAGACTGCAAAAAGCCGACCGTAGCGTGCAAAAGCACTTTGAACGTAACCCTCCCGCCAGCCGGGGCGGTCAGCATCACGGTCCCTGAGTTGATGCAATCTTCCGCAGACGACTGCTCCGCCACCAGTACGCTAAAGCATGGCATCAGCAAATGCAGCGCAACATCTTTCCCATTCGATATCATGGGCAACCCGGCAAGCTCCATCACCTTGGGCTGCTTCGAGTTGGACTCGCAGTGCGTCAAAATATGGGCAAAGGATGAAGCGGGGAATGCGGGCTTTTGCCAAACCACGGTGCTTGTTCAGGACAATGCGGACAATTGCATAGACCCAGGACAATTGCTCAGCGGGTGGGTAAAAACAGAATTGGGCGACGGCGTGGAAGAATCTTCCATCGAAATAGAAGCGGACACCCCGCCCTTCCCGCCCGCTGGCTCTGGCATTTTGACCGACAGTTTTGGCCATTATGTCGTGCCGCTCATACCCCTTTCCGCCAGCACCAGGATAGTGCCCAAAAAGGACGACAACCCGCTCAACGGCGTCACCACTTTTGACTTGGTCTTGATTTCCAAGCACATCCTCGGCATCGAAACCTTCAACTCCCCTTACAAAATGCTCAGCGCCGATGCCAACCGCTCGGGCAGCATCACCACCTTCGATATTGTGGAGATACGCAAACTCATCCTCGGCATTTACACCAAACTGCCCAACAACAAAAGTTGGCGCTTTGTGGATTCGAGTTTTGTGTTCCCCAACCCCCTCAACCCATTCCAGACCGCATCCCCAGAAAGAATAGCCCCCGGCCTCCCGCCGCCCTACAACTTCGTGGGCATGAAAGTCGGCGATGTGAACAACACCGTCGTCCCCAACCTCCTCGCGCCTGCCGAGGAGCGGTTTTCTGGGGTCGTTTACTTTGACATAAACGCCAGCCCAGCCCTCGCCAATGGGGAAGGAGTGCTGCGCGAAGGCGAAATTTTTGAACTGAAATTCACTGCCTCCCAACCGCTCGAAGGCTGCCAGTTCACCCTGGAAACCGATGGTCTGGAAATCTTGGAAACCATTCCGGGAGAAAACATGGACAAAGAAAACTTCGCCCATTTCCCCCAAAAGTCATCGCTCACCATGGCTTGGGAAGCGGGCGGGCAAGCAAGTTTCGGCCTAAAAATGCGCGCGCAAAAAACCGGCCCGCTCCGCGAAATGCTCCACATCAGCGATGCCATCACCAAAGCCGAAGCGTACGCATACAATCAGCAATCAGCAATCAGCAATCAACAATCCCCAATCAACAATCAACAATCAGCAATCAGCAATCCCCAATCAACAATCAGCAATCAACGCATCGCGCTCCGCTTTGGCAACCCCGCTTCCGCGTTCGACCTGTTCCAAAACCAGCCCAACCCATTTGCGCACAAAACCGCCATCACCTTCCAACTGCCCGAAGCCAGCCCAGCCACGCTCAGCATATTCGACAGCAACGGGCGTGTGCTGTGGTCGCAATCGGGCGATTGGCCCGCCGGGCTGAACACCGTGGACGTTGACCTGGCCGGGCGGAGCGCCGCCGGAGTTTTGTACTACCAATTGGAAACGCCCACGCAAAACGCCGTGCGGAAAATGGTGCGGATTTGACAGGTAGGAACAGGGCAAAAGCCACACAAAAAAAACCCGGACAACTTGCGTCGCCCGGGTCATTTGTAGTTAAGTTCCTAACCTTAAAACTACTAAAATCTGTATCCAAAATTCTTTATGAAGCGATAGGGTGATGAAGTGATTTGATTTGTGCCATCGCTTCATCACTCTATCACTTATGCGAATCAGGAGTTGATTTTTCCCTTCAGGAAATGGACAACTGGTTTTCAACCCCAGATTCGCGTAGTCAACGGTCAATAGTCAACGGTCAATAGTCAACGGTCAAAACCGGTACCCCAGCCCCAGCGTCACCGTGCTGCCAAAGTTGCGGCGCTGCATCAGGTTGTCTTGGTCCGGCTCATAGAGGTGCGAAGAGTTTTTGTCTTGGTAATAGATGAAATCCGAGCGGAGAATGTCGCCCCAAGTCAATTTCACCTCGCCGTTCTTGCCTAATTTTTTGGTCACCGAGAAGTCGAGCAAATTGCGGTGGCGCTCATAGATGTCGGCAAAATTGTCCGTGCCCACATAAGCCACGCGGTCGCCGATGACATTGTAGGCCATCGTAGTGTTGAGGCCCCACTTGGGCCAATTGGCCGTCAGGCCAGCGTTGACGATGTACGGCGATTGGCCTTGCAGCGCGCGCTTGGGGTCGTAAGAATCGGTGTTTGCCAAATTGATAGAAGAGCCGATAAAAGCCGCGTTGCTGAAAACGACCAAGTTTTCGCCCCAAGCACCAAAGAAGTCGAGGTTTTTGCGGGCTTCGATTTCCGCGCCATAGTTCTCCGCGCCCTCCACATTTTGGAAACTGAAACTTGCCGAGCCGCCGCCCGAGCTGCTGAAATTGCGCTCGATGGGGTCTTTGAATTTTTTGTAAAAAAGGCTGACGCTCACCAATTGGTTTGAGCCGGGGTAAAACTCATAGCGCACATCGTAGTTGGCGATTGTGCCCCGCACGAGTGCCGGGTTGCCCTGCACCGAGGCTTCTTCTTCGTAGTCGTAGAAGGCGAACGGCGATAGTTCGCGGAATTCAGGCCGGCTCAAAGTCTTGGAAATGGAGAAGCGCACCTGGTGCTTGTCATTGAGCGCGTAGGTCAAATTGGCCGAGGGCAACAGATCGGCATTGTCCAAAACCGTGTTCACCGCTTGGCCGCCGAAGTAAAAACTGTTGACCCCCATGTTGAAACTTTCGAGGCGCAGGCCCGCCGAGATGCGGAGTTTTTCCCAGAGTTTCAAATCCGCCATGGCGTAGCCTGCCGCGAGCTCGGCATCGGCCGTGTAGGCATCGCTGGGGTTGGTGATTTCGCTGATGAGGAATCCGTTGGAAACCTTCACATTCTCCGGCTGAAAAATCTGGTCTTGCGGCAGGATGAACAGAGCGGCAGGATAGCCCGTGGCGGTGTAGCCAAGCACCCGCGCCGAGAATTCGCGCTCGCGCTTCTGGTAAAGCCCGCCGATTTTGATTGTTTGCTTGTCGCCCATCAAGCGGAAAGGAATGCTGAGGTCAAGGTTTCCGTTAAGCGTGTTTTCCGCCAAATCGGAATAGAACCGACCTCCGAAATTGAGGCTCGCCGAGCCTGGCTGGATGATGGCGAAGTATGGGTCGCTTTCTTCAGAGTCGAAATTCTTGGCGTAGGTCATGCGGCGCAGCGACGGAATGTCGCGGGTGCTGCGGTTGAACCCGCCGCCCCAACTGAGTTTCAGGCCAGCAGGAGTGAGCGCGTGCTCGCCCCCGACGCGCGTGGTGAGCAAGTGGTTTTCGGTGAATTCGATGGTCGTGAAGCGGATATATTGCTCCCGCTCGAAGTCGCTGCCCTCGCGGCTGTTCACGCTGTTGTTCGTGTTGGTGGTGTACGAGGCTTGCAGGATGAGTTTTTGCTTGCTGCCGATTTTCAAAGCCGAGTTCAACAGCCCGCCCCACAGCACGTTGTTGCGGAACTGTTTGTCGCGGTTGGCCACCAACTGGTTTTGAAGGTCAAAACGGTTGCGCTCGGCATCCTGAATGCGGTTTTGGTTGGAGTATGAAAGCGCAATGGTAGAGCCGAACTGCACCTTTTTCTCCGAATTGGTGACAATGCCCGATACCATTTGAAAACCCAAATTGGGCGACGCGCTGCCCTTTTCCGCAATTGCCCAGTCGTTGGGCAGCGACTGCGAAAAGCGCACTTTTTCATCGGGCGAAGCCGTATTGTAGCCTGACGTGGTTGGATAATTCGCTGGGAGCGCACGCACGCCATCGTCTATGCCGAGCCAATCGGTGCCGCCGCTCGCTGCGTTCATATAGGGTTTGAACGTCGTGATGTTGTTCACGCCCGCGCTGGCGTTCACGCTCACATAATTTTGTTCGGGGATGTCCTTCGTGTTCACGATGATGGCGCCGCCGGCAAAATCGCCCGGGAGGTCGGCGCTCGCGGTTTTTATCACCACCAGATTGTCAATCATGGCCGAAGGGAAAAGGTCGAAAGAGAATGCCTTCCGGTCGGCTTCGGTGCTGGGCAGCAGTGCGCCGTTGAGCATCGCAATGTTGTAGCGGTCGTTGAGGCCGCGTATGATGGCGAACTTTCCGTCTTGGATGCTGGCCCCGCTGACGCGGCGTATCACATCGCCCGTAGTGCGGTCGGGTGTGCGTTTGATGGTCTCCGAACTGATGCCGTCGGCCATGGTGACGCTGTTTTTCTGGAAAATGGTGAGCGCGCTGGTGCTTTCGCGTTTGGCTTTTGCCACCACCACCACTTCGGCGAGCGCTGCGCTCGTGCCGTCTTCGATGGCTACGTCCATAGTGGTTGCTTCGCCCGCTTTCACTTCCACATCTTCGATGCTCTTGGCGGTGTAGCCCGTGTAGTTCACGCTGATTTTGTGCTTGCCCACGGCCACGTTGACAATGCGGTAGTTGCCGTCAATGTCGGTAACGGCACCGCCTGCGCCTTCGTCCAAACGGACGGACACGCCGATGAGCGCCTCGGCGGTTTGGGAGTCAATAATTTTCCCGGCGATGATGCCCGTTTGGGCGGAGAGGAAAAGGGTGGAAAGGAGGAGGAGGGCCGCCGTCGCTAAAGCTTTGGCGGAGAAATTGGAATTGTAATTCATGGAGGACACAGATTTTGGTGCAAATGTCCCTCCATGCGTCCGACCCCGCCTCCAATTCAAGATGAAGTTTGTGTTAATTCGCCATGGCCGCCAGCCTCACTTTTTTTCCAAACGCTCTCTGGCCTCTTTAGCCTCTTTGTATTCTGGCGACATCCCGTTGGCCTGTCTGTAATCGGCCAGCGCGGCCTCTCGGTTGCCCAATCTTTCGGAGGCCAGGCCCCGGTAATAGTACGCTTTCACCAAGATGGGGTCTACTTTCGTGGCAATGTCGAAGTTGCTGTAAGCCTTTGAAAACGAATCCTGCTCAAGGTAAATCATGCCCATGTCGAAGTACGCATTGGCATAATCGGGATCGCGCAGGAGCAAGTCGCGGTATATCTCAAACGCTTTGTCAAACTCCCCGCGCCGCTTGTAAAATGCGGCTTTGAACTCCTGTGCTTCGAGGTAAGTGGAGTCCACGCGCAGCGCGTTGTCGAAGAATTGCACGGCCACAGGGTTGTTGCGGTTGCTGAAAATGCGCCCGAGGAAAAACCAAGCGTCGGCGTTGCCGGCATTTACGTTCACAGACTTTTGGAAAGAGGATACGGCGTTGGTCGTGTCGCCCTTGTCGAGCGCCACGCGCCCGGCCATGTAGAACGCTTCGGCGTTTTGTGGGTCGCGCTGGAGCACCTTGTCGAGCGTAGCGAGCGCGTCGCTGTGCTTGCGCACGATGAGCTGGAATTCGCTGAGTTTCAGGAGCGTGGCGATTCGGTCGGGGAAACGTTGCGCTGCCAGTTTGAGCACTTCGATGGCGCGGCGCGAGTCGTTGGGGCGGGCATAGTCGAGCAGCACATCGGCCAACAGGTGGTAGTAAGCGGGCTGCATCGAGTCGTATTTCATGGCGTTTCCGAGGTCGTCCAATGCCTCGTCGTAAGCGTCAAGTTTGTAGTAGGTGACCGCGCGGAAGTAGAGGAGCGTGTCGTTTTTGGGGTCTTTTTCCAGCTGCGCGGTAAGTTTGGTCAGTTCCGGGTCGGCTTCGAGTTCCTGTTTGACTTCGGGAAGGGCCTGGCTTTCTTTTTTGGGGAAGAAGAACCATGCGGCCAGCCCTACGGCGGCCACTGCTGCTATGGCGAGTATGATTTTGCGATTCATGGTGTGGGAATAGTGAGCGGCAAAATTAGAGGGGGCGCGGGGTTCGGCCTTTGTTTTTTTTGAGGGAGCGCGGGGTTCAGCCCGCGTATTTCATGCAATGGTGTTTGGTTAAGCGAATATGTCTCGTTTTCAACCCACGAATTCATTCGTGGGTATGCCCAAAAGCCCAGCTCACCTAAACCGATTTATCGGTTTGCGACTTAAAACCGATGAATCGGTTGGGTTCTGCTCTGGCCTCATGCAGCCCCACGAATGAATTCGTGGGTTGAAAGACGCTAACTAAACACCATTGGTATTTCATGGTGTGGCACGTTTTGACGCGGGCTAAACCCCTCGCTCCCTCCCCTCGCTCCCTCCCCCTCGCCTCAGCGCGCCACCACAAACTTCCGCGCGCCCCACACCTTGCCGCCCGTTCGGGCAAAGGCGAAATAAACGCCCGGCGCAAAGCCTCGCAGGTCAAGCGTTTCTTCGTGTCTGCCAAAGCCCTTGACCTGTTTTTTGAACAAGGTTTTGCCCGAAATGTCCACAATGCTCACTTCGGCCAATTGGCTCGATTTCAGGTTTTCCACTTTCAAAATCGTGGCCTCGGAAGCGGGGTTGGGCGAAACTGACAGCATCGGCGCTGCGCGGCCGTTGGGCGCGAAAGTGCTGGAATTTTCCCCCAATCTGAGCGAGTCGAGCGGGTACGAAAGGATGCTCCGGGCAAAGGTGCCGGCGAAAAGCGTCTTTTTCTCAGGGTTCATTTCAAGGTCGTATACGGGCACGAAAGGCATCCCCGTTCCGAGCCGTTCCCAATGTTGGCCGCCATTGGTGGTGCCGTACACCCCGCCGTCGGTGGCGGCAAAAATGACCGAGTCTTGATGGTCGGGCAGAATGAAAAGGTCGTTCACCGCAAGGTTGGGCAAGTCGCCCGCGATGGGGACCCAAGTCGCGCCCTGATTGTCGGAGCGGTGGATGCGCGGCGCAAAGTCATTGCTTTTGTACCCTGTGTGGCTCACGAACACACGGTTCGGGTCGGCGGGCGAGGCTTTCACGGACGAAACATAGCGCTCCGGCAGCCCCGCCGTAATGTTCGACCAGGCTTGGCTGGCGGGCTGGCCGCGCCACACATTGGCATCGGTAGTGCCCACATAGAGCAGGTCGGAATCGAGCGGGCTTTCGCTGAGCGCACTGATGGTGTGGAAGCGCGAGCCAAAAATATTGCCGTCGGTCAGGTCGTCGCTGATGGGCACCCAGAAGGGCAGGTGGCCGAAGCCTTGGTAGATTCGGTAAGTGCCGGTGTACATCACGTTCTCGTCGTGGTGGCTGAGGGCGTACTGCATGTCCCAGTGGCGGCGGTCATTTTCGTCAATTCCTTCAAAGGCTTCATCAAAAAAGCCACCGTCCGTGGTGCCGTAAATCGCGCCGTTTTGAAATTCGTAGTAAAAAATGCTGGGGTCGGTGGGATGGAAAACAGATTGAAAACCATCGCCGCCAAAAACGTGAAACCAGTTTTCGAGGTCGGCGGCATTGCCCACGTTGGTGCCATTGTCTTGTGTGCCGCCGTAGTAAAATTCGGGGTAGTGGGGGTTGTGCGCCACGCGGTAGAATTGGGTGGTGGGGATGTTCTCGATTTTCTGCCAAGTGACGGCGTTGTCGTCCGAGCGGTAGAGGCCGCCATCGGTGGCGAGCAGGTAAGTCTCTGGGCCGAGGAAAGCCAGGTCGTGGTGGTCGGCGTGGACTTCTTGGTCAAAGCCCGCCGCGAGTTGCCAAGTTTCGCCACCGTCTTGCGAGCGCCAACTTTGCACACCGAGCAGCCACACGTCCGAGGGCTTGTGGGGGTTGATGCGCACCTGGCCGAAGTACCAAGCAAAGTTGCTTTGAAACTCAAAATCCAAGCCGTTGCAGGGGTTTTCGTTCCAAGTTAGGCCGCCGTCGAAGGTTTCGTATAGGCCCGAAAAAGCCAAGTCGGTATTCACGTAGGAGGCAAAAAGGTGGTTGGCATTGGAGGGGTCAATGGCGAGGCCGATTCGGCTGCGGACATCTTCGGGCAGTCCGCCGCCGAGTTTTGTCCAAGTGCTGCCGCCGTCGGTGGTTTTCCAGATACGGGCGTTTTCGCCGCTCACGAGGCTTTCTTGGTTGTTGCGGATGCGGTCCCAAGCGGCGGCATAGAGCGTATTGTGGTTGGTGGGCGACATGACCAAATCAATGATGCCCACCTCGTCGGAAATAAAAAGCTTTTGCTGCCAAGAGCTCCCCAAAGTGGTGCTTTTGTAAAGCCCACGGTCGTTGTTGCGCTCAAAAGGAAGACCCATCGTGGCGGTATAAATGTGGGCGGGGAGCATTGGGTGAACGATGATTTTGGTCACGATGCGCGGGTTTTCAAGGCCAAGGTGTTCCCAGGTTTCGCCGCCGTCCGAACTGCGCCAAACGCCGTCGCCGATGAATGGGTAGCCGCTGATGTTGGGGTCGCCGGTGCCGACGTAGATCACGCTGGCATGCCCCGGATCGAAGGTGATGTGGCCGATGGAAAGGAAATCGTGGTCGTCAAAAACGGGCTTCCAGGTTTGCCCGCCGTTCTCCGTTTTCCACACGCCGCCGTGCGAATAGCCGATGTAAATGATGTTTTGGTCAAAGGGGTGCACGGCGATGGTGTTGATGCGCGCGCCGATGTTGGCGGGGCCTTCGAGCAGCCACGGGGCGGAAAAGCCTTTGATGCCGTCGCGGGGCTTTGCGGCCAAATCCGCTTGGCGGGCGGCAGCGAGGGCATCCGAGTAGGTTTGCACGTCGGTGCGGAAATCGGGCCATTCGCGCAGCGCGAAGAACCATTCTTCGGGGCGGAGGCTGGCGCTGTCTTGTTGCGCGGTTTCTTCGTTTCCAATGTTTGGCGCGGGCGCGGCGGGGTTTTCTTTTTGAACGTTTTTCAACAAAAAAATCAAAAAGGCGAGCACGGCGGCGCCCAAGATGAAGAGGTTGCGGGCAGGGAAAGCGGAGCGGGATTGTCGTTGGAACATGGCGGGAAAGCAGGTTTGGTAGGCCGCGAAGGTAATGCGTTTGGAAAAGCAGCAAAAAGGGAAACTCGCGCCTTTGCCGATTTGGGCGGTTTTGCTCAGCCAAACGCTGCGTTCACCATTCCAAAAGGATTTCCCGGTCATTCCTCAAAAAATTTGAACGACCGTGGTCTTACCTTTGGCAAGGCTTCGCAAACATTCACCGACACAAATATTTCAGCATGAAAAATCTACTCTACATCCTCGCCCTTTGCCTCCCGCTCCAATTCCTTTCGGCTCAAAATTGCGCCAACCCCCAGTCCCAGATTGACATCCAAGGCAACAACATCCGGGCCCGAATCCTGAACGGCGGCGACCTGTTCACCGATTTGGCCAATGCTCAATTCATCCCAAACCCCGGCCCTCCTGGCAGCCCCAACCCCTCTACCATATTCGCCGCAGGCATTTGGATGGGCGGCGTTGACCCCGGCAATAACCTCAAACTCGCCACGGTGGACCATCGCGCCGACGGCAAGCACGACTATTCCGCCGGCCCGCTGAACCTCACTGGCACGACCGATGACATTACTTGTGCCAATTGGGACCGCCATTTCCGCGTCACGGGTGCAGAAATCGCTGCATTCAAAGCCGCAATGCCGCTTACGGAGGCACAAGCAATCGCCCAATTCCCTTCCATCATGGGGTGGCCGGCGCAGAACAACCCCTATTTTTCGAGCATTTGGGGTTTTGATTTGCCAGCAACGCCGACACCGCTTGCACCGTACGCAGGGATGG
>JBJXFT010000169.1:0-5631 GCA_046155725.1 Saprospiraceae bacterium
GCCCTGACGCTCGACCTGACGGATCTGCCAACCGGGTTTTACGCGCTGCGCATCTCTGAGGGGCAAAAGGTAGGGGCGGTGCGGTTGGCAGTGGTTAGGTAGCCGCTTGCGCCTTTTTGTTTCACCACACATTTTCTTCAAACATGAAAAAATCTCTTTTTTCAACTGCTACATTCTTGGTTTCGTTCGCCGCATTCGGGATCATCTTGGGGAGTTCTTGCAAAAAAGACCCGGATGGAGGCAGTACCCTTTCTGGAACCTGCAAGCCTGAAATAGTCATTTCGGAATTCTCCTTTGATGGTGCGCCAGCAGACCGGGATACTGCATTCCTTTTCTACGCCGACGACGACGGCGACGGCTTCCAAGATGCCGACGAGTATACCACCATCCAACAAGTTTACAGCGACGCAGACAACCACACGGACTACACCTGGCAAACGGACAAGGTCACGATTGAGTGGTGGTTGTCGGGTTCATTGTTCATTTCGACCGTCCATACTTTGGACGCAGTTGGGCGCTCGGTCGAGGAAATTCAAACCAATGTCTGGAACAATGGCTCCACCAGTACAACACTTCGAACCTACGACACGGAGGGTCGCATTGCCCAAACAACATCGTTCGACAACCTCGCAGAAACAACAGTGTCCACGTACGAATGGGAAAGCGGAAACCTGAAACGTATGGTCTCCGTATCTGGCAATGGCACCTCTACCGCAGTGTATGAATACTACCCCGATTTGGCCAATACCCTTTCCACGAACATCCTCCCCATTTTTGGGAAAGAATCGGCACTGCTCGTAAAGAGCGGCGTTTCATCGTCCGGGGGAACATCCGCCTATTCGTACCTACTGGACGAAAAAGGCAGAATCAAAACCCAAACGACCGAGCACGTCTCTCCCACCACTTCTCTAAAAATAGCATCTGAGTACTTTTACGCTTGCCAATGAATTTGGGTTGCGGCCTCCTCTGGTCAAATTTCTTTCGTCACCAAACCTTCTACTATCATGAAAAAGAACATCCTGCTCTACATGAGCCTCGCCCTTTGCCTTTTTGCCGCCTGCAAAAAAGACGACCCCGAACCACCCGGCGGCAACAACCCTGTCCACTTCTTAATCCGCGAGACGGACGACACAGGCTATTACGCCGATTACACTTACGACAGCCAAGGGCGGCTCACCCAGGTCGAAGGCGTTGATTTCTTGGTCACCTTCGTGTACGAGCCGAGCAAGGTCATTTCAGACTTAACTTATGACAACGGGGCAGGCTTGATTGACACCACTCACCGGGTGTTTGCCCTGCAAAACGGTTTTGCTTCAGAAGTGACAAGGACATACTCCGACGGCACCCCCAAAAGGAGAACGGTGTATGAGCGAGACGCAGCCAACCGGATTTTAAAAGAAACCCAATACGACGCGGACGGTTTCACCACCGGCATTATTACAAACGAGTACGATGCCACCGGCAACCTGTTCAAAAGTACGCGTACATCCAAAAGCGGGAACAGCACCATCACCAGTATCGTATTGAACGAATATGTCGGCAACATTGCCTATACCCTCCACACGGGCGAAGAGTTTTGGATACCGGACCCTCCGTATGCGCTTACAAAAACCACCCTCACGGATGTCAATGGGGTCGAAGATTCGCACACCAATTATTCCTACGATAAGGACACAGAGGGTCGAATTGTCAAAAGGACTGACAAATATTTCAGCACCTCAAGCCCAAGCCAAAACTACACGCGGGCGAACGAGTATTTTTACAAGTAAAGGGGAGAGCCGCTTATAGCCATCAGGAAAAAAACGCAGGGCCTGCCAAATCAATGGCAGGCCCTGTGTTTTTCCTGATGCGAAAGGCTCGATGACACCTGCGCGTCATTGCTTTTTTTGAGGGCCTTTTTTCACGGTGCAGCCTACTGATTTCGTGGATTCAGGGTTGGGCTTTTCGCCATTGAGGAGGGCGCGCACCGCGTTTTCGACCCATCGCTGGGTGGACGCGCTGGGTGCTTCGGGGTTGTTGTCGATAGCCCCGATGTAGCGCACCACGCGGTTGGCATCGAGCACAAAAACGTGCGGGGTGCGCGTGGCACCAAACTGGGGATACACCGTTTGCCCCTCGTCAAAAAGATACTCGAACGGGTAGTGCTTGAGGCGCGCGCGTTCCTGCATTTTTTCAAAACCGTCTTCGGGAATAATGAGCGGGCTGTTCGGGTTGATGGCCACCACCGGGAATCCCTGCGGAGCGAAAGTGCGGTGAAGGTCAATAATGCGCTGTTCGTAGAGCTGCGCAAACGGGCAGTGGTTGCAGGTGAACACGACGATAACGCCACTTTCGTTTTGGTAGTCCGAAAGAGAGACCGTGTCGCCCTTCACGCTTTTGAGTGAAAAGTTTTCTGCTGTGTCGCCAATGGCGTAGGTTTTTGGGTTTGATGCGCTCAATGTCAGCATCAAGAATGCTAACAACGCAACCGAAAGGAGGAGGGGAGTTTTCATGAGTAAAAAAATATTAAAACTGTGGTAAACGATGCGCGGGAAAAGGAATAATCTCGGTAGTTGCGAAAAAAATCGGTATCCAGATAGGTTCCAAAAGGGGGGCGCGGTATATGCTGCCTGCTATTTTTTCCCACCGCTAAGGTCGTCGCAGGTCATTTTTTTCCCGATGTGCAGGGTTGCGGGAGCAGAGACAAAAGGGCGCACAAAGGCATCCAATTCTTCCAAATTTTCAAACTTGCCCAAATTGAAGCGGCGCTTTTCGCCTTTTATGAGGAGTGTGGCGGGGATGGCACCGTCCCACTCTTCGTGCACCATCGGTATCCAAGTGTTTAAGTCTTGGTCTGCCATCAGTGCCACCTCCGATTTTAGCCGATGGCTCTTCAAGAAAGGGATAAATTTCTTTTCGAGTTGGCTCTTGAAATCAAGGCTCACGAGCAACACCTGCACGTTTTGGACTCCGTAATGTTCGAGCAATTCGTCGAAACAAGGGAGTTCTTCTACACAGGGTTTGCACCATGTGGCCCAGAAGTTGATGACGAGCGTAGTGTCGCCTGCGCGGTTGATGCGCGATTGCAACTGCTCCAGATTGTCGTAAACAACAAAATCTTGTGCCCGCAGAAGAGGGCTCGCACAGAGGAAGCCTGCGAAGAGGAGAGGTGCCAGAGAGAATCGAAACGGGTGTGCCATGAGAGACATGAGACAGGGATGATAAAAAAAACAATGCAAGGAACGCAGTTTTGCCGGAACGTCAAGTGCTTTAACATTTTTTCTGACGAAAACAAAGAATCGGGCGGCTGCCAAAGTCAAAACCCCCGTTGCAGCATGCTACAACGGGGGCTTTGACTTCCAAAAATCAGGGGCAATCAAGCCGCTACCATGGATTCGGGCGAAACGATGCTGTGGTCTACCAAGATGCGGCCACAATGTTCGCAAGCAATGACGCGCTTGTGCAGCCCGATTTCGAGGTGCACCTGTGGCGGCACGTTGTTGAAGCAGCCCCCGCAGGAATTGCGCTCCACGGTGGCTACTGCGATGCCGTTGCGGTAGGTGCGGCGGGTCTTGTCGTAAGCGTTCAAGAGCCGAACCTCGATGCCTTCGCGCAGCTTGTCGCTTTGCTTGCGCAGTTTTTTCTCTTCGCTCTCTGTTTTTTCGATCACGCCTTGCAACTCCACCTTTTTGGCTTCGAGTTCTTTTTGCTTGGACTCGAATTTGGCTTCCGCTATCGCAAGGCTTTCTTTCTTGCCTTCAAGCCCTCCTTTGGCTTCTCGCACGCGCTTTTCGGAGAGTTGGATGTCGAGTTTCGCCAGTTCGATTTCCTTTTGCAAGGCTTCGTACTCGCGGTTGTTCTTCACTTCTTCCAGTTGCTTTTGGTACCTTTTGGTGTTTGCATCGGCCTCTTTGGAGGAGGCTTGCATCTTGCTGATTTCCTGCTCGCTTTCTTTGAGCACGGCTTTCATTTTCTTGATGCGGGTGTCGAGGCCCGCCACTTCGTCTTCCAAATCAGACACTTCCATAGGGAGTTCGCCTTTGAGGATTTGAATTTCGTCAAGGTGTGAATCGTTCTGCTGCAAGTTCCACAGCATTCTGAGTTTGTCGGCAATGGATGCTTCTACGGCCATTCTATTTATTGTTGATTGCTAATTGTTGATTGCTGATTGGGGCGGTTTTCAGAAATAAAAAACCGGGTTGGTGTTCAGTTTCGTCAAATGGAGCGCAAAAGTAGGAAATTTATCCTGCACAATGTCGCGCAAAAGTTCGATGGTAAATTGCTCGCTTTCGTAGTGGCCCACATCGGCGACGACCAGTTTGCCCTCGGCATCAAAAAACTCATGGTACTTGAAATCGGCCGTCACGAACACATCGGCTCCGGCCTTGAGCGCATCGGGCAGGAGGAAACTCCCCGCGCCGCCGCAAACGGCCACTGTGCGAACGGGTTTTCCCCGAAAGGCGGTGTGCCGAATGCAATTGGTTTGCAAGGCGTTTTTGATGTGCTGCAAAAATTCGGCTTCGCCAATAGGGTGGGGTAGCAGGCCCAACAAGCCTGCGCCAACTTCTGCTGCGCCCGGTTTGGGCGCCAGGACGCGCGTCTCTGCTAGCCCGATTTTCTCGGCGATTTTGGCGTTCACGCCCTGTCGGTGCACGTTGTCGAGGTTGGTGTGGATGGCGTAGATAGCCACGTCGTGCCGCACGGCCTGCATCACCGTCCGCTCAATGTAGGTCGCGCCGTTGAGCCGCTTCAAGCCCCGGAACACGATGGGGTGGTGTGCCACCACGAGGTTACAGCCTCGGTTGAGGGCTTCTTCCACCACGGCTTCGGTGGAGTCGAGGCAAAAGAGCGCCCCGCTCGCTTCGGCTTCCGGGTTGCCCACGATGAGGCCGGCGTTGTCGTAGGATTCCTGCAAGTGGGGCGGGGCCACGGCTTCGAGGGCGGAGAGTATGTCGGAGATTTTCATGAGTGCGGTCTTAGCGTTCGCTGCCATCAAACCAATCGTTCGCAGTCAGGTTGTAGATTTCCTGTATTTCGGTCAAGATTTTTCTGAAATCAATTTTCAAGTCTTTCAGAACACCTGTACGCATATCAAACACCCAACCGTGCACCGTCGGGTAGCCTTCGGCAATATAACGCTGCTGCACAACGGCGGTTTTGATCACGTTGACGCATTGCTCCTGTACATTGAGCTCCACCAGGCGGTCGAAGCGGCCAACTTCATCGGCGATGGCGTTGAGTTCTTCTTTGTGGAGTCGGTACACGTCGCGGATATTGCGCAGCCAGGGATTGAGGATGCCCAAGTCCTTGGACTGCATAGCCGCTTTTACCCCCCCGCAACCATAGTGCCCGCATACAACCACTCTTTTGACTTTTAGGTGGCGCACGGCATAATTGATGACCGCGGCTGCATTCAAGTCTGTAGTAGCCACCACATTAGCGACGTTGCGGTGGATAAAAACCTCGCCGGGCTGTGCGCCCATGAGGTCTTCGGCAGTCACGCGGCTGTCGGAGCACCCGATGTAGAGGTACTCGGGGGTTTGGTCTTGGGCGAGTTTTTCAAAAAAGTCTTTTTCGTTGGCGGTTTTTTCCGCGATCCATTGGCGGTTGTTCTCGAAGATTTGTTCGTAGGAGACCATGTGTGTGTTGATT
>JBJXFT010000171.1:0-16046 GCA_046155725.1 Saprospiraceae bacterium
AACTATCTAAACCCCTCTCAACCTACTATTGTGTGCTGCACCACATACACCGCCACACCTGCGAGATAGCCAATAGCAGCCAAAGCCGAAATCCGTTTTAGGTACCAAAAGAAAGAGATGTTTTCCATGCCCATGGCCGCCACGCCCGCTGCCGAGCCGATGATGAGCGTGCTGCCGCCCGTGCCGGCGCAATAGGCAATGAGTTCCCAGAAAAAACTGTCGGGCGGATAGGTACTGAGGTCGTACATTCCTTGGGTGGCGGCCACGAGCGGCACATTGTCCACAATCGCCGAGAGGAAACCGATGAACACGCCGATGGCGGTGATGTTGCCCACCGAACGGTCGAGCCACTCGGCCAAGTGGTGCAGGGTGCCCACGCTTTCGAGCGCAGTGACGGCGATGAGGATGCCGAGAAAAAACAGGATGCTCGGCGTGTCAATCTTGCGCAGAGCGTGGTTCACAGAGCGCGGGCCTTTTTCGGCTTCGTCTTTTTTGCTGTGGATGAGTTCGGTCAGCACCCACATCGCGCCGAGGCCGAGCAGCATCCCCATGTAGGGCGGCAGATGGGTGAGGGTTTTGAAAATGGGAATGAAAATAAATGCTCCCATGCCTATGGCAAATACGGCATTGCGCTCGAACGGCGTAGAATCCAACGAGCCGTCTTCCTCTTTTTCAGGGGTTTGCACATTCCCCTTCATTTTGCGAGAAAGAATGAGGAGCGGCACGAGGAGGCAGACAAGGCTGGGCAGGAAGAGCATTTTGATAATGTTCAGAGCCGTGATCTGGCCGCCGATCCAAAGCATGGTGGTGGTCACGTCACCGAGGGGCGACCAGGCGCCGCCGGCATTTGCGGCAATGACGACCATGCCCACCAGCAAGAGGCGGTCGTCGCGGTCGGCCACAAGTTTGCGCAGCAGGCTGACCATCACGATGGTGGTGGTGAGGTTGTCGAGGATGGCCGAAAGAAAAAAAGTAATGAAGCAGGTAAGCCACAAAAGTCGCCGTTTGTCGGTCGTGCGGATGCGCTGCGTCACGAGGTCGAAGCCGTCGTGCGCGTCTATCAATTCCACAATGACCATCGCGCCTAACAGGAAAAACAGAATGCCCGAAATGCTGGAAAGATGCTCGGCCAATTGGCCCGAAACCAAGTCTTTGTCGGGTTCGGAGAGGATGTAAACCGTCCAGCAAAGCACCCCGGTGAGGAGCGCGCTGGCGGCTTTGTTGATTTTCAAGCCATGCTCGAAAGCGATGGCGGCGTAGCCGATGACGAAAATTAGGACGATGAGCAATTCCATGGGTGAGAGGTGTGAGAGGGTGAGAGAACGTGAGAGGGGGTAAGGCTTTGAAAGAAGTTTCTGCAAAAGTAAAAATCGCGGCATTTTTGCGCAGAAACTCTCGCGTCTCTCACTTTCTCACGCCTCTCACCCTCTCACATGCAAGGCCCAGCCATCTTCCTCGCGCAATTCATGGGCGACACCGCCCCCTACAATTCTCTCGAAAGCATTTGCCGTTGGGCGGCATCGCTCGGTTATGTCGGGGTGCAGATTCCCACTTGGGACAGCCGCCTCATTGACCTCGAAAAAGCAGCCACCAGCAAAACCTACTGCGACGACCTGCGTGGGCGCGTGGAAGCCTGCGGCGTGAAAATCACGGAACTAAGCACGCACCTGCAAGGCCAACTCGTGGCCGTGAACCCCGCCTACGACCTCATGTTCGATGCATTCGCGCCCGAACACTTGCGCGGCAACCCCAAGGCGCGAACC
Source organism: Saprospiraceae bacterium (assembly GCA_046155725.1). Lineage (GTDB taxonomy): Bacteria > Bacteroidota > Bacteroidia > Chitinophagales > Saprospiraceae > M3007. The sequence continues at coordinate 1,764 of JBJXFT010000171.1, forward strand.
GAATGGGCTATCCAAACTTTGAAGAATGCGGCAAAAGCCAGCCAGCATTTGGGCTTGAATGCCCACGTCACGTTTTCCGGTTCGCTCATCTGGCACACCGTGTACCCTTGGCCGCAACGCCCGAAGGGTTTGGTGGAGGCCGGGTTCAAAGAATTGGCAGCGCGCTGGAAGCCGATTCTGGATGTTTTCGATGAATGCGGCGTGGATGTCTGCTACGAAATCCATCCCAGCGAAGACCTCCATGATGGGGTCACGTTCGAGCGTTTCCTCGCCGCTACGGGCAATCACCCGCGCTGCAACATCCTCTATGACCCCTCGCATTTTGTGCTCCAGCAACTTGATTATCTTCAATACATTGACCTCTACCACGAGCACATCAAGATGTTCCATGTCAAGGATGCAGAGTTCAATCCCACGGGGCGGAGCGGTGTATACGGCGGCTATCAGGATTGGGTGGATCGCCCCGGCCGCTTCCGCTCGCCCGGCGATGGGCAGGTGGATTTCAAGTCCGTTTTTTCAAAACTCGCGCAGTACAGCTACCAAGGCTGGGCCGTGCTGGAATGGGAATGCTGCATTAAGGATTCGGAGCAGGGCGCACGGGAAGGCGCGCCGTTTATCGCCAGCCACATCATCAAAGTGGCAACGAGGGCTTTTGATGATTTTGCGGGCGGGGCGGTGGATGAGGGGTTGCTGAGTAGGATAATCGGGGTTTGAGAGGTACAGCAAAGTATCACTTGAAGTGGGGTACTTGCTTGAGATCGTCCTTTGCCTACGCAGCTGCCTACCCAGTGAACTTTCTAAGTTCGGGCGGCTGCAGGCCCAACACGATGTCGTCTTTGGGGATGCCGAGCTTGACCAACTCATCACCCACTTCTGTTTCTGTTCTATTTTCTTGTACCCAAACTTTGTCCCCTCGGATGTCGAAGTGCAAAATAGTTTGGTGGATGTAGCGGTCTCCCCTCCAGCCGACTTTTTGCAATTGGTAGTGCTGGCGAATTGTGTCGCAGACCAATTGATACTCTACGGTGTCACCAGTTGTGTATTGGCTTGCCCAAGACTCCAGGTAGTCCGTCAGGACTTTTTGATAGTTCAGAATTTTATCCATGATACCACTTCGGGTTTGAGGTACTCGCTTTGGTGGCAAAGTTAAGGCTTTACATCACTCCTTCACATTTGATGCTCCTTTGCGTATTCGCAGCAAATAACCAACCGAAGCATACACACCAGTTAGCCAAAAAGTCGGACTTTGTGCCGCCTTTGAAAAATGCCAGTCAAACAACTATGACTGGCGTTTCTTGTTTCTACCGTTCAATTCTTTGACTTTCAATGGGATATTTTAAAAATCAGTACGACCCAAACCTTCTGAAACAACTGCCCGCCATCGTAAAGGCCTACCAAGTGCCAGACACGCGCAAGGCGGTAGGCCAAATGTTCAACTCGTTTCTGCCGTTCGTCGCCATTTGGGTGGCGATGTATTTTTTGCTCAATATCTCCTTTTGGCTGGTGCTTCCTTTGGCGATAGTGAACGCCTTTTTCTTGGTGCGCATCTTTATTATCCAGCACGACTGCGGCCACCAATCGTTTACCCCTTCGCGCAAAGCCAACGACATCATCGGCGAAGTGTGCAGCATGGTCAGTTTCATGCCCTACCGCTACTGGGCCAAAAGCCACAATTTTCACCACGGACACAACGGCATCTTGTGGGAACACCGCGACATTGGCGACATCAATTTGCTGACGGTGAATGAGTTCAAAGCCCTCTCGCGTTGGCGCAAAATCCATTATTTGCTGTTCCGCAGTTTCCCGGTGCTGTTCATCATCGGGCCGGCGTGGTACCTGCTCATCCAAAACCGCCTGCCGCTCATTCGGCTAAAAGGTTGGGAACACGCACACCGCGCTTTGTGGAAGCACAATTTGATGCTGGTGGCCGTGCACGTTGGGCTGGTCTTGTTGTTGGGCTACAAAGCATTTTTGTTGGTCCACTTGCCCATCCTGGTGTTTTTCTCCGTCATCGCCATCTGGTTTTTTTATGTGCAACACCAACACGAGACGGCTTACAAGGAGTGGAAAGACAAGTGGGACTACATCCGCGCCGCTGTGCAGGGCAGCACTTACTACAAGCTGCCGCGCGTGTTCCATTGGCTCACGGGCAACATCGGCTATCACCACATCCACCACCTCAACCCTTTGGTGCCCAACTACCAACTCGCCCGTTGCCATCACGAAAACCCGATACTCGACCGCGTGGCAAACAAGATCACGTTTATCCAAAGCCTCCGTTGTATGTTCAACAAGCTCTGGGACGAAGAACAGGAGCGCATGATTTCGTTTCGCGAGTATTTGCGGAAGTACCGGAATAAAAAGTAGGCCGGGATGAATGGCCCGTTGGGAGGAACAAACAGCGTGCAAAAATCTAAAAGCAACATCATGGAAGTTTTGTCAAAAAAAATGACCTACGCCGAACTTCAGAATTTGGACATCCCCGAAGGCGACACTGGCATTTATGAACTTTTAAACGGCGAAATCGTGAGACGCTCTTCCCCCAATACCCCACATCAGAGAACTTCGCTCAAGCTTACCCGGCAATTAGACCGCTACAATGAGGAAAAGAACTTGGGTGAGTTGTTTTATGCTCCTTACGATGTGTATCTGGACGAGAACAATGCAGGCATTCAGCCCGACATCTTATTCGTGAGCCACGAGCGCAATTTTGTCATACGCGAAAACAACGGCATCGTGGGTGCGCCCGACTTGATCATCGAAATCCTCTCAAAAGGCACGGCCGGCAAAGACCGGGGCGACAAAAAGGACATCTACGAGCAGTTTGCCGTCCGCGAATACTGGATTGTAGACCCGCAGGCCCGCAGCATAGAGGTCTATCGCATGGAGAACAACCGCTACCGCCTACTCTCCTTTGCATCGGAGGAGGGAATCGTCACATCGTTGGTGCTGTCCGACTTGGAATTAGACCTGAGCAAGGTTTTCTGAGACCTGCCAATTCGCTACTTTTGTCCCTGAAATGAGCGACATACTCCACCACGAGTGCGGCATAGCCGTACTGCGGCTTCTGAAGCCCCTCGAATTTTACCACAAAAAGTACGGCACAGCATTCTACGGCGTACAGAAAATGCAGCTCCTGCTGCAAAAAATGCGCAACCGGGGCCAAGACGGTGCCGGCATCGCCACCATCAAACTCAACCCCCAGCCAGGCACCCGATACATCAGCCGCAAGCGTTCCAACGCCACGAACTATCTCACCGACTTGTTCGACATGGTGTGGGCCCGGCTGAACGCTGCCCCGCCCGAACACCGCGACAACCCGACCTGGCTGCGCGAAAATATGCCCTACATGGGCGAAGTGCTCATGGGGCACCTCCGCTATGGCACGCATGGCGACAACTCCATTGAACTCGTCCACCCATTCCACCGCCAAAACAACTGGATTTGCCGCAACCTCCTCCTTGCGGGCAATTTCAACATGACCAACGTGGACGAACTTTTCCAAGAACTGGTGGAGCTCGGCCAATACCCCAAGGAAAAAAGCGACACCGTTACGGTGCTCGAAAAGCTCGGGCATTTCCTCGACGATGAAGTGCAGCGGCTGCATACTTGGTACAAGCCGGACGGCCACTCTAACCTGGACATCAACCAACTCATTTTCGAGAACCTCGACATCCAGCGCCTGCTGCGCCGCGCCAGCAAAAAATTTGACGGCGGATATGTGCTGGGCGGAATGATTGGCCACGGCGACGCATTCCTTATGCGCGACCCCAACGGCATTCGCCCCGCCTACTGGTATCAAGACGACGAAATCGTGGTCGGCGCATCCGAGCGGCCCGCCATCCAGTCCGTCTTCAACGTCCGTTTCAAGGACATGAAGGAACTCAAGCCCGGCCACGCTTTAATCGTAAAGTACAATGGGAAAGTGACGGAACAGCCCTTTCTCGAACCCCGCGAACGCAAAGCCTGCTCTTTCGAGCGCATCTATTTCAGCAGGGGCAACGACCGCGAGATTTATCAAGAGCGCAAAAAACTCGGCCAGCTCCTCGCCCGCCCTGTGCTCGAAGCCGTGAATTTTGACCTGAAAAACACTGTGTTCAGCTACATCCCCAACACCGCCGAAGCCGCATTCTATGGCCTCATGGAAGGGCTGGAAAAGGAAATCAACGCTTGGAAACAAGCCCAAATCGTGGCATTGGGCAAGGACACTACCGCCGAAAAGGTGGCTGAAATACTCGCCGTGCGCCCCCGCAACGAAAAATTAGTACACAAAGACGACAAGCAGCGCACCTTCATTGCCGACAAAAAATCGCGCAACAACATGGTGAACCACGTCTATGATGTCACCTACGGCATTTGCCACGACGACAAAGACACCCTCGTGCTCCTCGACGACTCCATCGTGCGCGGCACTACGCTCCGCGACAGCATCGTCAGCATCACCGCCCGCCTCCGCCCCAAGCGAATCATCATCCTCAGCAGCGCCCCTCAGATCCGCTATCCCGATTGCTATGGAATTGACATGAGCAAGATGCGCGACTTCGTGGCCTTCCAAGCCCTTGTCGAACTGCTCAAAGAAACCGGTCAAGAAAACCTTCTGCAAGAAACCTATCAGCGTTGCAAAAACTCTGAGCACCTGCCTGTGGAAGCCGTCAGCAACGAATTGACCCAACTTTACGCCTTATTTGAGTACTGCCAAATCAGCCGCAAAATCGCCGAACTCGTGCGCCCCAAAGACATCAAGCCCGAGCTTCAGGTCATGTTCCAAACCCTCGATGGCCTTCATTCGGCCTGCCTGAAGAATACCGGCGACTGGTATTTTTCAGGCCAATACCCCACTCCTGGCGGCAACCGGGTGGTCAATCGCGCCTTTATTAACTTTATGGAGAACAAAGACGAGCGGGCGTATTGAACCACTATGACTATCTTCTTTACCGTCACCAACGACCTGACTTACGACCAGCGGATGCACCGCATCTGCGGCACGCTGGCCTCCAAGGGTTATTCGGTGACATTGGTAGGGCGCAACTTGCCGCGCTCTATCGCCTTGGAAAACAGGCATTTTAACCAAAAAAGGCTGCGCTGTTTTTTTCAAAAAGGCTTTCCGTTCTACGCCGAATACAACCTGCGGCTTTTCCTGTTTTTGCTCTTTGCCCGCTACGACGCGGTGTGTTCCATTGACCTCGACACTTTGCCTGCGGGGTGCGCCGCTACGCTGCTCCGCCGCAAAAAGCGCGTGTTCGATGCGCACGAATATTTCACCGAAGTGCCGGAAGTGCTGGGCCGCCCGTTCGTTCAGTTTTTTTGGGGAATGGTGGCGCGGGTTTGTCTGCCGTTTTACCGCCATGCCTACACGGTAGGGCCTGCGCTGGCGCGGATTTTTGAAGAAAAATATGGGCTGAAATTCGAGGTAGTTCGGAATGTGCCAGTACCGGCTGCTTCAGCTGCTGGATTTGAAGAGGGACAAAATTTGATCACTCAACCCAGCATTTCGGCGACTAAAGTCGCCGGTACAGATACTGCGCAGCTGCTCTACCAAGGCGCGCTCAACGCAGGCCGAGGCATCGAAACGATGCTCGAAGCCATGCTTCATCTTGAAAACGTGCAACTTGTGCTGGCGGGCGAGGGCGACCTTTCCGAAACATTGCGACAACAAGCCCGCGATTTGGGGCTAGGCGACCGCGTCGTTTTCTTCGGCTATGTCAAGCCTGACGATTTGAAAATGCTGACGGCGCAGGCTTGGCTTGGCCTGAACCTCTTGGAAAACCAGGGGCTTTCGTACTACTACTCGCTGGCCAACAAATTCTTCGACTGTGTGCAGGCAGGGGTGCCGGTATTGACCATGGATTTCCCGGAATACCGAGCCCTCAATGCGCAACACGAAGTGGCAATTTTGCTGGAGGAGCTGACCCCAGAAGCGGTGGCCGCGGCGATTCAAACCTTGTTGGAAGACAAAAATTTGTACGAAAAATTGAAAGGAAACTGTCTCTCAGCGCGGGGAGAATGGAATTGGGAACGGGAGCAGGAAACGCTGCTGGGAATATGGCGAAAGGTGGAGTCAGGGGGATTGAGGGATTGATCCGATTGGTTCGATTGATCCGATTGGTTCGATTGATCTGATTGGGGGATTGGATCAATCGAAATTGCTTTTGGGCGACAGTTCGCCGGGTATATCAATTGGGCTTGTTTTGAAAGGCAGTATGTTCGCCCCCCAATTTCAGAATGCCACCATCCTTAGCAATGAGCGGGAAATAAAAGAAGCAAAATGCCAACTCAAATTCTTGCGGTTCAAGGGGTTGAGTTGTTCATCGCTCATGGTTCATCGTTTATAGTTCATCGTTCCCTTACTGTGTTTTCAATGAAAAATCTGTTCAAACTTTCTCTCGCGGCAGCACTGCTGCTTCTTTGTCATTCCATGGGAATCGCCCAAAACTTGAATTTCCAATTCCAATCCACCATGGATTTTCCGGGCCAAACACTCGCCAACGTGTGCGGCTATTGGCAGGACGGCCAAGAATACGCACTCCTCGGCGGCTCTGAGGGGCTGATAATTGTGGACATCACGAACCCTGCCGCGCCTGTTCAAATCGTGCAAATCCCTGGCCCCGACAATCTTTGGAAAGAGATAAAAGTCTATTCGCACTACGCCTACGTCACTTCTGAAGGCGGACAAGGGGTGCAAATTGTAGATTTGAGCGGCTTGCCGAGCGCTGATTTGAACTACCACCATTACACGGGCGACGGCGCGATTGCCGGTCAACTCGACGACATCCACGCGCTGCATATTGACGTGACGAAGGGTTTCCTCTATGCCTTTGGCGGCGGGCTTTTGAATGGCGGCGCAAAAATCCTCGACCTCAAAGCCGACCCTTACAACCCGCACTATGTGGGCAAGTTTAACCAACTCAACTACATCCACGACGGCTATGTGGACAATGACACGCTCTACGCCTGCCACATCAACGCGGGCACCATGTCGGTGGTGGATATGGCAAACAAAAGCAACCCGGTGGTGCTGGGCACGGTGGAGACTCCTGGCAAATTCACCCACAATGCGTGGATAACCGACGACCGCAAGCACGTGCTGACGACCGACGAAACCACGCCTTCGTTCCTGACCTCCTACGACGTGAGCGACCCCTCTGATTTGCGCGAACTTGATCGGGTTTCGCCCAACGATGGCTATGGCTCTTATGTGCACAACACGCACATCCTCAATGATTACGCCGTCACTTCGTGGTATACCGACGGGGTATTGATAGTAGATGCGCACCGCCCACAAAACCTCATCATCGTGGCCCGATACGACACTTGGAACGGCACGGGAGCGAATTTTGATGGTTGCTGGGGCACATTCCCATTTTTCCCTTCCGGCACGGTCATCGCTTCTGACATCGAACCGGGCCAACTGACGGTGCTGACACCGACGTACAAACGTGCTTGCTATCTGGAAGGAAAAATAATCAATGGCTGCACGGGCCTGCCGTTTGCGGGCGCGACCGTCAAAATCAATGGCAGCACCGATCCTGTAAAAAATACGGTGACCAAACCCGACGGGCTTTTCAAAACAGGGCAAGTCACGCCGGGCAATTTCACGGCCACCGTTAGCGCACCGGGCTTTCCCTCCCAAACCCTCAACATCACGCTCGTGGCAGGCCAAGTGACCCTGCTCAACGTGACGCTGGATGCCGGCCAAACCTTCATGGCAAATGGCGTGGTGACCGAAGTAGGTACGAGCGCGCCCATCTCCAACGCATTGGTAACCCTGAGCAACGGGACCAATGCTTACACCTTGAGCACCAATGCCAACGGACAATTCAGCCTCGACTGTGTGCCGGTGGGCAACTATACGGCTACGGCTGGGAAGTGGGGCTATCTCGTTGGCTCGGCTGCGCTCAACTCTGCTGCGCCGGTCAGCATCCAACTCCAAAGGGGCTATTACGACGATTTTGCCACAGACCTCGGATGGACGACTTCCAGCACAGCCGATGCCGGCGACTGGGTGCGCGGCGACCCAGAAGGGACAACCAATCAGGGCAATCTCGTGAACCCTGAAAATGATGTGAACTTGGACAACAACGACCAATGCTACATGACTGGAAATGGCGGCGGGCAGCCCGGCTCCAATGATGTGGACAACGGAACGGTTTCGCTCACTACGCCCGTCATGAAGCTTGCCGGCTATGCCGATGCCGTGCTTACGTTCCACTATTGGTTTTACAATGCCCTTACTCAGGGGAATCCGCCAAACGACCGATTTGTGGTGAATATCTTGAATGGCGCTCAAAGCGTGAATGTGCTGACCCAAACCGTGTCACAAAGCGCGTGGCGCTATTCTGGAGAAATACACTTGAAAGACTACATCACTCTGAGCGACAATGTGCGCATACAGTTTTCGGCCATTGACGATTCTCCCGGCAACTGGCTGGAATGCGCCGTTGATATTTTCAGCGTAGTGCCGGCCACCGTGGGCGTTCGGCCCGACTTGGATGCTACTGCCGCCCTGTTGGTCTCGCCCAACCCTTCGGCTGTTGATTTTTCCATCCAATTTTCGTGGGAAAATGCGGAGGAAAAACCCGTTTTGGAAGTGCGCAACCTGCTGGGCCAAGTTGTTTTCTCCGAAAAACTTTCCGCCAAAACGGGCAGCGTTTCGTGCGGGAACAACTGGGATGCGGGCGTTTATTTTGCCAACCTGCGCAGCGCAGGCCGCTCGAGCGAGGTGCTCAAGTTGGTGAAACAGTAGCAGTTGGCAGTGGCAGTGGGCAGTAGCAGTTGGCAGTGGCAGTGGGCAGTGGCAGTAGCAGTGGCGGTTGGTAGGGCAGAAATGAACTTCCCGAAAGTTTCAAACTTTCGGGAAGTTGAATTTTAATCGAAACGGGGCATTGCGCATCAAGCGAAATGCCCCGTTTTTGCCTACGGCCAACTGCCAACTGCCTACGGCCAACTGCCAACTGCCACTGCCCACTGCCACTGCCAACTGCCACTGCCAACTGCCACTGCCACTGCCCACTGCCAACTGCCACTGCAAAACTGCCCACAGCTACTTCTTCCTCAAAACCACTCCCTTCCCCACGCTCCTGCCCGACCAGAAAAACAAACCGCGGTCGAGCCAAAGCAAAAAATCTGTGACAAAAACCAGCCATGGTTCGCCGGTAGAAGCGGGGCGGATTTTCACGCCGCCCTTACTGTCCGCAGTCACGTTGCGGGAGTTTTTCTTGAAAATGCTTTGCGCCACGCCCGTCCAATACACTTCCAAAAGCCCTACCAGATGGCGGCTCAGCCCGTGGAATTCAAGGATTTCAAAACCGGCCCCCGTCGCCCATTTTTTGAAATCTTCCGAGCCAATCAGGTAGTCGTGGCCGAAAGCATAGGCTCCCTGCGAAATCAGATTTTCTCGGTCAGAAGTTTTGCGCAGCCATTGCCACAGGCGGTTCACAGGGTCGTAGGTGATGGGGAACTCGCGGCTGGGGAAAGTCATAATCGCCACACCGCCTGGGCGCAGCACCCGCGCCATTTCCTGCACCATTTTTTCAGGGTCACCCACGTGCTCTATCACTTCGCAACTCACGAGGAGCTCGAACGATGCATCGGTGTAGGAAAGGGCGAGTGCGTTGTTCGGTTCGTAGCGGAGGTTTGGCACATCGGCATTGAGTTGGCGGGCATGGGCGAGGTCTTCCTCGTTCACGTCGCAGCCGATCAGTTGGGCGCAATGTGCGGCCATCATGCGGTCATAATCGCCTTCCCCCGTGCCGAGGTTTAGGCCCTTGGTCTGCCTGCCCCGACTTGGCGGGGTTGGCCCTTGGCTTGCCTGCCCCGACTTGGCGGGGTTGGCCGTTGGAAAGTGCTTTTCGAGCCGTTCGCGCACGAAGCAGTAGCGGTTTCGGAAAGTCGGGAATAGAAATTTGAAATTCATTCAATGTCGGTTTAGAATGCTCGCCTGCCGGTAGGCAGGGTTTTGGAAGCCCCTCTGACTTTCTCACGTTCTCACCTTCTCACCCTCTCTCACTCCTCTCTCACTCCTCTCACCTACAAGGCCACACATAATCTGACAGCGGCCAGTTTTTTCCCTGAAAAGAAAAATGCCACCACTCGGTGCGAATGCCTTTGAAGCCCACGGCCTCCAAGGCTTCGCGCAGGAGGCGGCGGTTTTCGAGCACCTTTTTTGGCAAATCCAGATTGTCGGTGTGCGCCTTTCGGCCAAAGAAATCGTAGGGCGTGCCCATGTCCAATTCGGCGCCTTTTGCGTCCACGATGGTCAAGTCCACCGCCGCGCCGCGCGAGTGCATCGAGCCTTTGGCAGGCGGGGTCACATAGTCGGGGTCCGGCACCTTGTCCCAAAGGCGCTGCTGATAAGGCCGGGGGCGGTAGCAGTCAAACATTTTCAAGCCCATTCCTCTTTTTTTCAAAGCCTTGTGCGCTTTCACCACTGCTTCGGCGGCTTCCGGGCGGAGCAGGCACAGCGGGCAATCGTAGATTTTTGACTTCGTGAAATTGTCAGCCGTGGCATATCGAATGTCAAGCCGGATGGAAGGGTCGAGCGCGGCAACATCGGTAAAGCCGTTTTGGGCAGCAGGTTTTGCAGCCGCGTTCTCCGAAGTTGCCTTGGCCGATTTTGGCGAGCGTAGGGTAGGAGAGGGGGGCGTTGTTTCGGACAGATTTTCCTTCTCTTCTGCGAGGTCGTCGGGTTTGTCATCCACCGTTTCTGTCTCCGATGGCGCTGCCGACGGGGCGGGGGCATCGCTCGTGGTGTTGGCAGGTTGGTCGCTCCCGCAAGCGGCGACAAAAAGAAGCATCAAAAAAGCACGAGTGCGCATGGTCAGATTTCTATTTTGGGCAAAATTACCTTTTGCCACACACTTGCCTCAACGAAAGCGCGGTGTTTGCGTTTATGCGATCTTTTCCAAACTTGAAATGAATGGCTGAAATGACTCAAAGCCCATCCCTATTCTTCAAAACCAACCGGCTGAAACAATTTTGCCGCACGGTTTTCACTGCTTCCCCCTTGCTCCTCAAAGGCATTTTTGCCACAGCACAAGGCGCGCCTTACCCCGGCCAGCCGCTTGATGGGCCGGGCGGCGCGGACTACGCCCACCAATCCGTTGCCTTCTTCGACGCAGCCACAAAAGCCGATGGCTATTGGCTTTTCGAGCCTGCCGACCCGGTGCCGGACTCTGCCGAAGTGGTCGTTTTCCTCCACGGTTACGGAGCTTACAACCCCATGGTGTATGGCAAATGGATAAAGCACCTTGTGGCCAAAGGCAACATCGTCATCTACCCGCGCTATCAAAAAAACCTCGTGTGGCCGCGCCCCGATGCGTTCCCCCAAAACGCCGCTACGGGCATCCGAGATGCGCTGAAAGTGCTTGGAACAGAAGGCCATGTGAAGCCCCGCACCGAAAAAGTGGCGTACGTTACGCACTCGTACGGCGGGGTCATTGCTACCAATCTGGCCGTGCACTGGGAAAAATTTGGTGTGCCCAAACCTGCTGCCATGCTGCTTGCCCAGCCAGGCTCGGGGCCGTTCAAAGGCGCGCGCTTGGCAAATTACGAGCGGCTTCCTTCTGACCTCAACTTGCTCGTGGTGGTGGGCGAAGACGATGTGATAGTTGGCGGCGAATTTGGCTACCGCGTGTTTCAGACTGCCGTGAACACACCCAACCGAAACTTCATCGTCCATCGCCGCGACACTACCAATGCCCGCCGATGGATTCTCGCCACCCATTCAGAGCCTTACGCTTACGACCTCGACTTCGACACCGGCGTGCGCAACTACACGGCCAAGCGCGTGCTGATGGTGGGTCGCCTCAACGAGGTGGATTTCAACTGCTACTGGAAACTTGCAGATGCGCTCATCGCCTACACCCGCACGGGCCAATATGGCGACGTGGCTTTTGGCAACTCGGCCCGCCAACGCTTTTTGGGCCTTTGGCCCGATGGCAGGCCGATGAAGGAAATGGAGGTGATTCTGCCGGAGCGTATCGGGTTGGCGCAAAAAGAAAGAGCGCAGGTTTTGGAGCGGGAATGAGGCTCAATAGGGGAATGGCTTAGGTCACGCGCTCGCCACGAAATAATAATTTCGCCGCTCGTAAAACTGCTTGGCAAAGCCTTCGGCGTCCAACGCGCAGCCCTCGGCCAAGAAATTTTCCAGCAAAAAAATGCGCAGCCCGCAGCCTTCCAAGAGCGCGAACACTTGCTCTGGCGTGGAGCCGTACATTTCCGAAGCGCCGAGGCCGTGCTCGAATATGACTGTTGGTTGCCAACGGCACAAAGTTTCTACCGCGCCTTCCAGCACCCTTTGCTCGCCACCTTCCACGTCAATTTTCAGCACATCGAGCCGCAGGTCGGCGGGCCACACGTCGTCCAGTTTTTCCGTGCGGACGGTGATTTGCGTATCCTCCTCGTTGGGGCGGTCATAGCGGCGTTTGAGCAGACCGCTGTAGGAGGGGTTGCTCACTACATAATTGAAACTCGAGGTGCCGCGCTGGTTGGAAAGCGCGAGGTCGAGGATGGTGCACCCCTTGCTGTTGGCGTATTTTTCTTGCAAATTTTGGAACAGCACGGGGATAGGCTCAAAGCCAAAATGCTGGCCCTGTGGTGCGGCGGCCAAGAATAGGTCCAGGATTTCGCCTTTGTGGCAGCCCACGTCGGCGCAGTTGCTGGCGGGGCGGCACACCTTGCCGATGACGCGCTGGGTGAGGCGGTCGTAGCGTTGGTTTTTCGTGAAAGCAAAGGGGAGCGCCTTGAGTATTTTTTTGAGAAAGTCCTTCAACGGGAAAAATTTCAAGAGAAATAGACGGAAATCGGCGGCAAGATACCGTGTTTGCTGCTGCCCCGCCTTTGCCCTCGAAATATCAGGACTCCGACGGGCAAAAAAAAGCCGCCGGAGCATTTCGCACCGGCGGCCAAACCCTAAAAACCAAATGAAAACAATCTTCCTTATTTGCCTTGTTGCCCCTGCTCATTTGCCGAGGCTTTCTTCTTTGTTTTTTGCTTCGCGTACCGCTCGTTTGCAAGTACGAACTTTATACGCCGGGAGCGATTGTGGTCACACTGCCCGAAAAATTATTCCTACTTTTTAAATGATGTTAACAAACATGATTCTTTGTGCTGTGCAAATATTCTCCTTTGGCCAATTTTAATTTCTGGAAAGGTGCTTATTCTGGAAACGCATGGAGTGTCTAACTATGTGCCCTTCGTGTCTTTCGTGGTTAAGTAAATTCGCCGAGGTGCTTACCTTTCCCCCATGCACAAAGTCCTACTTTTCAACCCGCGCAGTGCGAACTCAAAGTACCGTGTGCCGAACAGTATCCTGCAAGTGGGCGCAAGCATTTTTGGCCGCCACGAGTTCACGTTTGTAGACGGCAACTTGGAATCTGACCCTTGGCTACGCATCGAATCGCACCTCCGCACGGGCGAGTTTGGCTATTTCGGCTGCACAGTGATGCCTGGCCCTCAGCTGCGGCAAGCCATTCCGTTCACCAAGAAAATCAAGGAGTCGTTCCCAAAAGTCGTCAACATCTGGGGGGGGTATTTTGCCAGCAACCAGCACAAGGTGGTGCTGGAAAGCGGCACGGTGGATTTTGTGGTGTACGGCCCCGGCGACCGCGCTTTCCCTGCTCTTTTGGACGCGCTCAAAAACGGCTCGCCCTACGAGTTCATCCCCAACCTTATCTGGAAAACCCCGCAGGGCGACATCATCAAAAATTCAAAGGAAAACCTGCTCGACCCAGATGCCCTGCCCACCTTGCCTTATGAATACCTCGATCAGCATTATCCGATGGGCCGCTACCTGAACCCCACTTTTTTGGGCCGAAAAACTTTGGCTTACCACAGCAGCATGGGCTGCCCGTTCAAATGTTCGTTCTGTGCCGTGGTGCCAATTTTTGAAGCCCGATGGCGCGGAAAATCTGCGCAAGGGATTTTCGAGGACATTCAATTTGTCAGAGAAAAATGGGGCGCGGACAGCATCGAATTCCACGACAACAACTTTTTCGTGAGCGAAAAACGCACTGTGGAATTTTCCACGCTCATGCTCGGCCAAAATATGAACTGGTGGGGGGAGGGCCGCATTGACACGATTGACCAATACTCGGACGAATCGCTCGCGCTGATGCGCCGCGCAGGCTGTCGCATGATTTTTTTTGGCGCGGAAACGGGCAACGACGCGCTGCTGAAACAAATGGACAAGGGCGGGAAGCAGACTGCCGCTCAGATACTTGCCTTCGCAGAGCGCATGAAAAGGCACGACATCATCCCCGAATATTCCTTCGTGCTGGGCTTGCC
>JBJXFT010000177.1:0-3628 GCA_046155725.1 Saprospiraceae bacterium
ACCGTTTTCCGCGACATCCGCGCCAAACTCCCCGAACACGACTTCATTTACCTCGGCGACAACGCCCGTGCGCCTTACGGCCCGCGCGACTTCGACACCATTTACCATTATACGCTGGAGTGTGTGCGCCACCTTTTTGACATGGGCTGCCAACTGGTGGTGCTGGCCTGCAACACGGCTTCGGCCAAAGCGCTGCGCACGATTCAGCAACAGGATTTGCCCAGAATTGCGCCCGAGCGGCGGGTGCTGGGGGTCATCAGGCCGACAACAGAAATCGTGGGCGCGTTTTCAAAAACTAAGCACGTTGGCGTGATGGCCACGCGCGGCACGGTGGTTTCTCGATCCTACGTCATCGAAATCGGAAAGTTTTTTCCCGAAATAACGGTGTTCCAACAAGCCTGCCCGATGTGGGTGCCGCTCGTGGAAAACAATGAGCACGAGGGTGCTGGGGCTGATTTTTTTGTCAAAAAATACCTTGGCGAGTTGCTGGCGCAATCTTCCGAGATTGACACCGTGGTGCTGGGCTGTACGCACTACCCGTTGTTGGAAGAGAAAATCCGTCAATTTTTGCCCGCCCAAGTCCAACTCCTCTCGCAGGGCGGAATTGTAGCCGACAGCCTTTCGGACTACCTTCGCCGCCACCCCGAAATGGACGCGGTGTGCAGCAAAGGCGGGCGCGTGGAATATTTCACCACCGAATCCGCAGAAGATTTTGATGCGAAGGCGGCCATCTTTTTGGGGCAGGAAGTGCGGTCAAAACACTTGGCGCTTGTTGTGTAAATCAAACTTCCCGAAAGTACAAGTGAGTCAACAGTCAACGGCCAACAGTCAATGGTCAATGGTCAATGGTCAATGGTCAATGGCCAAGAGTCAACGGTCAATAGCCAACAGTCAATGGTCAACAGCCAACAGTCAACGGTCAACGAAATCAATTTTCGCGGCCACATCCCGGCGCTCGACGGGGTGCGGGGCATTGCCATCCTGACGGTGCTGCTCAGCCATTTCCTGATGAAGGAATACTTCCCCAGCGAGCGGACGTACTTCATCGCGCAAAACGGCTGGATGGGCGTGGACCTGTTTTTTGTGCTGTCGGGCTTCCTTATCACGGGCATTTTGCTCGACTCGCGGGAACGCCCCGGCTACTTTTCGGGCTTCTATCGGCGGCGGGTGCTGCGCATTTTTCCGCTCTACTATTTCGCCGTGCTGGTCACTTGGCTCACCATTGTTTTCATAGAAAAAGCGCCTGACCGTTTGCAGGGCTACGATTCGTTCGCGTGGTTTTTTGCCTTCGCGCCCAACATCGCCATGGGACTGAAAAACGACTGGCTCTGGCACAGCCAAGTATTCAACCTCAACCATTTGTGGTCGCTGGCGGTGGAAGAGCAGTTCTATATTTTGTGGCCGTTGGTGGTGCGGTTCATGCCGATTCGCGGGCTGGCAATCTTCGCTTTGGTATTGCTTGCCATGGGGACAGGGCTGCGCCACATGACCGATTTTGTGGTCGGCACGGAATACTCGGTGGCGGCCTATACGCTGCCGTTTTGCCGGATGGACGGGCTGGCTGCCGGGGCTTTTGTGGCCGTTGCGCTGCGGCTCGGCTGGCTTCAATCTTTGCCTTTCAAATTCTGGCTGGCGCGAATACTCTTTTGCTGGACGGGTTGGGAAATCCTCCAAATCTTCCTGCACGGCACGGAGCATCGGCTCTACACGCTGTCGCCCCTGCTGTTTGCCGCGATGCTCTTTTTGGCGCTCAACCCGCACCCCCGCGCCGCCACCCGCCGTGTGTGCGAAAACGCTTTTCTCCAACATCTGGGCAAGTACAGTTTTGGGCTCTACGTGTTTCACCACATGTTCGAGTATGCCTGGAAAAAGGGTTTTGGCGAATGGCTTTTGGCGAGCGGGCTGCACCCTGTGGTCGGCCAAACGGCCTACATCTTGCTGGCGTTTGCTGGCACTTATTTGCTGGCGCGGGCGAGTTGGGCTTTTATCGAACGGCCTTTTTTGAGGTTGAAAAAGTAGGGTTTGTTTTTTTGAAGCACCGTTTCAACACATCGCAACCCCAATTTTAAAACACTAAGAAACTAAGGGACACTAAGGGTTTTATATTGAGAGCCAAATGCTTAGTGTTTCTTAGTTCCTTAGTGTTTTACAAAAAAACGATTACGGTGTACTCCATCAAGCGCATCGGTTTAAAAACTTTTTGTATCAAAAAATCAAAGCCCTACCTTCGCCCAAAACAAAACCTGACCCGACATGGCACGACGCAATTCCTCTTCCAACTCCGGCGGCTTCCTTTTCAAAACAGGCATTTTCGCCGTGCTGGCAGGCTTGGCTTTTTGGTTGTTCAACCAATTCGGCGGCAAAAAAACCGGCCAGCCCATTGATACAAAGCCCCCGATTGAAATTTCAAAAGACCGGCCTCAGCCGGAAGCGGAAGGCCCCAAGCCTTCTGCCGAAAAGCGCGCATCCGAAGTGCCGGAAGAAATTTTCCCCACCTCGGCGGGCGAGTTGGTGCGCCACACTTGGTTTGCCCTCGGCTACTCCGAAGACCACGAACAGGCCGAATGGGTGGCCTACGAGCTCACCCGCGAACGCCTGAACCAAAATTGGGCGGAACGCCCCAACTCGTTCCGGCCCGACCCGGAGGTGCGCACCGAGAGCGCCACTCCCCGCGACTACAATGCCAGCGGGTACGACAAGGGCCACCTTTGCCCCGCTGCCGACATGGCTTTCGACGCAGCAGCCATGGACGAATCGTTTTTTATGAGCAACATCAGCCCGCAGGTGCCGGCCTTCAACGTGGGCATCTGGCGCGAACTGGAGGAACTGACCCGCGATTGGGCGCGGCGTTTCAATAGGCTGTATGTGGTGACGGGGCCGGTGCTTTCGCAGCCCGGCCAAGGCCAAATCGGCTTCAGCAAGGTGACCGTGCCGGCGGCTTATTACAAAGTGCTGCTCGCGCCGGAGCAGCAGCGTGCCATCGGGTTCATGCTCCCAAACTCGCTGAGCGAGCGGCCTGTGACGGATTTTGCCTGCTCAATTGACAAGGTGGAAAAAAGCACAGGGATTGATTTTTTCCCGCAACTGCTCAAAGGTTTGGGCGAGGAGTTGGAGGCTTCGTTGGACAAGGACGCTTGGCCCGTCAACCGCACTCGTCAAGCGGAACGGGTGAAAGTGTGGAACCTGCGGTGATCTGGCTTTGGCATAGGTTTGCTATTTTTCGCCCCAAAAAAACCTTGCACAGCCAATTGACCGCCCAATTTTCGCCCCCAAAAAAATCCCTCACCATTACCAGCACAAACTTTTCCATGAAAAAAACGACGCTCGCCCGCGCCATCGCGCAGGGCTTTCTCACAGCATTCATCCTCGCTCATTCATCATTTATCATTGCCCAAAACGCCCCCTCTCATTCTCTCACTTTCTCACCCGCTCACCCGCTCACGCTCCCACCGCCCCCTGACGAATGGCATATCGTGGCCGACAACGTTGACCCCGCCAAGTACTACGGCATCACGGTGGCCAACGGCATGATTGGCCTGGTGTCGTCGCCAGAACCCATGAAAGTCAAGGATGTAGTGCTGAACGGTGCTTACGACAACTACGGGCGAGGCCGTGTGTCGAACATCCT
>JBJXFT010000191.1:0-6898 GCA_046155725.1 Saprospiraceae bacterium
AATCCTCGATTTTTGATTGATTGACCTTTGCCGACAAGATTTTTTTGAAACGAAAATTTCAGACAAAATCAAATCGGGTCACCATGGGTCAATTATTTACAAATACTACCTCTTTCCGGCGCATCCTCTTTCCTGCCTTTCCTGCGCCCACCTTCCTCTTTTTTGCATTCCTTGCATTCTTTGTCATCCCGTCAGAGACCTCTGCACAGCAAATCACCGTGAGCGGCACCGTCGTTTCTGCCGAAGACGCGCAGCCCCTCATCGGCGTGAGCGTTTTGGAAAAAGGCAGCAGCAAGGGCACAGGCACTGATTTAGAGGGCAAATTCAGCCTCACGGTCGCGCCCGATGCCGTATTGGTTTTCAGTTACGTCGGCTTTGAAAATCAGGAAATCCCCGTGCAGGGCCGCAGCGCGCTCGACGTGACCCTTCGCCCTGCTTCGGCACTTTTGCAAGATGTGGTGGTGACGGGCTACCGCAAAGAATTCCGCGCCGACGTGGCCTCGGCCATCACTTCGGTCAAAGCAAAAGACCTCGAACGCCTCGTGGTTTCGGGCATTGACCAAGCCCTGCAAGGCCAAGCCCCCGGCCTCCAGGTTACCCAAGTCACCGGCGCGCCCGGCGACGACATCGCGGTGCGCATCCGAGGAGCCGGCACGCTCGGCAACAACAATCCGCTCTTCATCATTGACGGCGTGCCGACCACGGGCAACATCAATATGTTTTCCACCCAAGATATCGAAAGCATCGAGGTGCTGAAAGACGGCGCGGCGGCGGCGATTTACGGCGCACGGGCAGCCAACGGGGTCATCGTCGTCACCACCAAAAAGGGGAAGGCGGGAAAGCCGAAATTCAATTTCAACGTGTCGGCAGGCTTTTCCGAAGCGAACCGTTTGCCAGAACTGCTCAACGCCCGCGAGTTCTTCAGCCTCCGCAACGAGGCCATCAACAACGCCAACACCCTGCGCGACCTGCCTCACCAACTCGACACCTTCGACATCGCCATGCTGGACACGCTGCCCGATGTGAACTGGCTCGACGAGGTGTTCAACCCCGCGCCCATGCAGCATTACAGCCTCAGCGCAATGGGCGGCGGCGAAAGCAGCAACTACTATTTGCAAGGCGAATACCTCGACCAAGAAGGCGTGTTCCGGGGGCAGGGTTTCAAAAAATACGGGCTGCGCTTCAACGGCGAGGTCGGCAGCAAACGCTTTAAAATCGGCAACAACCTCTCGTTTTCCTACACCGACCGCAAGGTGGTCAACAGCTCCGGCGACGGCTTCGGCCCCGGCAACGAACCCAGTGGCATCCGCTACACGCTCATCGCCGCGCCGATTTTCCCCATCCGCCGCGCCGACGGTTCGTACATCAACGTGTCTTCCCTATTGGGCGAGCCGACCCTTTTTGGCGACGGCAATGCCAACCCGCTGGCCTTCATTGACGCGACCGATTGGCATATCAAGCGGTTTCGCGTGTTCGGCAGCGTCTTCGCCGAACTGAGCATTTTTGACGGACTGAAACTGTGCAGCACCCTCGGCGGCGACTTCCTTTTTGAAAATGAAAAACGCTTCAAGGAGCGGCTCTCGGCAGCGATTTACTCGCCCACCTCGCTGACGGAGGGGCGGGTTTTTGACCAAAATTTGGTGTGGAACAACATCCTCGATTTCCAGCGGAGCTTTGGGAAACACCGCCTTTCGG
Organism: Saprospiraceae bacterium; assembly: GCA_046155725.1. Classification (GTDB taxonomy): domain Bacteria; phylum Bacteroidota; class Bacteroidia; order Chitinophagales; family Saprospiraceae; genus M3007. The sequence continues at coordinate 1,696 of JBJXFT010000191.1, forward strand.
GGCTGCTGGGTATGGAGGCGATTCAGAACGAGACAAACTATCTCGGCGCTTCGGCCAACAATTTTATCCGCACCGACCCGCTCTTTCGCTACTTGGACAACAGCATCGCCGTGGACATCCAGAACATCGGCGCATCGGGCATCGTGACAGAATGGGCGCTGCTGTCGCACTTCGCGCAGGGCGGCTATACTTTTGACAACCGCTACGTCCTCAACGCCTCGGTGCGCCGCGACGGGTCTTCGCGCTTTGGGCGCAACAACCGCTACGGCGTTTTCCCCTCCGTGTCGGCGGCTTGGAACGTGTCGAACGAGCCATTTTTTCAAAAAGTAAAATTCATCTCTGCACTCAAAATTCGTGGAAGTTGGGGTCAACTCGGCAATCAGGAAATCGGCAACTACCCCTTCAGTTCTCTGGTGCAAACGGGCCAGCGCGTCTATGTTTTTGGGGGCCAAATCGTCACTGGCGCACAACTCGTGGAAGCCGGAAACGCCAACGTGAAATGGGAAACGAGCGAGCAAATAGATATCGGCCTCGACCTCAGCGTGTGGGGCGAGCGGCTCACTTTCATCGCCGATTGGTATCAAAAACGTACCGACGGTATCCTCGTGCGGGTGCCGGTGCCGCAAGCGGGCGGCGAGCAGAATCCTCCTTTCGTCAACGCGGGCGAGGTGGAAAATCGGGGGCTGGAATTGGGCGTGATTTTCAAAAACCGCCACCGTGATTTCAACTACAGCCTCGGCGCGAACATCTCGTCGGTGCGGAACAAGGTGCTGTCGCTGGCAGGCGGCGAACCGATTCTCGGCGGCTTCGGCCTTTCCGACGGGGCAATTACGAAGACTGAAGTAGGTCGCCCGGTGGGGTCGTTTTTCCTTTGGCAAATGGACGGCATTTTTCAAAACCAAGCCGAGATTGACGCCAGCCCTTTCCAAACTGACGACACGCGCCCCGGCGATGTCAAGTTCGCCGACCTGAACGGCGACGACAAGATTGACGACAAAGACCGCGCGCACGTGGGCAACCCGTTCCCCGATTTCATCTACGGCCTGAACGCGGGCTTTACTTGGAAAAACCTCGATTTCTCGCTGCTGGCGCAAGGGGTGCAGGGCAATGACGTGTATTTTCTCTACGGCAATTTTGCCTACGAGACCCAAGCGCGGGGCTTCAATTCGTACCGCGACATCCTGAATCGCTGGACGCCCGGCAATACGAACACGGACATCCCGAAAGTCAGCATTGACGACCGAAACGGCAACCGCCGCGTGTCCACGCGCTTTTTGGAGGACGGTTCTTATCTGCGCATCCGCAACGTGACGCTGGGGTACACGCTGCGAAACCCACGAATCACCCCACGACTGAAGTCGTGGGCTGGGGGGCTGCGGATTTATGTGACGGCGCAGAACTTAATCACGTTCACGAAATACCCCGGTCTGGACCCGGAAATTCAAGCCAACACCAACGACACGCGCGGGCTGGGCATCGCCTCCGACCTCGCGGTGGGGATTGATTGGGGGACGGTGCCTGCGCCGAGGACTTTTATTTTGGGGCTGACGATGGGTTTTTGAAGCCTCACCCCCGACCCCTCTCCAAAAGGAGAGGGGAGTCATACTAGGCATCACTTCTCCCCTCTCCTTTTGGAGAGGGGTCGGGGGTGAGGCTTCAAACCTTCGATTTCTATGAAATCAGTACGATACATCTTCCTCCTCGCCCTCGCCTCCTGCCAAGGAATCCTCGACAAGGAACCCATCGGCATCCTCGACGCAGGCTCGTTTTTCCAAACTGCCGACGACGCGGTGCAGGCCATCAATGCCGCTTACGGCCCCCTGATGTTCAACAACGACAACAACAATTTCTACTGGGGCTTTGCCGAACTGCCCTCCGACGAGGCAATCGTAGGCGGCGACGGCTCGCGCCCCGGCCTGACCGAACTTGACTTTTTCACCTACACGCCGCGTACCGAGGAGTTCAACGATTTCTGGAAATTGAACTATCAGGGCATCACGCAGTGCAACACGGTCATCGAAAAAGTGCCGGGAGTTGCCATGGACGAGACACTGAAAAACCGGGTGCTCGGCGAGGCCTATTTTCTGCGGGCCTACTATTATTTCGGGCTGGCGCAGGTGTTCGGCGACGTACCGCTGCTGACCAAAATCACCCCGCCCGACGAATTGAAAGTGCCGAAAACGCCCCGCGCTGAGGTGTTCCGCCAGATCATCGCTGACTGCGATTTCGCTGCTGGGGCTTTGCCCGTGCAGTTTTCCGGCAAAGATGTGGGTCGGGCGACACGGGGCGCGGCGTTGGCGCTGGCCGCGAAAACCAGTTTGTACGAAAAAAACTGGGACAAGGTGCTGGCCTACGTCGCGCAGCTGAAAGGCTTGGGCGTGTACGCGCTGATGCCCGATTACCAAGATAATTTTCGGGAAAACACGCAGAACAACGCCGAGTCCGTCTGGGAAATCCAGCACACCAACCTCGAACTGGGGGTCGGCAATTTCCTCAACCAGTGGTGGGCTTCCAAAAAATTCAACGGCGGCTACGGCTTCGCCGAAGTGACGCAGGAATTCGTGGATGCCTTCGAGCCGGGCGACCCGCGCCGCAAGTTCACGGTGGCCTCCAACAACGAGGAATACTTCGGGCTGATTTACAAAAATTCGTTTTCCTCCACCCATTTCAGCACCCGCAAATACCTGCAGCCCGACAGCACCGCCACCCAAAAAGCCGACGGCGACATCAACTACACCGCCATCCGCTACGCCGAAGTGCTGCTCTGGGAAGCCGAGGCACACGCCGAACTCGGCCACGTCCCCGACGCGCAGGCCGCGCTCGAACAAGTCCGCGCCCGCGCCCGCGCCCAAGCCGCCGACCCCACCACTGCCTTACCGCCGATAACCGCCACTGACCAAGCCACCCTGCTCGAAGCCCTGCGCCACGAACGCCAGGTGGAATTGGGCTTCGAGATGCACCGCTTTTTCGACCTCGTGCGCTGGGGATTGGCCGCGCAAAAACTGCCGGGATTCCAGGCGGGCAAGCACGAGGTGTTCCCATTGCCACAGACTGAATTGGATTTGAACCCGGCGCTGATGCAGAACCTGAATTACTAAGAGTCCTATTGGCTAATGCGAATTAGGGGTTGAAAACCAATTGTCCATTTCCCGAAGGGAAACCATGTTTATAGATTACCAGACACCCATGCAGCCCCGAATCCCGAAGGGATTCTATGTTTTTGAACATACAATCCCTTCGGGATTCGGGAATTTGAGGCTTGGCCGATGCTATAAACATGATTTCCCTTCGGGAAAAGTCAACTCCTAATTCGCATGGCTAAGAAATAAGTGAGCGCAACCCTACCCACGGTGTCATTCCGACGCAGGAGGAATCTGCCCAAAAGCGAAGTGAGAGCATTGCTCCCGGTCATCCCGAACGCCTCGGGACTCCTGCGTCGGAATGACACCGTGGGAGGGGGAAACTTCGACAGGTTTCTTAGTGAAGACGGTGCTGAAAATTATAGAAATCCGGGTTGTCCGCACCTGCGTTCCATCTCACGCAAAGCGTAGTCAAATCAAAAAGCAAGCATGATTATCAAATACACCGCATTTCTCTTTTTGCTACTCACGGCATTTTGGCTCCCCGCGCAGCCGGGCCAAATCGCTGTTTCCCGCATCGAAATGATGCCCAACGAACCCTCGCCCTACAACCTGCGCGACTGGCGCGAGGTCGCCTTGCGATATGATTCCTTTGTGTACGATGCGACGAAAACCGGGCAGTATTTGCCCCTCGTTTCGCTCCAACCCAATGGCCTGAACTACCCCCAAAACCCTGCCTTTCGACTCCACACCTACGTCGGCACCAACTCGCCGCAGAACAGCGAAGCCATCAACGTGCTGCCCTCGCTCGTCGGCGCAACGCTGGCTGGCGCGAACAAGGCCGACCAATACGGCCAAAACTGGCTGCTGATGAGCCAAGATTTTTTCAATAAAAACAACGGCCAGGGCATCTACCTCAACAACCCGAACAGCGGCAGCGGCAGCGATTGGTGGTACGACCTGATGCCCAATGTTTTCTTTTACCAACTCTACGACCTCTACCCGGACGCGGGCGGCGACGCTGATTTTCAGTTCGTTTCGGTGGCCGACCGCTTTCTGGAATCCGTCCGCACGCTCGGCGGCAGCGCGACCCCTTGGCAAAAGGCGAACATGAATTACCGCGCCTTCAATTTCCAGACCCAGCAGCCCAACGCGACCAGCGTGCCGGAGCCGGAAGCCGCCGGGGCTTATGCTTGGGTGCTGTACCACGCCTACAAAAAAACGGGCAACCCCGCCTACCTGCAAGGCGCGGAGTGGAGCATGGAATTTTTGAGCGAATGGAATTCAAACCCGAGTTACGAACTGCAATTGCCCTACGGCACCTACGCGGCGGCGAAAATGAACGCCGAACTCGGCACCGACTACGACGTGGAAAAGATGGTCAATTGGTCATTTGACCGAGGCCCCCTGCGCGGCTGGGGTACCATCGTCGGCAACTGGGGCGGCTTTGGCGTGAGCGGCTTGGTGGGCGAGGCCAACGACGCGGGCAACGATTACGCTTTCCAACTCAACGGTGTGCAACAAGCGGCCATGCTCGTCCCGATGCTGCGCTACGACAAGCGTTTCGCCCGCGCCATCGGCAAATGGGTGCTCAACCTCGCCAACGCGACGCGGCTTTTTTACCCCGGCTTTTTGCCCAATGCCCTGCAAGACGCATCCGCTTGGTCGAACGCCCACGACCCCGACCGCGTGATTGGCTACGAAGCCTTGCGCGAAAAATGGCAGGGCAACGCGCCGTTTTCCACGGGCGATGCCGTGAACGGCGGCTGGGCTGGCACCAATCTGGCCTTGTACGGCAGCTCCTCCATCGGCTACCTCGGCGCGATGCTGGAAAAAACGAACGTCCCGAAAATCCTAAAAGTCAATCTTCTGCCCACCGATTTCTATCGCGGCGCGGCCTACCCGACCTGTTTGTTTTTCAATCCTTATCTACAAACCAGGACTGTGGAACTGGCCGTCGGCAACGCCCCCGTGGATGTGTACGATGCGCTTTCCGAGACTTTCCTTTTGCAAAACGTGACCGGGACGGTGAACCTGAACGTCCCCGCAGACGCTGCGCTGCTCGTGACGCTGACTCCCGCTGGTGGCGCGATTTCTTTTGAAAAAAACAAAATGCTGGTCAA
>JBJXFT010000197.1:0-14151 GCA_046155725.1 Saprospiraceae bacterium
TTGCTGGGCTTTGGAGGGCTGGCACTGATTTTCAGCCATGGCTGGCTGGATTTTGTGCGCCCCGAATATCGCTGGGGCATCGCGGGGTGCTTTGCTTCTTGCTTCACTTGGTCGCTCGGCACCGTGATGTCGAAACAATTGAACTCTCCCAGCGTATCGCCTTTGCTCAATGCGGGGCTACAGATTACCGCCGGGGGCTTGGGCGGTTTTGTGATGAGTTTCTTTTTCGACGCTTCGCACATCATCCACCACACTACACAAGGCTGGCTTTCGCTGGCCTATTTGACTGTGGTAGGCTCTGCGCTAGCTTTCACGCTGTATATGTTCGCGCTGAAACACTTGAGCGCCACCGTGTCGTCGCTTTACACTTACATCAATCCCGTGGTCGCCATTTTGCTTGGCTGGGCTTTGCTCGGCGAATCGCTCACGGAGTGGGAATTGGCGGGCATGACGCTCACCATTATCGGGGTTTGGATCGTGAACTCAGGGAAGCGTTCCAAGTAGTTTCAAGTGCCAAGGCTTACCTTCGCTTTCGCAAAATCCTTTCCGATCCATGGCAGTCCCGCCCACTTACCCGCCCCCTCGCCGTTCTTGGCCGCGCCGCATCTTGTTCGGCTTACTGTTGTCTGTGCTTGGCCTGTTGCTTTTGTTGGTCGTCATCGCCGCTTTTTTTGACAAGCAAGTGAGCCAGCAACTCGTGGCCGAAATCAACAAAAACCTCCAAACCGAACTCCGCGTGGGCGATGCCAGCCTCTCCCTACTGTCTGATTTCCCCGCCGCTTCCATCAACCTTTCGCAAGTGCGGCTCAAAGACGCGCTCGGCGGCCAACTCCTTGCAGCAGAGGAACTTTCGTTCCGATTCGACCTGCTCAGCCTGTTTGGCGACGACCTCCGAATCCACTCCATGCGCCTGCGCGACGGTGCCATCCGCGTTGTGGTGAACCGTGCCGGAAAATCCAACACCGACATTTTCAAAGAACCCAAAGCCTCCAAAAAACCCGCCGCCGAAAGCACGCTCCGCCTCGCCCTCGAAAACGCCGAACTCCAAAACGTGGCGATTTTGTACGACAACGCCCCCACCCAGCAAGCCGCCGAAATGGTGGTGAGCCAAGCCAGCGCAAGCGGCAATTTTTCCGCCCAGCAATTCCGCCTTTCCAGCCAAGCCGAGCTCAAAATGGTGCGCCTCGACTCCGACAGCAGCCGCTACCTCGCGGGCGAAAACCTGCGCTACAATGCAGTGCTGGCCGTTGACCTCAAGCGCGGCGCCTACGGCCTCCAAAATGTGGAACTCACGCTCGGCGGCAACACTTTCAATGTGGAAGGGCTGGCCGTGACGAAGCCCGACGCGACCGAACTGAACTTCAAACTTACGAGCCAAGAGGGCGATATTTCGATGATCGCCAACCTGCTTCCGGGAGCCTACCACGAGTATTTCCGCGAGTTCCAGAGCTCGGGCAACTACTCCTGCAGCGGCACCGTGAAAGGCCGATTGAGCAAAACCGAAACCCCCGCCATCGGCTTCGAGGTGACCCTCCGCGACGGAAAAGTGACTTCCGAAAAACTCCAAAGCCCCCTGCGCAACGTGTCGTTCCGCGCCCGATACAACGCCCAGCCAGACGGAAGCGGCGAGTTTGAAATGGCCGATTTCAAAGGCGATTTTGGCGGGCAGGCGTTGAGCCTGTCTTTGAAAATCAACCATCTGGACGACCCGGTGGTGGATTTTAGCGCCAACGGCGCGATACCACTCGATGCCACCTATGGGCTTTTTGACAACGATCTTGTCACCTCGGGCGATGGCCTCATTCGGCTGAACCGCCTCACGGTGCAAGGCCGCTACGCCGACATGACGAGTATGCGCCGCATCAGCCAAGTGAACGCGGCGGGCGAAATCCAGTTCGACAACGCCGCGCTGACCTACAACAAAGTCCCCCTGCTGGTCGAGTCAGGTTTCATGCGTTTGCAGGACAACGAGTTCCGGCTCGACAGTTTTGTGCTACGCGCCGGGCGGAGCGATTTCGCGCTGGACGGCTCGGCCCAAAACCTGCTGCCCGTACTGTTCGCCGATTCGCTGAACACGGCGGACGCGCTTCTCGAATTTGGCGCAAAACTCCGCTCGCAAAATCTCGACGTGAGCCAACTTTTGGAAATGTTCACAGTGCAAACCACCGCCAACCAAGCGGGCGGGGAGGCGCAATTGGATTCGTTGAAAAAGGAAAAAAATGCCGCGCGAAGCCTCCGCATGGAAAAATTGAAAGGCACTTTTGAGGCGAGCATCGGCGGGTTCAAATACGGAAAAATAGAAGGGAAAAACTTCGGTGGCAAGTTTGAATTTGACCGCAACAACTTGAACATCACGGGAAACGCCTCGGCCATGCAGGGCGAAATCGCGCTTGACGGCAATGCCCGCTTCGAGCTCGCGCCCTCGCTCAAAATGCGCATCACCGCCCAAAACCTCGACTTACAAACCATGCTGGCGCAATGCGAGAATTTTGGGCAGGAGGTCATCACCGACGCAAATATGCGCGGCAGGCTCAGTGGCCGCGTGGTGCTATGGGCTTACTGGGACGACGCGGGCGCGTTCGACATGAATCGCCTACGCGCCCTCGCCGACTTGGAGGCTACCAATGGCGAAATGCTGGGGGTCAAGATGTTCGAGGACTTCGCCACCTACATCCACCTCGACGATTTGCGCCGCATCAAGTTCACCGACTTGCAAAACTATTTGGAAATCAAAGACCGGCGGCTATACCTGCCCGTGATGTTCATCCAAAGCAACGCACTGAACATGACGCTGAGCGGGGAGCACACGTTCGACAACGACATTGACTACAAAATCAAAATCAACGCGGGGCAAGTACTGCTCAACCGCCTCAAAAAGCACGACACCGACCTCGACCCATTGCCCGAAAAGAAGGGTTGGTTCAACCTGTTCTACACCATCGTGGGCAATCTGGACAAGTACGAGATGAAGCGCAAAAAGCGGACGGTAAAAGCCGAGTTCGAGCGTAGCGAGGCGCGCAAATTGGTCATTGCCAAAGCCATTGATGCCGAGTTCGGAGGCGCAGCCGTGGACGTGATGCTCGATGCACCCACCGATTCTGGAGGGGATGGCGAAGAGTATTTGGACGAGATTCAGGGGCAGTGATAAAACACAGGCGCAAAAAAAATCGCCCGCTGCTCCTTCGAGCGGCGGGCGATTAGCACTGCGTATGGTAGGAAGATTAAATCACATCACGCAAAAGCGTGGGGGAAAGTTGCGGCGCGTTTTGCCGCGAAAGGTTTAGAACGAAGCCATCCTGCACATATCCTATTGAAGAAAACAATCTTTCAAAAAAAACGGGGGGTAAGGCACTTTGTGTAATCGGTTCGTGAAATGCCCGGCACAAAAGTCCACCTAAACTCAGCCCGGTTTATCAGGGCAAAACCGGGTTTTTAGGTTCAGGGTAAACCCTGAGGTTTCAGTGCTGGGTTAGTAGTGGCTTTAAAACCAATCTATTGCTCTACTCCTCTAATTCTTTCAGAATCTCGATATTCCTTCAAAGCTGTACTGTCTGCTTTTGGGTTAGAGGATTGCTCTTTGATATTTAGCATCGGCACAACAATGGCAATGCCTTTTTTGCTTTGTTGCGTGGTCTGTTCTTTCCGTTTTCTTTTTACTTCCTCCCTTTTTAGGGACAAATAGTCTGTTCTATTTCGGTGTTCAGGTACATTCAATAAAATATTTACCACGATACTTTCACCCCCTTCCTTCCTTGAATTATTCGCCTGAGCTTTAAAGATGCTGTTCTCTTGTACCAAAAGGAACTTCTCTTCTCTCACTTTTTGAAGATTTATCACGACTGCGACCAGTGCTGAAAAAAGCACCCCGGAAACGGAAACAAGGAATAAACAAAGAGTCTTGAAATCAAGGTTAGTAGTATTGTCAGAGGTTGCTTGTTTTTTCATCGAAATGTAAATTTTTAGTGCCCCTACAAAAGTCCTTTATTCCAATCTCTTATTTGTAAGGGCAAATCTCGGTTTTCGATTCAGGGTAAACCCTTAATTTCTGAAATCGGCACCGTCACCAAGGTGCTGGTACCTTGGCCTTTGGCGGATTGTACGCTGAGTTCGCCTTTGAGGAATTGGGCGCGGCGGGCCACATTGTCGGTGCCCATGCCTTTTTGCGTGTTTTGCGGGTCGAAGCCCGCGCCGTCGTCCTCGACGAGGAGGGCCAGTTGGTTGTCGGTTCGGGTTATTTGCACCAAAATTTCGTGCGCGCGGGCGTGTTTGAGGCTGTTCTGCACCAGCTCTTGGATGATGCGGTAGCAATTGAGCGCCATGTCGCGGTCAATATCGGCAAACTCGCCAAAGTGCTGGAACGTGATGTGCGGCACTCCCTTGCCGTGCACCCGTGCGGTGAGGTCGCGCAGGGCGGTGACGAGGCCAAATTCCAGGAGCGCGCTGGGCTGCATATTGCGGGCGATGTGGCGGGTTTCGGCCACCGTTTCGTCGAGCAGGCTTCGGATTTTTTCCCAATCTTCGTTTTGAGCGAGCTCGGGAGTTTTGGCCGTCATGGTTTCGAGTTGGATTTTGACGGCGGCCAGCAGCCCGCCCACACTGTCGTGCAAGTCTTGCGCCACGCGCTGCCGTTCGCTTTCCTGCCCAGCAAGCATGCTTTGCATCGTCTCGATTTTCAGGGTGTTTTCTAAATCCCTAAACTTTTGCTGGTTGATTTCTGCCGTTTGGGCGGCAATGACTTTGCCCACGCGGAAGCGGTGGCTGTAGTCGCGCACAATGAAAAACAAGGCGAGCAACATGGCGGCCAAAGCCACGCCAAGGGCTGCGAGACCCAATTGCTGTTGCTTCGATTGTTCTTGAGCGGCAATTTTTTGTTTCTCCAATAGGTCTATTTCGCGGCGTTTTTGGCGGGTGTCGAACTGGAGGGCAAGGCGGTGGAGCGCGGCTTCTCGTTCTTCAATGAGCAGGCTGTCGCTGATTTCAGCAGCACGGTAAGCGTAGCTCAGTGCGAGCGGCAGGCTGTCGAGCGCCTCGTAAGTGCGGGAAAGTTGGCGACACACATCGCGGCGCATCAGCACGTTGGAACGTGTGGCCGATTTTTCGGCTTTTTTCAAGAAAAAAAGTGCCATTTTGTAGTCCCGCTCCAGCAGGTTGTAGTATCCAACCGAGTATTGCCCCCAAGTGATGAAGTCATTGCGCTTGAATTGCTCGGCCAAGCGCAGCGCAAGGGAAGCCTCGTAGCGAGCAATGGCATACTTGCCTATCTGACCGTTGTGCTCCACCTCGTATTTCGCCACGGCCATGGCCAAGATCGTGTCTCTCAGCAGTCTGTTTTTTTGGGTAAAAGCCGTTTTCAGAAAAAGCGCTTTTTGGGTTTCTCCTTTGTCCGAGTACACCCTGCTCATGCGGGCGAGCAACAGGGTTTCGAGCCTTAGGTTGCCCGTCCGTTGGAAATATTCGAGGGCTTCTTGCTGCATTTCTATTGCCTCTTCCCAAAGCTGGCGAGCAGCAAGGCGGTCGGCCAAATCTGCCCGCGCGCGCTGGTAGGCAAGTGTGTCGCTGGTTTTTGCGAAAAGTTCGACACTGCGGGCAAGGTATTGGAAAGCCGAATCGGAGATGCCCGTTTGCTCCTCGTCGTAGTAAGCCCATTGGTACCAAGCCAGTGCTTGCTTGCGCAAATCGCGTGGCGAAATGCCCTCGTCGAGCAGTTTTTGAATGTCATCAAAACTGAGCCGCTGGTCGAACTCTGGCTGGCAAAAAACCTGCACGGAACACAGCAGGAAAAGGATTTTGAAAAATGTGCGCAAGGGATTGGGGCGGCATGACCGCTTTTGTTTGGCGTAAAAGTAGGCTGTGCGGGAGTTCGGCTGGTTGAATATTACTCAACTAACCTGCCATGAACGAAACAACCGAAACAGCATCATGGCGAGAAACGCGCCGGCGGCGTTGGCGAGCATATCGTCAAATTCAAAAAACCTGTCGGGGAAAAACGTGCCTTGTACCCATTCCATGCCCGCACCGTAAAGTGTGGCGAAACAAAATGCCAAGAACAGTTCGTGGCCCTGCGCCCGCCTCTGCCTCGACTTTTCCAGTCCCCACAAAATCAACCAAGTCAGCAGCGCATAAGCACCTGCATGAGCCAATTTGTCTATTGAAAACAGGTTGAATTTTGGAAGTTGCACACTGGAAGTTACCGATAGGAAAGTGACGGCGACCAGCCAAAAAAAGGCAGGGAGGAAGGTTTTGAGGTTCATCTGTTTTTGTTTTTGTTTTTTTCGTCAATGGTTTTTTTGTCCTCTATCACGCCTTGCCGTTTCATTTTGTAGTAATGCACGCCTGCCCCAAATACCCATCCTTCTTTGCCGGATTGGGTGCGCACTTTCACCCAGTGGTCGGTCACTTTTTCGTAGCCGAGACTGATTTCCTGCGTCCAGTCGGTCTTTTTATTGAGGAACGTGACGGGTTCGTAGAGTTTCAGTTCGGCCAAGGTTTCGCCTTTTAGGCCGGGTTCTTTGCGCACTTTGAGACCCTCCATGGTGGCGAAGAGTGTGCTACCGCTTGTGCTGGATGGGGCAGGGTCGCTGGCTTGGTTGGAGAGCGTAGGGCGTTTGGGTGCTGCGCCGGGCTGTGGCGCAGGAGCGGTGGTTTGGGGCGTTTGGGCAACGGGTGGGCTGGGGCGTTGGGTATTCACAGGGGCTGGGTTTGTGGGCATTTGAGGAGCGGATTGCACCACCACCGTGTCGCGCCGCACGGGGCGGTCTTCTTCGTCGGAGCCTTCGATTTGGCGCGTGCGGCGCACCGTATCGGCACGGCGGTCGGAGCATTTGGAAACGGCCCACAGCGCGGTGCAGACCAAGAATGCCAAGAGGATGAGCATTTCTGCTTTGGGTAGTTTCATGATTTGTGGATTTGTTTAGAGCCTATCCGAGAAATCGTTGCTGGTCTGCAAGTCTGTCTTTTGAAATCATACGGCGTTAAATTTTTTGACCGTAGGGCACCGCTACGCCCAAAAAATTTGCCTTGCCTGATTTCAAAATCCAAGCCTTCCAGCCTCAGCACGATTTCTCGGATAGGCTCTTAGGGGGGATTTGTGGAATTGAGCAGGGTTTCGGTTCGGCAAAAATAGCACAGCCCACGAAAAAAGCCGCCCCGAAAAACGTGGGGCGGCTTCCTCTTTTCAATCTTCGCGGCTTCCATCATCGGCCATGCGCACCATTTTTGGGGAAAATTTGGCGACCACATCCACGAGTTCCGTCTGCGAAGCCATCACCTGATGAATGTCTTTGTAAGCCATCGGTGCTTCATCAAGACCGCCGCCGATGAGCGATACGCCCATGTCTTGCAGGATGTTGCGAAGTTCGGCCTTGCTCACATTTTTGATGGCTTGGGTGCGGCTCATCTGGCGGCCCGCGCCATGAGAGGCGGAGTTGATGGCGGAGGCATCGCCTTTGCCGCGCACCAAGAACCCCGGGGCGGTCATCGAGCCGGGGATAATGCCCATCACGCCCGCACCAGCCGGGGTCGCTCCTTTGCGGTGCACGATGACTTCTTCGCCGTTGAGCATTTCTTTCCAAGCGAAATTGTGGTGGTTTTCCACCTTCGCCAGCACGGTCGCGCCGATGGCTTTGGTCAGTTTGCGGTGGATAACTTCGTGGCACGCCGAAGCGTAATCGCCCGCCAGATTCATCGCCAACCAATACTCCTGCCCAGCCTCACTGTCCATGTCCAAGTACGCGAGGTTGACGGCATATTGCGGCAACTTGCATTGTTCTTTGGCGATGCGCGTGTAATGGCCGGCCAGTGTAGCGCCCAGCCCGCGAGAACCGGAATGTGTCAGCAGCGCGAGGTAACGGCCTTTTCCGATGCCCAACCCTTCGTCTTTCTCTTCGAAATCAAGAATGCCCCATTCGACAAAGTGATTGCCGCCGCCCGAAGAACCCAATTGGGCAAACGCCTTGTCGTGCAGGCCGCGCAGCAAATTATTCATCTCAAATTCCTTGCGGTCGAGCACCTTGTGGTAGGCTCGGTCTTTTCCTTTGAAGCCATTGCCTGCGCCGAAAACCGTGTGGGCAATCAGTTCGCGCTTGTAAAATGAGCGGTTTTCAAAGAAGTGCGCCTCGGGGATATCAAACACGGACAACGCCATTCGGCAGCCGATGTCCACGCCCACGCCGTAAGGGATAATGGCATTTTTGGTGGCCAGCACCCCGCCGATGGGGAGGCCGTAGCCTTGGTGCGCATCGGGCATCAAGGCGCCAGCCACCGTGACGGGCAGGCGCATCGCGATATTCATTTGGTTGAGCGCGCCTTCTTCGATCCCGGCTTTCCCGAATATGGTATAGGCATCGGCCTCTTCTTTCAATTCGATGGTCGCTTTGGCGGCTTCTTCCTCGGCGGCTTCCATGATCGCCTTGGCCAATGGGGCCAGCGTGGCATCGTCGAGGTATGCTCCGGGGCTTTTGCGCACCCGTTTCAAAGCCGTCAGGGTTTTCTGTTTGTTGGCTTCCGCAAATGCGCTTGTGGCGATTTGGAGCGCGATGCCGAGGATTTTGCCTTCGGCGAATCCCGATGCCAGCAGGTCTTTTCCTTTTATCATGGCTTTTGCTTGGGTGGGTTTTTTGGAGTGCTTTTTCTTCATTTTTTGATGTTGCAAAGGTGAGATGAACCTGCTGCGCAAACAGGTTGCGTATCAAAACAACGCAGCGAATTAAGCTCCCTCTTCAAACGACGACCCGAAACCATCAAGCAGTGGCTGCAAGTTCCCCGAATCCCATACTCCCTTGCAAGCGCAGGTGTCAAGCCAGGATCACACCCTAAACCCCCTTTGTTGAAACAATATGCGCGTTGGTTGAAAATAGATTTTACTTCTCCGGCATCCCAGTAGGTTTGGGCAGTTTTAAATCAACTCATTTATGCAAACCAGCGATTATACCCAACACCCCGAAGTCTGCTCCATCATAGGCCACCTCAAAACGCAAGCGGCGATGCTCCCAGAGGGGTTTGCCCGCTCTGCCATCCGTGACGATGCGGGCAACCAATACGTTGACCTCGTGATGGAAGGCGGCGGCACCCTCGGCGTAGCCTTGTTGGGCTACATCTATGTGCTCGAACAACTTGACCTACGCTTTCTCCAAGTGGCAGGCACTTCGGCAGGGAGCATCATGGCCATGCTGTTGGCGGGCGGCGGGCCAATCGCCGAAGCCAAGTCCGAGTGGCTCATCGAAAAAGTGGCTTCCAAAGATTTTTCCGAATTCATTGACGGCAACGAAGAAGTGCAAAAATTTGTGGCTGCCATGTTTGACAAAGATATGCGCAAGGCCAAAAAAGCGCGGCTTACGGTAAAAGTGCTCGACGAATTGGAAGATCATTTTGGTCTCAACCCCGGCGAAACGTTCCGGCTTTGGATGGCCGAATTGCTTCACGGGCGCGGCGTGGACACGCTCGATGATTTGCGCGCTGTGCGAGCTGCTGCGCCTGTGGGCATCCGAGACATCCGAACGGGCGACCCTGTGCCGCCGCAGCGTTGGGAGCGGGTTTCGGTGGTGACAGCCGAGGTGACCACCGGCACCAAAGTCGCGCTGCCCGACATGGCATCGCTGTACTGGGCAGATCCGGGAAGCGTATGCCCGGCAGATTTTGTGCGGGCAAGCATGAGCGTCCCGGTGTTCTTTTATCCTTTTGTGGCAAAAAACCTCCCCACGGGGCAGGAAGCGCAGCAGCGTTGGTCACAATTGGCGAACTATCGCGGCCCCATTCCGCCAGAGGCTTTTTTTGCCGACGGTGGCTCCATGTCCAACTTCCCCATTTCTCTTTTTTACAAACCCGGAGAGGTTGCCGACGCACCCGTTTTTGGTATAAAATTAGGCATCGGGCGAGATTCCTACGCGACCTGCGACTCGTTCGGAACGTATGCCGGAGCGATGCTAAACTCTATGATGGCGTTCCACGACAACGATTTTTTTGTGCAACACCCGGAATTGAACCGCTCCGTCGGCGAAATTGATACGGGCGACTACAACTGGCTGGACTTCCATATTTCGGAAGCGGGCAAACTCGACCTTTTCGTGCGGGGAGCACGGGCTGCGCGAGATTTTTTGTTGCAATTGAGTGAGCCCATGAGGCAATGACAGCGAATCAACCCACACTCCTTGCTTGTTGGAAATTTTCAGGGTCAAACCTGCCCTCCGTTACCTGCCCCTGGTAGTTGTCGCCATAAAAAGTAGCAGGCTCATTGCCCGACAAGATGTTGATGAGCAGGTTAAAGCGTTCGTTTTCCCAGTAAATATCAATGCTGCCAGTGGGCGCGTGATAGATTTTGGGGACGGCCATTTTTTTGCTGAACAGGTCGAACAGCCAATTGGCGTAATCGGCCACGAAACGAACTGCTTTTTGCCATGTTTCCGGGGAAGATGGTTCGCTGCCCATGCCGTCGAAGTCTTTTTCCAGACGGAGGATGTACCGCGATTTTTCAACGGCTTCAGCGATGTCTGCCAACTCTTCCGGGAATTGGGCAAAGGCATTGCCGCCTAATGAAACCCTGATTGCTTTGCCGATTTCGGTTGTCATAATCTGTGTTTTGTGCTGAGGAACGGCTTCTGTTATACAGTAAGGATTAAGTCAACCTCGCCTGGCTTTTTAGATGTGTCCCCAAAAAGTTCTGTCTGAGTCCTCGAATGGAAAGGCTTAGCCGTTTCAAGAAGCTTATGCTTTGGAAATGATGTCTGTAAAATTTCTTTAGTAGTCTCTAAAGTGAATTTTCGAGCGTCAGTTCTTACATAAACCACGCAATCTACTTTCAACAAAGAAGCAGACTCAGAAAATACCCTGGACAAAAGGTCTTTATACTTCTCTTTTGAAAGGAATCTTCCTTTATGTTCGTGCCCACCATAGGTGGGAAATGGCTTCCCGCCCAAAACCCATAGCCTTAACCATTGATCAGCATGGTAGTTAGTGATTGAATAATAAGGGGGAGACGTAAAGAGAAGCGAGAACTTAGGGAAATTTGTCGGAATCCGGTCCTTGATCTTTGCCAACTCAACTGTGCTGTCTCCAAAAATCACTTCGCTTTTTTCACCGTTGGGAATCCCTTTCTCGTATCTCCACTTGATTTTTTCCGCCAAAATATCCAAGGGATTTAGTTGGGGTGGTTGCTCCATATTTTTTTCTCTCCACCACTTAACGGAATAATCCAGCCCCATGGCTTTTGTCTGCCTCATTTGGTTGGAAAGCCCTTCCCCCAACTTTCCGTGCAGGTAAACCAAAATGATGCCCATCAAGGTAGCATCTACATCATTTTGCCGCCAGTTCAGCTGCTCACGACAAGCAAGGAGGAACAGTAAAACCTCCCTGCAATAACAGACATGGAAGAACTCCGACAAATCTTCCAACTGGTTTGAAAACTGGTTTCTGCTTTCATAGACCTCATGTAGCCTTTCCATAACTAATCCGATCTCAGCAGGATTAATCTTTACTTTTCCGTAAAGCCACCCCACCGGGTTTATTTCAATACCCACTCCTCTTCTTCCGAGAACACTCGCAGCGTAGATACTTGAACACCGCCCAGCGAATGGATCCAAGACGGATTCTCCTGAGGAGGAGAACTCATTGACTACCTTAAAGGCAAACTCAATCGGAAACATGGCATAGTAGGGCCCAAAGCCCGCCCATCTTGCTTCAGCGGTGCTGTGTCCTTTCAGATTGCCAATCCCTTCGAGCGTTTGCATTTGAAGATCGCAAATTTTGTTGAATTTTTAGAACTTTGCTCCTAAACAGCCGCAAACCTACACCTTCTTTGCTGCTTTTCAGCCTAACAAAAGGGGGAGGGACTTGTAAAACGGCAAAGTTTTTTGCCTAAATCGCTTTCAAAGTTTATCGTAAATGACTTCCAATATCACTCGGGTAAAGATTGACGACTTGCTATTTGATTTCCTGAATCCTCGGTTGAGTGAATTTGGCATAGATGCCAGCACTCCGCAGGAAGAAATACTTGCCAAACTATGGGATTCGATGGGTGCGGAAGAGATTTATCTTTCCATCGCCGCGAGTGGTTTTTTCCAACATGAGCCACTCATTGTTATCGAAGCCTCAGAGGCGGGAAAGTACATCGTCATCGAGGGAAACAGGCGACTTGCTGCTGTCAAGGCAATTCTAACGCCCGGGTTTGTCGAAGACCATGGATCGTCCGACTTGCCAGCCATCCCCCAAGACATAAAAGTTCAACTCAAAGAACTACCTTGTATCGAAGCGACAAGACAAGATGCATGGCGGTTTATCGGTTTTAAACATGTCAATGGTGCCGCAAAATGGGGAAGCTATGCGAAGGCAAAGTTTATCGCTCAAATTCGAAACGAATATGGACTGCCTATTCCAGAGATAGCCAAACAAATAGGTGATACCACAAAAATTGCCACGAAGCTCTATCAGGCATTAATGGTTATCGAACAGGCAGAAAAATCTAAGGTGTTTAGTCTCGAGGACGTACCTGCTAAACGTTTGTATTTCTCTCACCTCTATAATGGCCTGAATCATGAAAATATTAAAAGCTTCATCGGACTAAACGAATTCAGAGAAGGGGCTACTGAACTGGTGCCAAATGAGAAATTGAAAGAGTTAGGCGAGTTACTAACTTGGATGTTCGGCAGCAAAAAAAACGAGGCGAAGCCATTGATAGTTAGCCAAAACCCAGATCTAAAACATTTGGGAATGGCGTTAGGGAGCAAGGAATCTATAGCCGCTTTACGATCCAATCAAACACTTGAGGTGGCTTACGAAATTAGCCTACCTGACCCTTTGAAATTTGAACAAAGCCTGAATGATGCCAAGAGATCTTTGTACGATGTACAGAAATACCTTGTCACGGGGTTTGATGGGAAAAGTAGAGATATGGTTGAAACTGCCAAGACCATCGCCGATTTAGCAGAATCAATTTTTAATGGAATGAAAGAAAAGCACACCGCAACGTTGCCAGTACAACCCAAAAAAAGAACCATTGACTGATGTTCAAGCTTCCTGATAAATTTCCTAATTTGACTGATGACGTTTCAGACATCACAGATTTTTACGAGTTCAAGTGTCTGAAAAGTAAGCGAGGAAGAATCCCCTTCCGGGAAATTTATCGTGCCGCCGCACAAGGCGACGATGAGGTCGAGATAAATGGAATTGAAGATGAAAGTGATATTTTCAACAATGAAAAGTTTGACGAAGTCTGCGCCGAAATCCAAAGAAGGGAGCAGGCATGCGGAGGGAATTACCCTTTCTCCATAGAAAATGGAGGATATGCTTTGAAGTTGGAGTTACCTATTGAGAGTTGGGCGACTGTCAATTATGCCTACTTACTTTTGGCAACACGCTTGAATATGAGGGACGACAGAACCCAGAATTGTATTGATGGCACACTGCTCTTTGAGAATTTTTCCGCTCAGGTTGCGAAGAATTATTGGGGAGAGCGGGCAAATTGTTTGGTTTTTGGCACGGCAAGCATCGGCGCTAGTTTTCCTGATAAGGTAAACGACTTGTGCAAAAAGTTAGGAGAAGGCACCGCATTTAAAACTCGAAACAAAAGTAAACCAACTGAAAAAGACGCTAAATTGGATGTTGTCGTATGGAAGACCTTTCACGATGAACGTCAATCTAAATTGATAGGCTTCGGACAATGTAAAACAGGTACACATTGGGAAGAATCAATCTCGCAACTTCAGCCAGATGCTTTCTGCCGAAACTGGCTGGAGGACGCACCAGCGGTGTCCCCGGTTCGACTCTACTTTATTTGCGATTCATTTCCTTCCGATCAGTGGTATTCAAAAGCAAGTAATGCAGGAATCATCTTTGATAGATTCAGAATAATGGATTTCCTTCCCTCTAATCTTGAGGATCAACTTCAAGACAAGGTCAAGAAATGGGTAGGAGCAGCCTTAGATTTCATCAAATCTTAGCCTCGCTTTACCCCCCTTTCTCACGCCAGGGTTGGGCCTGAAACGACAACCTAAAACTGAAAATAGATAAAAGCATTCGCCCCAAAACTGCCGAAGAACGCGATGAGCCACAAGGCCGTGGCAAATAGCACAAGCCGCAACACGGGCTGCTCCAATTGGCGCTCGTTCCATCGGAATCGAAAATTGGAAACCTCCACCGCCAGCAAGATGCCGATGAGCAACA
>JBJXFT010000210.1:0-4886 GCA_046155725.1 Saprospiraceae bacterium
CCGATCTACCCCTCTCACCCCTCTCACCCCTCTCACCCCTCTCACCCCTCTCACCCCTCTCACCCCTCTCACCCCTCTCACCCCTCTCACTCTCTCACCCCTCTCAACCCTCTCAACCCTCTCACCCCTCTCACCCCTCTCAACCCTCTCACCCCTCTCACTCTCTCACCCCTCTCACTCTCTCACAATATGGTGGGCAACCTGACCCAGAGCGGCGCAAAACTCAAGCGCATTTTCATCGAACCCAAACTCCCCGACGGCCTCGCGCCGCTCGCCGAACTCTCGCAAAACATCTGGTGGTGCTGGAATCACGAGGCAATCGAACTCTTCCAAAACATTGATCTGCAAAAATTTGCCGCGCTCCACCACAACCCCGTGGCCCTGCTCGACGAACTGAGCATCGAGCGCGCGCAAGAACTTTTGGCCGATTCGGATTTTGTGGCGCGGATGAAGCGTGTCCACAAATCTTTCCGCGACTACATGGACAAAGCCCCCACCAAGACGGGGCCGCAAATCGGCTACTTCTGCATGGAGTACGGCCTCCACCAAAGCCTGCGCCTCTACTCCGGCGGCCTCGGCGTGCTGGCGGGCGACTATCTGAAAGAAATCAGCGACCGCAATGCCAACTTCGTGGCGGTGGGTTTGCTCTACCGCTACGGCTATTTCCAGCAGGGAATCTCGAACAGCGGCGAGCAATTGCACAACTACGAACCCGTCAAGTTCACCCAACTCCCGCTCCAGCCCGTGCGCGACGAGCGGGGGGAGTGGGTCAAAATCCACGTCAACCTCAGTGGCCGCACCGTGTGGGCCAAGGTGTGGATGCTGCCCGTGGGCCGAATGCCGCTCTACCTCCTCGACACGGACATTGACGACAACATCTGGGAAGACCGCAACATCACGCACCAACTCTATGGCGGCGACAACGAGAACCGGCTCCGCCAAGAACTCCTGCTCGGCATCGGCGGGCTGCGGGCGCTGAAAGCCATCGGCACCAACCCGGATTTGTTCCATTTGAACGAAGGCCACGCCTCCTTCCTCGGCCTCGAACGGCTGCGCAATTACATGAAAGACGAAGGTTTGAGCCTTGAGGAAGCCTTGGAAGTAGTGCGCTCCACTCAACTTTTCACCACGCACACACCCGTGCCTGCGGGCCACGACACTTTCTCGGAAGCCCTCCTGCGCGACTATATCTTCGAGTACACCTACGCGCTCGACATCCCTTGGGAAACCCTCGTCGGCCTCGGCAGGGTGAAAGCGAATGACCCGCTCGAACTTTTCAACGTGAGCAACCTCGCCATCCGCACCAGCCAAGAGGTGAACGGCGTGAGCCGCCTGCACGGCGAAGTGAGCCAGAGGATGTTCGAGGAACTGAACCCCGACTACAATTTTGCAGAAAGCAACATCGGCTACGTCACCAATTCGGTGCATTTCCCGACTTGGGTGGCGCGCGAATGGCTGGATTTTTACGAGAAAAAATTGGGCAAAGGGATTTTGGAAAACCAGACGGACAAGAATTTGTGGCACAAAATCCACCAAGTGCCAGATGGGGAAATCATGGCGATCCGCCGATTGCTGAAAAAACGCCTGCTTGATTGGGTGCGCAAGTCTTTGGCCGACGACCTGATGCGCCGGGGCGAAAACCCGCGCAGCACTTTTGAGGTCGTGAACGCCATCAAAGACGACGCGCTGGTGTTCGGCTTCGCCCGCCGTTTTGCCACTTACAAACGCGCTACGTTGCTTTTCAGCAACGAAAAACGCCTCGCCGAAATCGTAAACAACCCCGAGCGCCCGGTCATTTTCCTCTTTGCCGGAAAGGCGCACCCCGCCGACAAGGGCGGCCAAGAGTTCATCCGATTGGTATACCACGCCACGAAAAACCCCGACTTCCGGGGCAAAGTCATCTTCCTCGAAAACTACAGCATGGAAATGGCGAAACTGCTCACACAGGGCGTGGACGTGTGGCTCAACAACCCCGTGCGCCCAAAAGAAGCCTCTGGCACGAGCGGCATGAAGGCCGTGATGAACGGCGTGATGAACTTCTCCGTCCTCGACGGCTGGTGGTGCGAAGGCTACCGCCCCGGCGCGGGCTGGGCTTTGCCCGAAAAAGACACTTACCCCGAGCAGCCCGCGCTGCAAAACGAACTCGACGCGGAGACGATTTACAACACGCTCGAAAACGACATCGTGCCGACGTACTACGAGCAGGACAAAAACGGCGTGTCGGAACGCTGGGTGAGCCACATCAAAAACACCATCGCCGACATCGCGCCAGAGTTTGTAATGGGGCGTATGCTGGGCGATTATCAAACCCGTTTTTATTCCAAACTTGCCAAACGCAGCGAGCAACTCAAGCAAAAAGACTACGCGCTCGCCCGCCAATTGGCCGAATGGAAAACCCGCGTCCGCCATAGTTGGCAAGGCATCGAACTGGTTGACTTGCAAGCGCCTGACACCTTCAACCGATCTTTGCCCCTCGGCGAAAAATTTGACGCGACGGCTACTTTGAACCTCCAGGGTTTGAAGGCGGAGGACCTTGGCTTGGAGGTGGTTTTTTACAAACGCCATTCGGAAAAAGAACTCGAATTTCTTTTTGCGCAGGAACTGGATTTGAAAAGCACGAAGGGCGCGGAAGCGGTTTTTGCCTGCTCGTTCGTGCCGCGCACGGCGGGCGTGTTCGAGTATGGTTTCCGGCTTTTCCCGAAGCACCCGATGCTGCCGCATAGGCAGGATTTTGGGCTGGTAAGGTGGCTGTGAGGCGAGGGCGTGTCATTCTGACCACACCTTGCGTGGGGTGAGCGCACCTTTTGGGCAATCAGATTTGCGCGCTGTATCAGTGACTGGTGACAGTTCTGCCAAGATTCCGTCCCGATGGGGCGATTTTTTCAAAGCCTTGAATATTTGTATTATTTCAGGGTATTGATTGTGCACTATTTTTGCCTCCGATTTCTCACCGCAAAAACATTTCCCATGACACGATTTACCCTCCCCATTTTTACCCTCGCGGCATTTTTTGTTTTTGAAAACCAATTGCTTGCACAAGACTTTCGAGTGCAAATAGCCGCCTACGGCGAGCGCATGAAGCCCTCGTTTTTCAAAGAGCGCGGCATCGAAACGTATGTGGAAACGACCGACCAACTCGGCCTCTACCGCTACTTCGCCGGGGCTTTCAAAACCCGCGACGATGCAGAGGTGGTGCGCAAAGAAGTGGCCGCAAAAGGATTCCCCTACGCCCTCATCATTGACCTCGAAGAACAGCGCGTGCTGTGCGGCGGGGGCTGTCCGTACTTCCGCAACGGCACGGTGTACCTGCTGGACCCGCAGCGCAAGGAGACAACCAACACGATCTATTTTGAGTTTGGCCGATACAGCCTCACGCCCGATGCCAAGTCGGTACTCACCCGTTTTTATGAGCAATTGCGCGACAACCCCGGGCTGAAACTCAAAATCCACGGCTTCACCGATGGCATTGGCAGCGCGGAAGCCAACCGCCGCCTCTCGGCCAACCGCTCGCGCTCGGCCCGCAACTATTTGGCCTACAAAGGGATCCGCATGGACCGGATGCTGATGGAAGTGTTTGGCGAAGCCAACCCCATACAGGCAAACAAAGACGAGGGCGACGACCGCACCGACGCGCCCGAAAACCGCAAGTGGAACCGCCGCGTAGTGCTCCTGCTGGTCAACGACTTTGGAGAAGCGGCCACGGATGATTCGGTACTGAGCAAGTGATATAGCCAGTTTAGAGTGGTTTAGAGAATTTAGATGGTTTAGAGAGATTGGTGTCAGCCAGTTGAACGGCTTCTTCGCTCAAAACCACTTTGCGTTGACTGTACATGATGGCCAAGACGGCAAGCAGAAAAATGAACCCTTTGCCGCATCTTTGCGCCCTTTACCCGCCATAGCGTGAAACGCGACGGAGGGTATCCGCCATAGCGCGCAGCGCGAAGGCGGGTTTTTACCACAACTCCCGCACAAACATTTTTCAAAAACATGAAAAAACTATTGCTTTTCAACCTCATTGCCGCTTGGTTGCTGTCTGCGGATTTTGCCAGCGCACAGGCCAAGTTCACCGTGTCGGCCCAAAAAATCGTGGCACCGGGAGAAGTCATTTTCACGAACACCACACCGACTTCAAAAAAGCCCACCACCTACGAATGGGATTTTGGCGACGCGGCCACTTCCACGGAAGCCAGCCCCACGCACCGCTACACCCATTCGGGCAATTTCACCGTTACGCTCAAAGCCACCAAAGGCAAAAAAATCACAACTTTCAAACAAATGGTTCAAGTCACAGCCCCCGAGCGCTGCCTCGTGGAAATCGAAACCGAATTCGGCACCATGACCGCCGAACTCTACAACGCCACGCCCAAGCACCGCGACAATTTTATCAAACTTGCCGAAGAAGGCTACTTCAACGACCTGCTTTTCCACCGCGTCATCGGCGGCTTTATGATCCAAGGCGGCGACCCCGACTCGCGCAACGCCCCTGCTGGCAAAGCGCTCGGCATGGGCGGCCCGGGTTACCAAGTCCCCGCTGAATTTGTGGATTCGCTCTGCCACCTCAAAGGCGCGCTGGCCGCAGCCCGCACGGGCGGCCCCAGCAATCCGGAGAAAAAATCCTCTGGCTCGCAGTTT
Organism: Saprospiraceae bacterium; assembly: GCA_046155725.1. Classification (GTDB taxonomy): domain Bacteria; phylum Bacteroidota; class Bacteroidia; order Chitinophagales; family Saprospiraceae; genus M3007. The sequence continues at coordinate 4,633 of JBJXFT010000210.1, forward strand.
TACATCGTGCAGGGCAGCGGCCCGGTGAACGAGCAGACCCTCGCTCAAATCGAGAGCATGCGCCGCTTCCACTACACCCCCGAACAGCGCGCTGGATACCTCGCCGATGGTGGTACGCCGCAACTCGACCGCGAATACACGGTATTTGGGCGCGTCATCAAAGGCTTGGACGTGATTGACAAAATCGCCGCCGTGGAAAAAAACCCCAGCGACCGCCCCAAGACGGATGTGAAGATGAAAATCAAAGTCATCAA
>JBJXFT010000220.1:0-8194 GCA_046155725.1 Saprospiraceae bacterium
CCCCTCGCTACAGTGAAGACCGATTTGCAGATAAAAATCAACAAAGACAAGGCCGCCACGATGGGCATCCCCGTGGCCGACATTGACCGGATGGTGCGGCTCGCCATCGCTGGGCTGAACCTCGGCACCTTCGCTTCCGAGGCCGACGGCGAAGATTACAACCTGACGGTGACGGTGCCAAAAAGCGGCGCAAACACCACGCTCGACGCGCTCAAAAACCTCTACATCAACAACATCCCCGGCACTGCCATTCCGCTCAGCCAAGTGGCGGAAGTAGAGTTCAAGCCCAGCCCAAACTACATTCAGCACTACAACAAAGACCGGTTCACGAGCGTGACCGCTTTTGTAAAAAGCGATTTCCGCGCCGCCGAACTGAACCGCGATTTGGGCAAAAAAATGGCGGAAATGAAAATGCCGGAGGGATATTCGTACCGAATGGCGGGCGAGGTGGAAAGCGCGGAACGGACTTTTAGCGGCCTTGGCCCCATCATCCTGCTGACCATTTTCGGCTTGATGGCCGTGCTGATTTTGGAATTCAAAACCTTTAAAAGCACCATCATCGTGCTGTCGGTCATCCCGCTCGGCATCATCGGGGCTATCTTGATTTTGCTGGCCACGGGCTACCCGTTCTCGTTCACCGTGGTAGTGGGCCTCATCGCACTGATGGGCATCGAGGTGAAAAACTCCATCTTGCTCGTGGACTTCACCAACCAACTGCGAGCGCAGGGCCGAAGCCTGGACGATGCGATTCAGGAAGCGGGCGAGATTCGTTTTGTGCCGATTTTGCTCACTTCGCTCACGGCCATTGGTGGTTTGCTGCCCATTGCGGTGGAGGAAAACCCCTTGTACTCGCCCTTGGCTTATGTGCTGATTGGGGGTTTGATTTCGAGCACGCTGCTGTCGCGGATTGTCACGCCGGTGCTGTATAAGATGTTGGCGCCGAGGGTGGTGTAACGCCAACTTTCAGTTGTCGAAATTTTCACTCCAACAACTATACTTTGGAACATCCTACTTTTTCTTCGACGGCAAAGCTTCTTTATTGAATGCCAAGGCTTTTCCCACCCAAAAATCAAGGTCGGCATCGCTGTCGAAGCCTTCGGGGTAAACGAACAAAAATCCCTTCATCGGCTTACCCGTGAAATCCATTATTCGGCAGCCGGGGAGCTCGAGCAGGTCTTCATAAACCGATTTTCCTACTCTTACCATCAGACGGTCGTCGCCCGATTTGCGGTCGGTGTCCACGCCGATGCACATTTTTTCATTGACCATGAAAATGAGACCGCCCATCATTTTTTTTTCAAAATAATGGGAGGACAAAAGACGACGGCGGACACGGTCGGCTAAAAATTCACTGTAAGGCATTGGTTTAATTTTCGGTAAATGATTTCAGGCCCGTCATGAAAGCCTTGATGCCCTTGTCGGATTGCTTCCTGACCATAAGGGAATCCATGATTTTGCCGAGCAACCCAAATTTCATTTGATACTCCATCACCTGTTTTACTTTCACCATTCCAGGGCCTGCATTTTCAAAACTGTAACTGTGCTTCAAACTTTGAACAGGGAACGAGCAGGCGGTCAGTTCGTAGGTCAAGGCTTCGTGCGTCGCCAGGACGGTGCATTTTTCCTCGAACCAATTTTTACCATCCCGCATCTCTACCTTTCGAGCTGCGCCGATTCCGCTTTTCAACGGAGTAGTGGCGGTGGATTTTAGCACTGTGGGGTCGTATTTTTCCAGTTCCTCGATGTTTGTCAGGGCTGCCCAGATGCGCTCCATTGGGGCGTTGACGATGATTTCGTTGTGTAAGGTTGTCATTTCAAAGTTGTTAAAAATGTTGCTTGCGATTTGCAAGTGCAAAGAAATATACAACCACTTGTTTTTTGCAAGTTCTATTTGAATTATTTTTGCCGCATGAAAAAAATGGCTCGCAAATCGGATTGCCCTATCCATTTCGCCCTGGAGATTTTTGGCGACCGCTGGATGCTGCTCATCATCCGCGACTTGATGTTCAAGGGCAAAAAATATTATGGGGAGTTCCTGAGTGCTGAGGAAAAAATTGCCACCAACATCCTTGCCGACCGCCTTGCATTGCTCGAGCGAGCGGGCATTGTCAGCAAAAAAATGGACGAAAACCACCGGTCGAAACTTGTGTACAGCCTTACCGAAAAGGGTCTTGATCTGCTTCCAGTACTAACCGAAATCATTCTATGGTCAGCGAAATACGACGAGAACACCGCCGCCGATGCGGGTTTTGTGGAAATGGCGAGGACTGATCGGAGTGCCTTGCACGCAAAAGTTTTGGAAGGATTGTCGGCCTGACTTTGAGCTACGCCGCCAATTGGCAGCAGTTTGATTTCCACCACGCTTTTGTCGCGGATTGTCACGCCGGTGCTGTACAAGTTGCTGGCGCCGAGGGTGGGGTAGTTTTTAGGGTGGTTAGGGTGTTGGAAAAGCGGTATGTTTCAAAACTCAGCGCAAAAAATAAGCAGCAACACTGTGTCTGTTAAGCCTTATTTTTGTCCTACAAATACACCATCAATTTTGATATGGTTGCCACTGCTGAAATTCAGACCGATCTCATCCGTCTAATCCTAGAAACCCGCGACCCGCGTTTTCTGTCGCTCATCCGGGCCTATGTCCTCAGCCTGCGCGAACGGGAAATCTCGCCCGACGAACTCGATGCCGACGGCCTTTCTCCATACCACTACACCCTCATCGAAAAGGGGGCGGAGCAATTGAGGAACGGGCAAAGCATATCTTGGGAAGAAGTAAAAAAACTGATGGAGGCTCGCCGTGAAAGATGGGCTGCTTCGGTAAGTGATCTGGTTGAACTATGAAAACCATGCGCTGGTCTAACCTCGCCTTTGAAACCTATTGGACTTTTTCCGAGGAAATTGCCGTTTTTTCTGAACGAACGGCCATACTTCTCGAAGACAAACTCAATGCGCTACTTGACCGCTTGGCTGTTCACGAGCACTCCTGCCCCCCATTGGAAACATTGTCCCGCTACCGAAAGTGCGTCCTTTCCAAAAACATTTCGCTGATCTACGAGGTGACTGCTGATAACATCGAGTTGGTTTCTTTCATAGACAACCGGATGCAGCATGGCTTTGTCTAAAACCGCCAGTGCTGTACAAGTTGCTGGCGCCGAGGGTGGCGTGAGGGTTTTCTTACTTTTGTTCCAAAATTTTGAAACATGGATGCCAATCTTCTCCAACGCATCACCATCAACCCTGCCCAATGTGGTGGCAAGCCCTGCATCCGCGGGATGCGCATTCGCGTAACCGATGTGCTGGACTTGCTGGCCAATGGCCTCAGCCCGGAGGCCATCGTGGGGGAAGAGTTGCCTGACCTTACGCTGGATGACGTGCGTGCTTGCCTCGCGTACGCCTCGCTGAAACTCAATCATCCTGTACTTGCCGCCGCCGCATGACCTTGCTGATTGATGCTTAGAGCCTATCCGAAAAATCGCGCTGAGTTCAGAAGGCTTGGATTTTGGAATTAAGCAAGGCAAATTTTTTGGGCGTAGCGGTGTCCTACGGGCAAAAAATTTAACGAAGCATGATTTCAAAAGACTGGCTTCTGAGCCAGCAGGGATTTTTCGGATAGGCTCTAAATTGTCGCCCAGCCTTGCTCTTTGGGTAAGAGATCGCTTTGAGATTGACTGCTTCTCGGTCGGTTACATCGGCTATCGTGATGCAGATGACGTTGATATTTTCTTCAAAGCCCGCGAACTGGATGCCATCGTGCTGACCAAAGACGAAGATTTTTGTCAAGTTGCTCCACCAGCACGGCAGCCCACCACGCATCCTCTGGCTTACATGCGGCAATACTTCCAACGCTCGAATGCGGGAAATTCTGGAAGCCTACCTTGAAACGGCATTGGAAATGCTGGACACGAATGATTTAGTGGAAGTCAGTGGGTGACTGCTTTCGCGGATTGTCACGCCGGTGCTGTACAAGTTGTTGGCGCCAAGGGTGGGATGAGGGGGCAGTTGGCGGCATAAAGTCAGATGGTTATTTGTGTTGCAGATTTTTGATGCCTGAATGCCATGTTTGCCCTACCCTTCAAAAAAACTGGAAAATCCTTTTTTCCGCAGCCCAATTTTCAACTCCTCGTCATTGGTCCAAAGTTCTCCCCCCAATTCGAGCGCAAGCGCAAGGAATGGGGTGTCGTCTTCGTCCACATCTCGGCAAAGGCGGTAAGCTTCGACATAGCTCCCTGTGCTGATGATTTCTTCATCAACAAACTCGATGCGCCGCAAAATTTCGTGTAGATAGAGCAGTATTTCCGATTCTGGGCAATCGGTGTTGGCTACGACGCGCTGCTTGTGTTTGAACAGTTCTACAATTAGGTATTTTGCGGAAACAAAGCGATGGCCGGATTCCAGCAAAATGCCCCGAAGCGTTTCACTTCGTGCACGAAGCCCTCGAAACAGGATGTTGGTGTCAATTATGACCGTTTTGCGCATGGATTTTGGCAAGGATTCGCGCTTTGTTTTGTTGCCACCAATCGCGCTTTATTTCTTCGCCCAAAGCTTCTACATCCTCCCCCAAGTTGGCGCGTTCAGCGAGATATTCAATGTAAAGACGGTCGAGCAACCGGGTAATGGCATCCTCTTTGAAATGCTGCGCATCGAATACTACCTGAATCGTGTTGCCTGTTCGGCTAACTGCAAAGGCTTCCATGTGACAAAAATTTGCACAAAAATAGGCTTTTCCCCCAAAAGGGTCTCAACCAAAAAAATCTGGGTATTTCCTGTCTTTGCGGAAATCCTCGCTGATCGGCGGCTTGATTTCGAGCACGCTGCTGTCGCGGATTGTCACGCCGGTGCTGTACAAGTTGTTGGCGCCGAGGGTGGGGTAGCGCCAACCTGCAGTTGGCGTTATGTTGGTGCTGAGGTCGAATGCAGCCGCTTTGCTACATTTGCCCATCATACTTCAATCTGAAAGCACCATGCCCGAACTCGTCCAGCAAATCGAAGCAATCCTCGACCCGAAACGCAAACTCAAACTCCGGCTCGCGCCCGACCACGATGCCACGCCCTCTGGCGCCCTGCCCCCCGTGATGCGCGTCCTCGACAAACAACCGCAATACGCCCTCGACTCAGCGGGCAACATCACGGGGCTGAACCTCGCCAGCACGGGCCTGACCGACAAAAAATGGCAAGACATCCTTGACCTGCTGCCAGGCTCAGGAGCGCACCTGACGGCATTGCACTTGGGGGAGAATGGGCTGACGGCTTTTCCATTCCCAGAAGGCGATGGCTTGCGAAAATTGGAAAGGCTCAACCTTGCCGAAAACAAACTCAAAGAGTTTCTGCTGCCGAAGGGCATGGACGGGCTGACGGATTTGGAGTTGGAAGAGAACCCGTTGGAATCGCCCCCGCCAGATGTCGTGGCACTGGGGAAAGCAGAAATTCTGAAATGGCTAAGAGATGAAGGGAAAAAGCCAGTACGCGAAGCCAAAGTGATGTTCATCGGCGACAGCAACTACGGTAAGACCCACCTTATCGAAATGCTCCTCCATAAAGCAATCACTCGTAAGATAGACACCACGCACGGCATCGAGCGCTGTCAAATGGAAGACGCGCCTTCTGATCAGGGGCCAATTCGTTTGAACGTTTGGGACCTTGGCGGACAGCAATTCATGCGCAGCACCCACCAGTTTTTCTTTACCGAGCGCACACTCTATGTGCTGGTGACGGTCGCCCGCCGCGAACGCAAAGACCTCAACCATTGGCTGCAACTTGTACACGAAATCGGTGGTGATGCCCCTGTGCTGGTGGTCATCAACAAAACCGACGGCGATGAGCACGACATAGACCGCGAACCGCTTCAACGGGAGTATCCCAACATCAAAGGTTTCGTGCGAACCGCCGTATTCGACAATTCGGAAAAAGGGGTTGTTGCACTCGACACCATTCAAGAATTGCAATCCAAAATCCACAAAATCGTCGCAGACAAAAAAGAGATGCCCAGCGTATTTGTCGAACAGCGACCAGAATGGTTTACCGTCAAAGAAGAATTGGAAAAGATGAAGGGCGACTACATCAGTTATGAAAAGTACTGCCAACTCGAGCACATCAAAAGCTTGCCCGACGACGAAAAACGCCTCAACCTCAAACAGCTGGCTTCGCTTGGCACCGTGGTCAGTTTTGTGGACGACCCCCGCTTAGACCACACCCACGTTATCAATCCACAATGGATCATGGACGGCGTGTACAACCTCATCAACGATGCAGAGGTAAAAGACAAACGGCGCGGAGAGTTCAGTTTTGCCGATTTAAAGCGGCTGCTGCCCATTGACCGCTACCCCAGCGACAAGTATTCCTTTCTCGTCGAGCTGATGGAAAAATTCAAACTGTGCTACCCACTGCGCACACATAAAAACACCTTTCTGCTGCCCGACCTTTTCTCTGACATCGAACCTGCCGGAGTTTGGCCGGAACAAAACAAAGGGCTGCAACTCCGCTTCAACTACGACTCATTCCCTCCCGCCTTGTTCATGGCTCAGTTCATCGTCGAACGCTATGCCGATATCGTGGATGAAAAACGCTGGCGCAATGGCGTGGTCGTGCGACATGGGCGTTGCGAAGCCATCGTGCGCCATACCATCTCCAAAGAGCATATCGAAATCGAGGTGATCGGGCCCGAAAAACAGCGTCGTGGATACCTGCACGAACTGCTTGGCGTGTTCCGCGAACTGCACCGGCCATTTGAAAACCTCGAAGTGGCACGCGAAATCCCCTTCGAAAATGTCTGGCTCAACTACGATGACCTGCTTACCCTTGAAGCAGATGAAAAGCCCTATTACCACCCCAAACTCAAGAAAGACATTCCAGTTTCGGAAGTGCTCGACGGATATGCACGTCCAGAGGAGAAAGACAAACAGGGCGACCAACTTGATCGAATCGAAAGGAAACTGGGCGCGGTTGCAGAAGACACCGCTTACCTCAAAAAACTTGGGATAGACCAGTTGGGCCTCTTGCAAAAATTGAGCGACGACGACCCCGCAAGGGAAACCCTTTTTGCAAATATTCAAAAGGGGCTTGACGAACTTTCCTTAAAATTGCCAGCCAACGACCCCATCCTTTCGGAAGCCAAAAAATTTAAAACCGAACCAGAGGTAAAACAAAAAATCAAACTGGCATTTCACCTGCTTTTCCTCACCCTCGAAACAGAGATAAATTGGGACATGAAAGAGGTGTTCCGCCAAATCGTTCAGGACATAAAAGAGGGGCATATTTTTACCAAACCAAACTAACCCCAGCACCGCACCATGCAAATCCTCTCCCAATCCCTCCCCAATCTCCCCCAACCCTTCGACATGCTCCCCGTCCCCGGCGGCACCTTCCACATGGGCGACGAGCACGGCGACCTCTGGGATGCCTGCCGGCCCGTACACAAAGTGAAAGTCGCTGATTTTTACATCGGCAAGTTCCCCGTCACACAGGCTTTGTGGCGGGCGGTGGCACAAGCACAAAGTGTCGGGGTGACTTCAAGTCACCCCGGCACTCCGCTCGACCCCAGCCCCTCCCATTTTCCCGGCGACGACCGCCCCGTAGAGAAGGTCTCTTGGGGCGACGCGCAGGCGTTCATCCAAAAACTGAACGACCTGACCGAATCCACCCGCCCGGCGGGCCACCGCTACCGCCTGCCCACGGAAGCCGAGTGGGAGTTCGCAGCACGGGGCGGCATACTCTCCCTCCCCATTGGGGAGGGTTGGGGTGGGGCTGCTTTCAAGTACGCAGGCAGCGACCGCCTCAAAGACGTGGGCTGGTACGATGCCAACAGCGGCAACGAGACAAAACCCGTGGGGCTGAAATACCCAAACCAATTGGGCATCTACGACATGAGCGGCAACGTGTGGGAGTGGTGCGAAGACTGGTTTGATGAGAAATATTACGAGCAATGCAAGCAACAAGGCACCGTCGAAAACCCGCGCGGGCCGGAAAAGGGCTCGAACCGCGTGCGCCGCGGCGGCGGTTGGTTCGGCGGGGCGCGGTACTGCCGCGCCGCCGACCGCAACTACTGGCGGCCGGACTACCGTCACTACTATCTCGGCTTCCGCCTTGCCTTGTCCCTGCAGTGAAAGTGGTTTGCCCTTCCGGCTTACCTGTGAGCAAAAGGCGCGGAGCGTTGGGAGCAAGGAGGGAGGCCTGCCTGCCGGCAGGCAGGGACGACCGACGGCGG
>JBJXFT010000224.1:0-6665 GCA_046155725.1 Saprospiraceae bacterium
TCAAGACTGGTCAGGGAGAGAAACTGCTTAGGCTTTTTCAAAATGTCTTCGTAGTTCATCAATGCGTTGTTTTTGTCCCCGCACATGCGGGAGCGTCAACTTAAACACTTTTTCCTCATAAGGTCTATTTACTTTTGAGCAAATTTTTAAAAACATGGTAGCAGAAACCGCCAATGTGTACGACCAAATTGCGGATTTCATGGCAAGCATGGCCCCGCAGAAAGTGGTTGCATTCCAAGCTTCAGACGTCAACCAAAAGCGGCTTGATTTTCTGTTGGACAGACAGAAGGCAGTTGGGCTTTCTGACAAAGAGAAAAGCGAGTTGGAACATTACCTCATCATCAACCGAATCATCGGGCTTGCCAAAGCGAGGGCAGGGCAGATTCAATGCTCTTGACAGACTCATCTTCGTCATATTTCACGCTCACGAACTGAACGTTGCCCTTGCAGGGCAGATTCAATGCTCTTGACAGACTCATCTTCCGCCATCAATTGGCGAGTTTAGGGCAATATCCTTGACTCAAAACCCCCACACATTTCTCGCTATCCCAAAGGCTATGACGGCAACCAACGCAACCATCGTAGCCCAATACCCATACCCACTTCGACGGATAGCAATTTGCCTTTGCCCCCAAGCCGTGTACTCCAGCACCAGCCCAAAAAGGACGTAGGGGAATGCCAGCACGAAAAGGAAATTGAGGCGCAGGGCTTCCAATACATTCCCATGGAACAATTGGTACACCGCGCGTTGCGAGCCGCAGCCGGGGCATTTCCAGCCCGTGAGCCATAAAAAAGGGCACTTCGGAAAGAAGTGCTGCGCCGGGTCGAGAAAAAAATAGACCCAGAGCAGACCTGCTGCCAGAAGTGCCCCCGCAATTTTAGTACCCTTGCTCAAGGCCTCCATTTTTTGCTGCGAAGAACAGGGCAGAGCCTACAAAAATGAAGTACAGTGCAATGCCAACAAGCCCGATCCAAAAGCCGATCATCGTCCATTTTTTGGCATCGGCAGAGGATTGGTCTGCCCCCTCGTAGTCGCCCGCTCGGAATCGGGATTCGACCTTGGAGGAATTGACGATGCCGACGATGCCAAAGGGCAGGCAGCAAAAAATGGTGACAAGGATGGATTCGGCCAGCCAGGTTTTGGGCGGCGTGCTGCGTGTGGTTTGGTCAAGCATAAAGACGTTTTGTTAGAAAGTTAGAGAATTAGTGTGTTGCGGCAAATGTAGCACACCAAATGACTTGTCCAAAAAATTAGTTCCGAGCCTCTTTCCGCAGCGTCAAAAGTTGCGCCCGCTGCGGGTGAGATTTTGCTTTTTGAGCAGCCGCCCAGCGCAACAGGGTTTCTTTCCAAAACAGCGAAAGCCAGGTCAGCAAGGGCGCCATCAAAGCCAGCGTGACCAGCCAAGGCTTGCCCAACAACAGCCCGGAGAGCAGCATCCCGGCAAGATAGACCCCGCCGGCCAGTGTCGTCACGCCCATCAGCACACTGGTGTAGAACTCGCGCTTTTTCGCGGCTTTGTCGGCCACGCGGCGAGCCAGCGCGCGCACCGGCCAGCCCACCAAAAAACCCAAGCCAGCCAGCGGGGCCGCGAGCGCAAGGAAGAAAAGCCAAACGGCATTGCCCTGTTCCGGGCGGGCGAGCGCCTCGTCGTTCAGCCCTGTTTTTTCGAGCGCGGCGAAGTAGGCCGAGGTGTGTTCGCGGAGGGTGTTTTTTTCAAGTTCGGGCATTGCGTTGAGCCGGTCGAGCAAGGCTTTTTCTCCAAAAAAACGCGGCGCGCGATGCTCCACAATCGGCAAATACGCCGCAGGGTGGTCGTTGCGCCAGAGCTGGAGGAGTTGTTCGGCCAGCGCGTCGTCAGCGCGGTCTTCGATGTGGTAGCAGATTGATTTCAACTCCTTTTCTAAGTCGCGGCAAAGTTGGGCGATTGCCCTTCCGGGGCTTTCCTCGTACAAAGGCCAGTAGTCTTTTATGAAAATCGGGGCGCCGACAATGATTTTCGCCTCGTCGCGGTCGCGGTCGCCGTACACATAATTGCAGCCCACGGGCACAATCTGCAAATCATGGAGCCGGTGCCGTTCGTAAGTGCCGAATGCGATGCGGGCGAATCCTTTCTGGAAACCCAGCACACGCTTGTCGAGGTGGTGCTCACCTTCCACGAAAATATTGACCGCCACGCGCGCCAGCAGTTTTTTCTGGCAAAACTCGAACACCTCGTCGTTGCGGTCGCGCCCGGCATAGCCGTCGCGCTGGCGGAACACGGGGAACATGTTGCAGCTCTCCAGCAATCTGCGGAAAAACGGCTTGCGGAAAATGTCGCCCCGCGTCATGTTGTACACCGGCGGGTCAAAAAAATTGGTAAAAAAAATCGGGTCAATAAAGGCCGTGGGGTGGTTGGCCGCAATGATGACCGGCGTGTTGGCCTTCACCCCGGGGCGGTTGTGCAAGTACATTTTGCGGAACAACAGCCGATATGCCACATGGAGCATAGGCACGAGAATCAGGTAAAGCCAGCCGGAACTTTGGCGCACGAGTCGGTAATCCATGCGGCAAAAATAGCTGCCTTTTCAGACCTTTGCGGCATGAACGCTCTGCGCGAAACAAATTTCCAATTCCCCGGCCAAACGGCCTTTTACCGTGGCAAAGTCCGCGACGTGTATTCCCTCGGTGAACGGTTGGTGATGGTGGCCAGCGACCGCATTTCGGCGTTCGACCACATCCTGCCGCGCCCCATCCCGCACAAAGGCGCGGTGCTGAACCAGATTGCCGCCTATTTCCTGCAATCCACCCGCGACATCTGCCCCAATTGGCTCATCGCTTCGCCCGACCCGAATGTCGCCATCGGCTGGCGCTGCGAGCCGCTGCGGGTGGAGATGGTCATTCGGGGTTACTTGGCGGGCCATGCTGCGCGCACCTACGCTTCGGGCTTGCGCACTTTGTGCGGTGTGGCCATGCCCGATGGGCTGCGCGAAAGCGACCCTTTTCCAGAGCCTATCATCACGCCTACCACGAAGGCCGAGGAAGGGCACGACGAGGATATTTCCAGAGAAGCAATCTTGGAAAGTGGGCTGGCGAGCGCGGAGGATTATGCCCAAATGGAAGCCTACACCCGTGCGCTTTTTCAGCGCGGCACGGAAATGGCCGCCGCGCAGGGGCTTGTCCTCGTGGACACGAAGTACGAGTTTGGCAAACGCGACGGCGAAATTGTGCTGATGGACGAAATACACACGCCCGACAGTTCGCGCTATTTTTATGCCGACGGCTACGCCGAACGCCAGGCGAGCGGCGATCGGCAACGCCAATTGAGCAAAGAATTCGTGCGCGAATGGCTCATCGCCCACGGCTTTCAGGGCAAAGACGGCCAGCAAATGCCGACCATGCCGGATGCCTTTGTCAAGGAAATTTCGGAACGCTACATCGAACTGTACGAAAGGGTGACGGGGCGGGCGTTCGTAAAAGAAGACAGCAGAAACATGGCCGCGCGGATTGAGGAGAATGTGCTGGCGGCCTTAACGCTGATGTGACTCGGGGCGGTCATTTTTTTGAATGTTGGTGCTGCATTTTTTCTTGTTCGGCTTCCACGATATGGCGCAGTTCTGCCTCGGTGGGCAGGTTGAGGAGGTATTTGCTCACGAAAACCTGTTGTGGGAGGTTGCCGGTGGCGTAGTGGACGAGTGCTTGATTTTTTTCGGCGCAGAGGATGATGCCTACTGGCAGGTTGTCGCCTTCGGTCATTTCGTTTTCCCGGTAATAGTTTAGGTAGAGGTTCATTTGGCCTGCGTCGGCGTGGTCAAACTGGCCGATTTTGAGGTCGAGCAAAACGTGGCATTTCAGGATGCGGTGGTAAAAAACGAGGTCAATGCGGTAGTGCCGATTGTCGAACGAAATGCGCCGTTGCCGCGCTTCGAAGCAAAAGCCGCGCCCGGCCTCCATGAGGAAGTTTTGCAGGTGGTCAATAATCGCCTGTTCGAGGTCGTCTTCGCTGTATTCGGCTTTTTCTTCGAGGCCCAGAAATTCGAGGACGTAGGGATTGCGGATGAAATCAGTGACATCCAAGCCGCTCCCGCTGCGATGTTTGTCGAGCACAGCGGCTTTGTCCGTACTCAGCCCTGTTCGCTCGAACAGCATGCTGTCCATAGCACGGCGGAGTTCGCGCACGTTCCAGTTGTTCGCCATTGCTTCTACCTCGTAGAAAGTGCGCTTGAGATCGGTGTCGCATTTGAGGAATTCGACGATGTGGGTATACGTAAGGCGGTTGATCAATTGATTCGCATCGTTCAATCGCACTTCGGAAGATTTGGCGGTCAGCGACCGCCAAATCTCATCTTGTTGCTCAGCCGCTATTTCATTCAATAAAAATGATTGGTTTTCAACGGGCTGTAATTTTCCAGTCAGCGTTTGGAAAATTTGAGGGTATGTTTCGTAGAACAACCGGTATTCCCGGAGCCTGCGTTCATCCATCCCTTTCAACCCCGTTTGGCGCAGATGTTCAGAAACTTTGGCCAGCATTTTTTGGCCATACTGCGCCCGGTCTTGTCCCTGCTGCTCATACTCGAACAGGTACATCCCGATCAGCCAGTTGCGGAGGGTAAGGGCGGTGTTGATCTGCCGGGCGGCTTGCCCGGCAAACCATTGATGGGCATCGCGGATGCTCGTGAGTAGGGTGGGGAGGTTCATTTTTTATCTCTGTTAGTTTGGTGCTGCGTTGGATGGGCAAATGTAATCGCCAGCCCCCCGATGTCAAGCGTTTTCTGTTTGAAACAAACTATTTTTACCCCTCCATTTTAAACCTCCCTGCCCGCTTCCCGTCTCATTTCCAAACTCGCACGAATTGCAATTGACCGCCACTACGAAGCCCGCGACCGACGAACAAATCATGGAACTGCTGCGCTCCGAAAACACGTTCGAGCGCGGGTTCCGGTTGCTGATGGCGCAATACCGCGAGCGGCTTTACTGGCACATCCGCCGAATGGTGCAGGTGCACGACGACGCGGACGATGTGCTCCAAAACACGTTCATTAAGGTGTACAGGGGCATTTTGCAGTTTGAAGCGAAATCAAAACTCTACACGTGGCTCTATCGGATTGCGACCAACGAGGCGCTCACGCATTTGCAAAGCAAAGCCCGACACGCCTCGACTTCGCTGGACGACTCGGCCAATTTGCTCTCCAACCGATTGCGGGCCGACGAGTGGTTTGACGGCGACGCGGTGCAAGCCAAACTCTTGGTGGCCATCGGGCATTTGCCGGACAAACAAAAACAGGTGTTCAACCTCCGCTACTACGACGAAATGCCCTACGAAGAAATGTCGCAGATGCTCGGCACTTCGGTGGGCGCGCTCAAAGCCTCGTTCCACCATGCGACGAAGAAAATCGAGGCGGCGTTTTTGAACTATGAAGGATGAACGATAAACGAGGAACGATGCCCTCCTTCGCTTTGGCTATGGCGGGTAAAAACGATAAACAAGATTCAACCCATTGACCAAGAAAAGTGCAGACTATGAAAAAGGAAATTTTGGACGACGACCTTCCCCCTTTCCTGAAGGATTTGAAGGAAAAAGGCGACGGGCTTCGGGTGCCGGAAGGCTACTTTGAGGACTTGGAAGGCGCGGTATTTGCCCGCCTCGAAGCATCGGGAGGATTCCGCCGCCCAGCCATGAAAGTGGTGAAGCGCCCCGGCTTGTTCCAAGTAGCCATCAGGCCGCGGGCAGCGATGGCTTTGGCTGCTGCGATGGCACTGATACTGGCTGCTGTGTGGTTTTTCTGCCAGCCATCTTCCGCCGTTCAGCAGGCTCCGCTCGCCTCGGCAGCATTGACCGAAGAAGACGCCGAATCTTACCTGATCGAAAATGCGCAGGAATTTGAACTGGCGCAACTCGCCGCATTGACCACCGAAGAGGCTGCCGAACCGAGCGAAGAAAATACCCCCGGCGCACCCAAAAAAAACACTCCCTCTTCTGACGAAATCAACCCCGATGATTTGGACGAAATCCTCGATGAGATGACCGACGAAGAACTCGAACAGATTTTCTGAACAACTAATCACGATCATCATCGCTATGAACATCACCATGAGACATTTTCTGCTCACCGCCCTGATCGTTGGCGCCTTTGGCACCATGACCCAGGCACAGCCCGACCCCGAACAGCGCGAAGCCCGCTTGGCAGCCTTCCGCGCAGAAGTATTCACCCGAGTGCTCAACCTCACGCCCGAAGAAGCGCAAGGCTTCTGGCCCGTGTTCAACGAATTCGCCGACAAGCGCGAACAAGCACAACAAGAACTGCGCCCCGGAAAGCAACTCGACCAGATGAGCGACGCCGAAGTGGAGGAGCAAATCAAGCGGCACTTTGAAATGAAGCAGCGCGAAATGGACCTCGAGCGCGACCTCTACCAGAAACTCCGCAAAGTGCTCCCGCTCCGCAAAATCGCCAAACTGCCCATGGCCGAGCGCGAATTCCGCACCTCGCTGGTGCAAAAACTCCAAGAAGTGCGCGAGCGCAAACTGGAGCGCAAGCAAGGTCGCAACGGAGGAAGAGGTGGCCGCCGCTGAGCCGCCCAAATCGCACACATAGACATGAACAGCACGAAAGGCTGCCCCGGTTATTCCGGCGGCAGCCTTTCGTGTTTCGTGAAAACCAATCCCCCTAAACAATCTAAACTTTCAAAA
>JBJXFT010000230.1:0-8771 GCA_046155725.1 Saprospiraceae bacterium
GCCCTCGCCAGTGTTGGCCCCAATGCTGCGCTCCATCTCCTGTTCACCATCAACGACCCCAACGCCCGCAAGGCATTTGGCCGCTTGGACAAAAACAGCATTGCCACCCTCAAATTCATGGACGGCAGCACGTTCACGCTGCAAAATGCTGTGCCCGACGACGGCGTTTTCAACCCCGACACGGAAGCCACCATCTTTCGCGCCCAATACCCCATCGCCCCCGATGTGCTGAAAAAATTGCGCCGCACCGAACTCGATAAACTCCGCATTGCATGGAGCAACGGCTACGATGACTACGAGGTGCAACAAGTGGATTTGCTGATGCGGCAAGCGGAATGTTTGTTCAAGTGAATCCGCACAATGCCTTATTTTTGTATCCAAAATTTGAAGAGCATGACAACTGCCTTGCAACTTTCTCACTTAATCGGTCAATTGACCCCCGAAAATGCCGCCATGTTGGAAGCTTATGCCGAGTTCCTTTTGCTCCGGCAGCCCAAGCCTTCCCAGCCAAATGGGGAAAAAAAGACCGCTCCTCCTATGCCCAATCGCTTAAAAACGGCGATGAAATTCAAGGGTACGGCAAAATTCGCCAAAACTCCTACCCCCAAAACAGAGGTCTATGAGCAATAGGGTTTTCTTAGACAGTTCTATCCTGGTAGAATATTACAAAGGGGCAAAGACAGAACTTCTCGAAACGCTTTTGCTGGAAATCCCCGAAACACGTTTGTACATCTGTCAAACGACGCTCAGCGAATACTTTTTTCAATGCCTGAAAACAGATTCTGGCAAAGCCCCACTCACTGTAAAATCATCTGGCAGAATTGCAGAAACACTCTCTGCTACTGACCATCGAGAGTTTCTGGCTCTCTTCGACTATCTCTTTGATGAAGACAGCCTCCGTGAAATGTGTCCAGAAATGATGTCCAAGCACAACCTCTTGCCCAACGACGCGCTTATCCTTTCTCTTTGCAAGTTGAAGGACATCAAAGTGTTGGCAAGCTATGATGTCACAGATTTTCAAGGCACTTGCGCAGCAGAAGGCATTACCCTCCTCCAGTCTTCAGCCGATTGGGATGCTTTCAAAAAGCGAACGTGAAAGCCTTTCCTATGACCAATCACAACGCAACAATCCGCCCCGCCACCGAAGCCGACATCCCGGCCATCCACGCATTGGTGTACGAACTGGCGGTGTACGAAAAGGAGCCAGAAGCCGTGTTCACCACGCCCGAAGAATACCTCGAAGATTTCCGAAAAGGACTTTTCGAGAGCCATGTGGCCGAAATGGACGGCAAAGTGGTGGGCATGACCCTCTTCTTCATGATGTACTCCTCGTGGAAAGGGAAGATGCTGTACCTCGACGATTTCGTGATAAACGAACAGTATCGCCGCTACGGGATCGGCCAAAAACTCTACGACGATTTTGTGGAAGAAGGCCGCCGCCGGGGCTGCCGGCTGGTGAAATGGCAGGTGTTGGACTGGAACGAACCGGCCATCAATTTTTACAAGAAAAACCACGCCATCATCGAAAAAGACTGGTGGAACGTGAAGAAGTTTTTGTTTGAATGAACGGCCTTTGAACGATGAACTATAAACGATGAACTGACAGCGACAGGAGAGGAAAGGTTATCTTTGCGTACAAAAAAAATTCAATCATGGGACTCGTTTACACAGAAATAGAACTCATCAACGGCGGCGATCTGGAAATGGAACGCCGCAAATTGATGGACAAGGACGAAGTCAGGCGCATGTATATCACCGCGCTTGTTGACACCGGCTCTTATATGCTTTGCATCAACGAGTCCATTCAGGAGCAACTACAATTTCCGATTGTGGAAAAACGCAAGGCAGAAACGGCTGACGGGCGGATTTTAGAATTCGACGTAGCCGGCAGTGTAGAAGTTCGCTTCCGAAACCGCGCTACCACTTGCCGGGCGATGATTTTGCCGGGCGACAGCGAACCATTGCTGGGAGCAATTCCCTTGGAAGACATGGATGTGCTGGTTCACCCGCAGCGACAGGAGTTGATTGTCAATCCAGAACACCCCTACTTTGCGCAGATGAAGTTGAAGTAGTAGAATCAAAGCCGCGCTTCCCAATCCAAAGGGTCTCGCTTTTGATGGAAAACAGCGTAGATAAAAATGGATTCGCCTTCGACAGCAAAGAAAATCGAATAGGGGAAAGCGACAAAATTGGCTCTCCTGATATTTTCAAGAATGACGGGGAATTGCAGAGGGGCTTCTGCTAAGCGTTGTTCAAGGGCGAGGTACTCGTCAAAGAAATCTTGTTCCAATCCTTCCTTTTGTTGTTGATACCAAGCAAGGCTCTCGTCAAATTCAGATTCCGCCTCTGGGTGAAAGTCAATTCTGTAAGCCATACTTCGATGCCAATTTGGATTTGACCTGCTGGGCAGAAACGGTTTTGACCTTTCCAGATTTGATTTCTTCGTGGCGGCGGCGAAGCGTCTTTTCTTTTTGCAAACTCAAACCTTCCGTGCGCTCCTCGATGGAAAGTAAATCGGCCAAGAATTGGAGGAACTCCAATTTTTCCAATTTGGTCAGTTTGACAGTTTCTGTTTTTAAAACTTCAATGGACATAGTTGAACAAGATTTGCTGACACAAAACTAATCCGGCAGCCATAGTGCGCGTGAATCGCGCAAAGAATTTTTCCAAAAAATTTCCCCAACGCCCTACTTTGGCGGCAATAAAAAAACTGTTGCCGTGAAGCCTACCGACATACAAGACCCCGAGTACTTCCACAAAGTGGTGGATTGCCAGTACGCCTGCCCCGCGCACACGCCTGTGCCACAATACATCCGCCTCATCGCCGCCGAGCGCTACACCGAGGCGTACATGATAAACTGGGAATCAAACGTGTTCCCTGGCGTACTGGGCCGCACCTGCGACCGCCCTTGCGAGCCGGCCTGCCGGCGCGGGCGGGTGGAAGAAGAGCCCGTCGCCATTTGCCGGCTCAAGCGCGTGGCCGCCGATTTCAAAGGCGACGTGAAATCGCTCATGCCACAAGGCCCATTCCCGCAGAACGGAAAAAAAATCGCGCTCATCGGCGGTGGGCCAGCCTCGCTCACCGTGGCCCGCGACCTCGCCCCGCTCGGCTACGAAATCCATCTCTACGACGAACAGCCCGCAGGTGGCGGCATGATGCGCAGCCAAATCCCCTCGTTCCGTTTGCCCGAAAGTGTGCTGGACGAGGAAGTTGGCTACATTTTGGACTTGGGCATCCACACCCAATTCAGCCACTACGTTTCGAGTATGCGCGAAATGCTGGGCAAAGGCTACGACGCGATTTTTGTCGGCACGGGCGCCCCGCGCGGGCGTGATTTGAGCGACGTTCCGGGACGGCAAGAGGCCGGGGCGAACGTCCAAATCGGCATCGAATTCCTCGCCAGCGTGGCCTTCGAGCACACGAGCAAGATTGGCAAAAAAGTCATCGTGCTGGGCGGCGGCAACACCGCCATGGACTGCTGCCGCACTTCCCTGCGGCTCGGCGGCGACGAGGTGAAAGTGGTGGTGCGCAGCCCAAAAACCGAAATGAAAGCCTCGCCCTGGGAAATAGAAGACGCAGAGCGCGAGGGCATCCCGATTTTTGAAAACCACGTCCCGAAGGAATTTGTGATTGAAAACGGGAAACTGGCGGGGATGAAATTTGAAAAGGTGAAAGCCGTGTACGACGAAAAAGGCAAGCGCAACCTCGTGCCGACGGGCGAACCAGAAGTGTTCATCGAAGCCGACGATGTGCTGATTGCCGTAGGTCAGGAAAACGCTTTCCCTTGGGTGGAGCGCGACCTTGGGCTGGAGTTCGACAAGTGGGAAGTACCCATTTTGGACAAAAAGACTTTTCAATCCACGCTGCCCAATGTCTTTTTTGGCGGCGACTCGGCCATGGGCCCGAAGAACGTCATCACCGCCGTGGCGCATGGCCACTCGGCTGCTGTTTCGATTGACCTTTTTTGCTCCGAAAAAGACATCCAAGACCGGCCTTCACCGCTCACCAACCTGATTCACCAAAAAATGGGCATCCACGAGTGGATGTACGACAGTGCCGTCGCGCCCGACTTGCGCTTCAAAGTCCCCCATGCTGAAAAAGCAAAATCCCTGAAAGACCGCCTGATGGAAGTGGAACTCGGCTTCGACGTCGAGACGGCTTTCAAAGAAGCCGAGCGCTGCCTCAACTGCGACGTGCAAACTGTTTTTGCCACCGACCGCTGCATCGAGTGCGACGCTTGCGTGGACATTTGCCCCACAGATTGCATCACATTTGCTGACAATGGGGAGGAAGACGAACTCCGCACCCGCCTCACTGCCTCGGCCACCGAACTGACGCAGGACCTCTACATTTCCGGCGAACTAAAGACCAAGCGCGTGATGATCAAGGACGAAAACGTGTGCCTCCACTGCGGCCTCTGCGCCGAGCGTTGCCCCACAGCAGCTTGGGATATGCAGAAATACCTGTACAACACGGCGAAGGCTGGGGGCAAGGTGTATGCGTAAGGCCAATCATTCCAGCCCCTCCAAAATCTCCTGCGCCTGCGCATAGTGCGCTTCTCCGGGCGCGATCCTGGCGAGCGCGGCCTTGCAAGCCAGTACGTTGGTTTCCTTCAAATAACTCAGCGCGATGTACCACGCCGCCTCCTCGCGCAGGGCCGAACTGCCTGCTGCCATCGGCTCAAAAGTTGCGCGGGCTACACTGAAGCGCCCAAGTTCGAGCAGGCAAATGCCCCGGTAGAGCGAGGCTTTGATGTTGCTCGGTTCGGCGGCCAGCACTTGTTCCAGCGCGGAAAGCGCACCGGCATAGTCCTTTTGGCCGAAGGCCGTTTCCGCATCGGTCTTGGCCTGCTCGGTATTGCCCATCACCGTGAGGGAGAGGGGCGTGTGCTGGGCGTATTGCTGGTAGGTAGGTGTGCCGCCGCTGCTGCTGCCACTTGGTTGATTGAAAAACCAGACCGCCGCCGCCACCAAAATCACAGAAGCAGCCAGGGCAATCCAACGCCGCACATTGTTCCGAACGACGGTGAACTGTGGGGTTTCGGCAATTTGATCTTTAAAATAATCCTTGCCAACAGATTTGAGCAGCCCGATCATGACATCCCGTTCGGCTTCTTGCCGGGGAAATGCCTCCATTTTTTCCCGCAGGGAAAACTCCTCTCCGAAAGCAGGGTCGGTAGCGGCGCGAGCCTGCAAAGCGCGGGCATCGTCGGGGGCCAGAAGGCCGTTGAAATAATTATCGAGGAGTGTAAAGTCGCGTTCGTTCATGCTGATTGCTGATTGCTGATTGCTGATTGCTGATTGTTGATTGCTGATTGTAGCATGATCGCTCAATCAGCAATCAACAATCAGCAATTAAATCCCCCGGTACACTTCGCGCCAACGCTCGGTGCAGGCGTTTTTGCGCCGGTAGAGGGTGTCCACACTGTTCATTTGGAGAAGTTCCGCAGCCTCGATAGGCTTCGTTCCATCGGATAGAAGGGTGAGCAGCCGTTGGCAGAGATCGCTGAGTTGATGGAAAGCAATGCGCAATCGCGTGTGTCGGTGGTGCTCGGCCAAAACTTCTTCGGCTTCCACCAGCACATCTCCTTGGGCTTCGGTCTCATATCGGATTTCCTCTTCTTTCCTTACCCCCGCGTCGCGCCCTTTTTGCCGGATGCGGTCAATCCACTTCCTCGAACAGATGACGTGGAGCATGGCACCGAGCGGGCAAGTGAGGACAAAATCAGCGTTTTGCGCCTTTTCAAAAAGTGCGATGAGGGCTTCTTGAAAAATATCCTGCGCATCGTCGGCAGAGCCGCCGCGCGCCGCTACCCAGCGCATCGTCTGCGCGGAATGCTGCTTATAAATCTCGCGGATGACGCGCTCGTCGTTGCGGCGCAAGGCTTCGATGTAACGGTGGTCGGTGTGCATTTTGATTGGTTCGATTCAGCCGATTGGGCCGATTGATTCGATTGACCCGATTGGGTGGATTGATGATTCGTTCATTTGTCACGATTGAACTTGGTCTGTTCGGCAGGAACGGTCGGCGTTCATCCCTCATCGTTTATAGTTCATCGTTCATTTCTTCTCCAGAAAAAATAAAGCGGAACGCCCGTCAGCATCAGCACCACGCCAAGGCCCGCTTCGCGGGGATGGGTGATACAGGTGACGACGATGAGCGTGACGCAAAACAGCACGAACAAAGCCGGCACCACCGGGTAGCCCCACACTTTGTAAGGCCGCTCGGCATCCGGCTCCCGCAGGCGCATGACGAACACGCCAAACGCCGTGGCCCCGTAGAAAAAGAACGCCGCAAAAATCAGCATATCGGTCAATTGGTCAAAACTGCCCGACAGCACCAGCATACAAGCCCATAGCCCCTGGATCCAGAGCGCGGGGTTTGGGGTGTTGTATTTGGGGTGGATTTCTGCCGCGCGGGGGAAAAACAGGCCGTCTTTTGCCATGGCATAGTACACGCGCGGCGGCATGAGGATGGTGGCGTTGGTGCAGCCGAGCGTGGTGATGAGGATGACTATGGAAATCAGGGTGGCGCCGATTCCGCCCGCAAAATGCCGCACCACGGCCACGGCAGCGATTTCGTTCTGGGCTTTGTGGACATCCACGATTTGGTCAATGGGCAGCACATAGAGGTAGGTGAAATTGACCAAAAGGTAGGCGCCCATGATGACCAGCATACCTGCAAAAAGGGCGAGCGGAAGGTTGCGGTTGGGGTTTTTGATTTCGCCGCCGATAAAGCCCAGCGTGTTCCAGCCCTCGTAGGCCCAGAACGCGGCGAGCAAGGCGGTGAACATGGCTTTGATAAAACCGAAGTCCGTCCATTCGCGCTGCACAAACGTGCTGGCGGGGGTCTGGAAATTGGCAAAACTGCCGCCACCGAACAGCAGCCCCGACACCACGATGCCCAACAAGCCCACGATGACGAGCCGCGTTATCCAAGTGCTGAGTGCCGCCGCGCCTTTCAGCCCGCGAGAGTTGAGGAATGTCAGCGTCAAAATAAGCGCGATGGTGAGGGCTTTCACCCCCGCGTTCTCAAAGGGCTTGAACACGAGAAACTCGATGCTTTCGATGGATTCGGGCAGATGCGGCAAGGGAAACATGGAGTTGAACGCCCCCGAAAACACATACGCAATGCCCGCCACCGCCGCCGTTTTTATGACGGCAAATGTGCTCCAGCCCCACAGGAAGGCCATAAACCGCCCGTAAATTTTTTTGAAATAAACGTACTCGCCGCCCGAATCGGCCATCATGCCGGCTATCTCGGCGTTGCTGAGCGCGCCGCAGAGGCTGATGACCCCGGCCAGCACCCATGCCCACAGCACCAGATCGGGCGAGAGCAATTCTGCGGACATCGGCGCAACTTTTTTGTACACGCCCGACCCGATGACTGAACTGACGACGAGGATGGTGGCGGCAGCGAGTGTGACGCTTCGGACGAGTTGACCTTGTTTCTTTTCCATGATGGGACGAGTTCAGGCAGCGTTGGCTTCGAGCCAGGCTTTGATGGTGGTGATAAAGGTTTTCATGTCGGCGAACATGAGTTCGAGTTCGGCAGGAGAAGGAACCTTATTCACTTCGTAATCTGCATCCGAACGAGCCTTGAAGGCCCTTTTGACCAGACCTGTAAATGAATTGGGGAAAATGCCTGAATGAACGAAGTTTTTGTTGAACCAGCCTTGCATCTGTTGGTGCTTTGAAAGTCTCGAAACCTCGCAACAAACCAAGCGCAAGCATGGCATAAAACATCCCGTAATAAATCCGATTGGCGGCTATTTCAGGCTCATCATTCGCCAAGGAGGATTCAACGCGCCGAACGGCTTGTTCGGCCTGTTCGATTCGCAACGAAATAAGGGCTTGGCGCGATTCGGAAGTAATCATGCGTAGATACCTTTTTGGGTTGCTGTTTGAAAAATAGGCTGACTGCCACGGAGGGAATATTTCAACTCATCCTCCGATATCACCAACGGTTGCGTGACTACTTCATAATCCAAGTCAATTTCAGCCATTACATCGCACACAGTGTTTTCAAACCTCCAATCGTACTCCCCCCGAACGACGACCACAAAATCCCAATCCGACCACCGCGTCGGTTTGCCCCAAGCCCGGGAGCCGAACAGTATGACATCCTTGATTTTTTCGCCAAACTGCGCCGTCAATCGCTGTTTGGCGGCTTGCAGGATTTTGTCGCGTTTTTTCATGAAAAAGGAATTGTAGCCGTCGCAAAAATACTTAAACCAGTTTCGCCATGAATATTTCTTTTTCGCCCTTACCTTCTTTCTGATTGGAGGTTCGACTTTGAGCTACGGCGCGGCCAGTGTGAGCCTCAACCCCCAGCCCGAAATTCGGCCTCAGCCTCATCTACTCCAAGTTATCAGATGAATCAACCCTCTACGCTCGCGCTGAACGCGAACAGGATTTTCAACCTCGCGCATTGCGCCCTGCTCTTTTTTGTAAAAACCATCCCCAAAACTTGGCCGTCAGAAACTTCCTTTGCTACATTGCAGCGCGTTTCGCTCCTACTTTATAGTGCGCCGGGGCAAACGATAATCCGTTGGCCAACATTTGTAAGTTTCAGTGCCAAGCCTCAACGGAGGCATATCACGCTAATCTTTTCTTTCAATCCATTCCTTTCCTGTGTATTCGTCCATTGGGGATTCCAATGGACACGGCTTTCATTTCTTAAACATTCGCCCACGATGAAAAACGTTTTAATTTCACCGCTCACCGCTCACCGCTCACCGCTCACCGCTCACCGCTCACCGCTCACCGCT
>JBJXFT010000242.1:0-10536 GCA_046155725.1 Saprospiraceae bacterium
AATTATGAAAGCGCCTTCCCCATTCCTCCTTGTCGCGCTGTTTTGCGCGTGCTTCCCCGACGGGGCTTTTGCCCAAACCCCCTTCGCCCTTGATGCTGCTTCTGCGCGGCACTTGCTCTCCGAAGCCCTCGTGCTGTTCGATTCCGGCCAATACCAATTGGCCGAGGAACAGGCCGAGCGTGCCTACCATTTTTTCCGCCAAACGCCGCCCGGCAGCCAGCCCGGCGATTTGGCGGAGGCGGCCTACCAGAGGGGGCGGGCATTGAGCGCACAAGGAAAAGACTCGACGGCCCAAGCCTTTTTGGAAGAAGCCACAGCGGCTTTGGCCGCCATTCGCCCAAGCGGTTCGGTGCAAGAGGCATCGGTCTTGATGGCGTTGGGAAACACCTTTTTTCAATTGGGAAAGTATGACGACGCAATGGAGGCCGCCCAAAAAGCACTTTCGATGCAGCAACAACTGCTGCCCGAAAACCACCCAGACCGCGCCGCTGCGCTGCGTTTTATCGGCAATCTTCAGGTTCAAAAAGGTTTTTACCGCCAAGCCATCCCGTACTTTGAAGCATCCCTGAAAATAGGCAGGGTTTGCTACGGAGCATCGAGCAGCAAGGTGGCCGGCACGCTGAGCGAATTGGGGGAAGCTTATCTGTACACCGGCAATTACCAGTTGGCCATATCCACCTTGGAAAGCGCGTTGGCCGTACAACAAAGAATCTTACCCGCCGCCCACTCCGATATCGCCCGAAGCTGCCAAGCCTTAGGCTCTTGCCAAAAAGCCCTCAAAAAATATGACCATGCGCTCCTTTACTACCTGCAAGCCCTAGATATCCGCCTGAAGGTGGCTGGCGAAACAAGCCGTTCGGTCGCCTTTTGCTATTCCGACATCGGGCAGGTTTACCTTTCAAAACAAGCGTTTGAAAAGGCATTGGAGTATTTCCAAAAGAGCAGCGCCATCATGATAAAGTTGGGGGAAGACCACCAAGCCAACTACGGCTACGTCTGCAACGATTTGGGCCGGGCACATTTTGCATTGGGCAACTACCCTGAAGCCATCCGATGGCAGCAAAAAGCCTTGGCCCTGTTCCGGTCAGGGTTCAAATCAGACAATGGGGAAATCGCAGCCGTGTTGCTGTACATTGGGCGAGCACAATCGGCAACCGGCGATTATCCCGCCGCGCTCCAATCGTTCGAGGAAGATCAGCGCATTTTGAAGCGATTGTTCGGACCCGATTATGCTTTCCTTTACCATGCAGACGCTGGCAAAGCAGATGCTTACCGAAAATGGTATCTGAAAACCGGGCAAGACAGCCTGCTCCACAGGAGCCGCCACCACTACCGCATGGCAGAAAAGGGCATCGGGCAACAATTGCAGACCGAGACTTCCGCAGATGCCCAAAAAAAACTGCTGGCCGAAGCCTTGCCCATTTTTGAAAAGGCCATCAGTGCCGAACTCCTTTTTCTGAAATCAAACCCCGACGATGCTGCTGCCCTCGAAAAAGCCTGGCAACTCAGCGAGGCCATGCACAGCTACCTGCTGTTTTCGGCCACACAGGAAGCCAACGCCCGGCAATTTGCCGGCATCCCCGATGCAGAACTGCAGCGCGATTCCGCGCTCCGCGCCCAGATAACCGCGCTGGGCAAAAAGCGGCAATCGCTCCTCCAAAACCAAGGGCTGAGCCTCACCGATTCGCTCGTGCTGGCCGCCAACGCGCAGATTTTTGAAAAAAAAGAAGCGCAGGCGCAACTGCGGGCATTCTTTGAAAAAAACTACCCCGACTATTTCTGCCTGAAATACGAGCGCCAAACCTCCTCCCTCGCCAAGACCCAGCAACTGCTCGCCCCGCAGCAAACGCTGCTCGAATATTTTGTGGGCGATTCCTCCATCTTCGTTTTCGTCGTGCAGCGCCAGGGCAGCCGAGTGGTCGAGTTGAAGCGCGATTTCCCACTCACCGAATGGGTGCAGAGTATGCGCGAAGGCATTTCGGGCTACCATGCCACCGTTCAGAAACCGCCCGGACTTTACGAAAAGACCGTGCGCCAGTACGCCGATGCCGCCCAAAAACTCCACGAAAAACTCCTCGCCCCGCTCGCCGCTTGGCTTACGCCCGAGCTCATCATCGTCCCCAGCGAATCGCTCGCCGGCCTGCCGTTCGAGGCGCTCCTCTCCGCCGCGCCCAAGGACTTGAGCAATTTCAAAACCTACCCGTTTTTGCTGCGCCGCCACACCGTTCACTACGCTTACTCGGCCACCATGCTCCACCAAATGATGGCCCGGCAGCACCAAAGACCCGGCGATGGCTTGCTGGCATTTGCCCCGTTTTTTGACGGCGACACGGCGACTGTGGCGGTGCGGCAACGCGACACAGAGCAGCACGAATTTTTGGCCTTGCCATTTTCCGGCGAAGAAGTTTTTCGGGCAAAAAAACACTGCGGCGCGCCCTCAGAGGTCTTGACAGGCAAAGCGGCCACCAAGCAAAAATTCCAAGAATTGGCCGGGCGGTTCCGAATCCTGCACCTCGCCACGCACGGGAAAGCCAACCACCTCGCCGGAGATTTTTCTTTTTTGGCCTTTTCGGCCAATGACGAAAACCCCGAAAATGGCTTGCTCTCGGTGGGCGAACTTTACAATTTGTCTTTGAATGCCGATTTGGTCGTGCTCTCCGCTTGCGAAACGGGCATCGGCGAACAGCAGCGCGGCGAAGGGGTGCTGAGCCTCGCACGGGCCTTTGCCTACGCGGGCGCGAAAAGCGTGGTGGCTTCGCTTTGGAGCGTAAGCGACCAATCCACCATGCTGGTCATGGACAATTTTTACAAAGAAACAAACCTCGGCAAGCCCAAAAATACCGCCCTCGCCAACGCCAAGCGCGCCCACCTGGAAGAGCGCCCCGAAATGGCGCACCCGTTTTTTTGGGCAGGTTTTGTGGCGGTGGGGGATATGGGTTGGTGAAGATTGTTGACCGTTGGCTTTTGACGGTTCTTCCGGTAAAAAAACTTTTCTCAACGGGCGGGCATCTTTGAAAAAAGCATCTCTAACTTTGTCGGCACCGTATCTGGAAATGAACGGCCTAAAATAATTCCGCCATGAAATTGCCTGCTACATTTGGCTATGCTACCCGTGTTTGGCTCACGAGCGTTATCGCCCCTCCTACCGTGATTGTTGCTTGGGAATATGTCGAAAACCTCTTGGAAAACGGGGTTTTTGGAGACGCTTTTCCCCCGGATTCGTGGGTGTTGGCAGGGGTGCTTCTTTTGGTCGGAGGGCTTTTGTCTGTCCCAAGTTGGGTGCTTTTGATTTGGATTGCGGAGAGCGTTTGCGAGCTTGGCTGGGGCGAATGGAAGAAAAAGTGGCTGCTTTTCGGAGTAGGTTCTGTGCTGACTTTGTTGCCTTTTGTCATTCTTAGCGGTGGCGATTTTTCGGAGATTTTTCAATCTATGTTGGGGTTTTTTGTCCCCTCTTATTGGGTTGCCATTTCTTTTGGCATTTTCTTCTACCGCCTTCCTGTCGTGGACGAGGGCAATGCTGAGCCGAACGAGGAGATTTGAGTATTTTTGTCCAAAATTTTTTCACCCATGACAGCACAAGCGCGTTCTATGCCGCAGCCTGCGGCCAATCCCACTACTTCTTTAGAAGCGTATTTTGCTTTCGAGTTCAAGGCAGAGGGCAAGCACGAGTTTATAGAAGGCAAGATTGTGGCGATGGCGTACACCTCGCCGGAGCATGGCAGCATTGTTCATAATTTGGACCGGTTGCTCGGAAATTGCCTGCTCGCAAAAGATTGTGATGTCTTTGCTGGCGACCGCATGGTTTTTGTCAAAGACTGCAACCAAGTTTTTTACCCCGACCTGCTCGTGGTGTGCGGAGAGCACAAGTTTTATCAGGCTACGCCCAAAATGAAGGCCACGCTCAACCCTTCTGTCGTGATTGAGGTCCTCTCAGACTCGACGGAGAAAAATGACAAAACGAACAAAACCCGTTGCTACAAAAAGATACCTGGCTTGCAGCAAATCGTGTTCGTGTCTCAAAAAGAGCAGCACGTCCGAATCCTCGAAAACGAAGACGGCAAGTGGGTGGACACGGAATTTTACGAGCCTGAAGACGTGCCGCGCATCGGCGATTGCGATATTCCTTTGCATGAGATTTACCGCCGAGTGAAGTTTGAAGAATAATGACGGAAAAACCCGCTCCCGATACTCGGAACTCCCGCCACTGCCACTGCCTACTGCCACTGCCTACTGCCACTACTTCCTGCTAAGCCCATCCAAAAACGGCACAAACCGAAAATCGCCCAGCCGTTCTTCCCGAAATTCGGCAGCCGAAACCCGCGTGATTTTCAACATCTGCTGCACCGACTCCCCCACGGGGATGACCAAAATCCCGCCCACTGAAAGCTGCTCTTTCAATGCCTCCGGCACTACCGGCGCGCCCGCCGTCACGATGATTTTGTCGAAGGGCGCTTTCTCCGGAAGCCCTTTTGAGCCGTCGCGGAAAAAACATTTCACGGTTTTGAAGCCCAGTTCGTCCAAGTGTTTCTTGGTGTTGAAGTACAGCGTCTCCTGCCGTTCCACTGTAAAGACCTTAGCGCCCAATGCCGCCAGGATGGCGGCCTGATACCCTGAGCCTGTGCCGATTTCCAGCACGCGGTCGCTGTTCTTTATTTCCAAAAGCACCGTCTGGTACGCCACCGTGAAAGGCTGAGAGATGGTCTGTTCGCAGCCGATGGGAAAGGGTTTGTCCTCGTAGGCGTGTTCCTCGAAAGTCTTGTCCAAGAAAAAATGGCGCGGCACGGCGGCCATGGCAGCCAGCACCGCTTCGTCGGCGATGCCCCGGCGGCGGATCGCGTCCACCATGCGTTTGCGAAGGCCTTTGTGGCGGTAGTTGTCTTGCAAGGAATTAGAGAATGATGAATGATGAATGGGGAAATGATGAATGGGGGAATGATGAATGGGGAAATGGGGGAATGACGAATGTTGGGCTTGGGCGTTTTGGCGCAAATATATCTTGAATCAGAAGTAGATTTGCGCTCCTTTTTGCCCGATAGAGAATCCCCCATTTATCGCCCCCCCATTCATCATTTATCATTCAGTCATTTATCATTCAAATAAAGAATGGCAGTTCCCATCAAATTTGGCACAGACGGCTGGCGGGCCATCATCGCCGACGATTACACCGTGGACAATGTGATGCGCGTGGCCGAAGCTACCGCGCTGTTCATGAAAAAACACAAGATGAAACGCGCCGTCATCGGCCACGACTGCCGCTTCGGGGGGCTGCTTTTTGCCAGCACTACGGCGCGCGTGTTGGGGGCTTACGGCATTCAGTGCCACATCGCCAGCGCGGGTTTTGTCAGCACGCCCATGGTGTCGCTCGGCGTGGTCAAACTCAAAGCCAGCCTCGGCATCGTCATCACCGCCAGCCACAACCCACCTTCTTACAACGGCTACAAACTAAAATCGAGCTACGGCGGCCCTTCGATCCCTTCAGATGTGGCCGAATTGGAAGCCCTCATCCCCGAGGTTTGCTCTTTGAAAGAACTTCCCTCGCTCCATGATTTGCGCGAGCGGAATTTGCTGAAAGAAGCCGACCTCGAAAATATGTACCTGAAACACGCCCGCAAGAATTTCGACCTGAAACTCATCAAAGCCTCGGCGGGCAAAATCGCCTACGATGCCATGTACGGCGCCGGCCAAAATGCCGTGCGCAAACTCCTCCCGCGCTGCGTGTTCCTACATTGCGACAACAACCCGGGGATGCACGGCCAAGCCCCCGAACCCATCCACCGCAACCTCAGGCTTCTCAGCGAGACCATCAAAAAGAACCCGAAAATCACCGCCGGGCTGGCCACCGACGGCGATGCCGACCGAATCGGCCTCTATGACGAGGAAGGAAATTTTGTGGACAGCCACCACATTCTGCTCCTGCTCCTGCTGTACCTCCACAAGTACAAAGGCTTGACGGGAAAGGTCGTGTTCACGTTCTCCGTGACCGACAAGTTGAAAAAAATGGCCGAGAAATATGGCTTGCCCTACGAGATTACGAAAGTCGGCTTTAAGTACATCGCCGAAATCATGACCCGTGAAGACGTGCTGGTAGGCGGCGAAGAATCCGGCGGCCTCGCCGTGAAAGGCCACATCCCGGAACGCGACGGTGTGTGGATTGGCTTGCTCGTGTTCGAATTCATGGCGCGCACGGGCAAGACTTTGAAGAGCCTCGTGCAGGAAGTGTACGACGAAGTGGGCGCGTTCGCATTCGAGCGCGACGACCTGCACATTACCGAAGCCCAAAAGCAGCAGGTGATAAAAATGTGCAAAGACCGCGCGTACACGGCCTTCGGCTCTTACAAAATCAGCGCCGTGGAAGACCTCGACGGCTGGAAGTTTGTGTTCGGCGACGAAAAATGGGTGATGATCCGCGCCTCCGGCACCGAGCCGGTGCTGCGCGTGTATGCCCAAGGCCCCAACCTCGCGGAATGCCGCGTGATGCTCGACTCAGCGAGGGCAACAATTTTGTAGGCTGGACTTCCAAGTACGACTATATCAAAGAGGATATCATGGAAAAAGTCAATCACGCTGAAATCATTGCACGAGCCAAAACCTTCTTTCGAGAAGAGATTGTGGCGTCACATTTGAAGGGTTTGGCGAAAGCCAGTACTTTAAAAGCGTACAAATTCAATCCCTTCTTGGTCAGATATTTGGCGAACTTCCTGAAGGGCGATGATTCGCCCCGAAGCATCGCCGAGGTTTTGGTTTACCCTCGTGTATTGGGCACTTCAGTGGCGACCATTTTCGGAAACGGTGCCCAGAAAATGATAAGCCAGATTTTTGAGGGCATGGGGTCAACAACTTCTGGCATGGATATCGAATTTGTGGACGCATTGGACGGTCGGAAAAAATATTGCCAAGTGAAGGCTGGGCCATTGACCCCAAACCATGACGATGTTGCGACCATCTTGGGGCATTTCAAAAAAGCCAAAAACCTTGCACGCCAAAACCACTTGGACATTCGGCTTGACGATCTCGTTGTGGGAGTTTTGTACGGAGAAGGATTTGAATTAGGGCCAAGCTATAAGCTCCTCAAAAAAGAACACCCGGTCTTCGTTGGCAAAGAATTTTGGCATCGCCTCACGGGGAAGGAGGGTTTCTACTTTGACCTCATCAACGCCTTTGGCGAGGTAGCCAGGGAGGTGGACGGCCGTGGGGAACTGGAAGAAGTGATTGCCAAATTAGCCGTCGAAATCGAACAAAAGTTCAATTTTTAGTTGCTTGTGCGTAGTATTTGTTTAAAAACTTTACCACGCACAGGCCGATTTCCTTGGCCATGTTTACCGGGACCGCATTCCCAATTTGTTTGTACATCTGCGTGATTGACCCAGAAAATTCCCAGTCGTCTGGGAAGGTCTGGATACGGGCATACTCGCGCACTTTGAAGGGGCGCGTTTCGTCGGGGTGACACCGTTCGGTCTGTTTTTGGGCTGGGTTGCAGGTGAGCGTAAGGCTCGGCTCGTCCCAACTGATGCGCCTTGCCATGCCCGTCTTGCCGCCGTCGAGGTAAAAACTCTTTTGCATATAGGATTTTTGGATGTCGGTGGGCAAATCCCGCCAACAGCCTCCAGGTGGCACCAAATCCATCACCTCCTTCTTTTTGGCTGGGTACTTCACGCCATTTGATTCCGGCACGTCGCAGGGAAATAGTTCGCCTCTTTTCAGCGCGTCGCGCAGCGTGTACACTGTATTCCTTGGCTTTGGATATTCAAAATCAATCAAGATGTCTTTCCGAATGGCGACGATGATGAGCCGCTCGCGTTTTTGCGGAACGTTGTGGTAAATGGCGCGGAGCAGTTTCGGCTCAATGACACGGTAGCCGATTTCGTCCAAAATGGAGATCATGCCGCGCAGCGTTCGCCCTCCATCGTGGGTCAAGAGGCCGCGGACGTTTTCGCCGATGCAGAGCAAAGGCTTCACCTCGTTCACGGTGCGGGCGAACTCATAGAAAAGTGTGCCACGAGCGTCGTCCAGTCCCAGTTTTTTGCCCGCATAACTGAAAGCCTGGCAGGGAAAACCGCCAGTAACAACCTCGACTTTCCCAGCGAATTTTTGAAAAGAAAAATCTTTGATATCGCCCTCCAAGACGTTCCAGTGCGGTCGGTTTCGACGCAGCGTTTCAGCAGCCCAATGGTCAATCTCGTTGAGTGCAGCGCATTTCAAACCAGCTTTTTCCATGCCTATGGCTAAGCCGCCCGCACCCGCGAAAAGTTCGAGCACCGAGTAGTCGCTGAGCGGCACAACCTCTTGAAAGTCATGTTCTTGCCCGTTCAACAGCGCGTGCGCTTCCTCAAACATCTTCAACTGCTCCTTGTGGTAAGTTCGGTAGTTGCTCATCGGCTCGCGCCGAGCTACGAGTTTGCCCTCACGATCCCAACGTCGGAGCGTTTCCTTGCTTTTTCCCAGCAAATCGGCGGTTTCGGTAAGCGTGAAAAGTTCTTTCATTTTTGATAACCAAGTTATTAAACCTTAAACATGGTTACAAAGGTAAAAACGCCTACCGATTATTCCCAAAACCTTCTGAAATTTGCCCGCATATTTCGCTCACACATGAAAATAGCAATCGGCTGCGACCACGCGGGTTTCCCGTACAAAGAAGGCATCATCTCTATGCTGCAAACGCAAGGGCACATGGTGCTCGACTTCGGCACGCACTCGCTCGATTCGGTGGACTACCCCGACTTCGCGCACCCTGTGGCCGAGGCCGTGGAAAGCGGCCGGGCCGAGCGCGGCATCCTCCTCTGCGGCAGCGCCAACGGCGTGGCCATCACGGCCAACAAGCACCAGCAAATCCGATGTGCCATCTGCTGGACGGAGGAGCTGGCCGCCCTCGCCCGCCAGCACAACGACGCAAATGTCATCGCGCTGCCCGCCCGTTTTGTGCCAGAGATATTGGCGCAAGCCATGGTGCGCATTTTCCTCGCCACTGATTTTGAAGGCGGGCGGCACGGCACGAGGGTAGGAAAGATTGCGTGTTAAGTGGCAAGTCAAGTTTTAACGAAGGCGGAAGTAGGAAACGCTCCATCGCGTTATAGTCAACGCAAAGTGCCTGTCTGCCTGCCCTCCGGGAGGCGGGTCGGCAGACAGGGTTTTGAAAAATGAACTGCGCTCAAGCATTCATCCCCAATCGAATCAATCGGATTCAATCTTCAAAAATCGAATCATTCGACTACATCACTTCATACCCACCTTTTTCCTGTCCCAATAATTCTGTTCATCTACTTCGTCCAAGAGGTTGAGGTAGTGGGCGTAGCGGAGTTCGCTGACTTCGCCGCGTTCGAGGGCGGCTTGCACGGCACAGCCCGGTTCGTTGCGGTGTAGGCAGGCACCGCCAAAACGGCATTCGGGCGAAAGCCGGAAGAACTCGCGGAAGCTGTGGGCGATGTTGGTTTTGTCTTTGTAGTTGAACCCCAAAACCTTGATTCCGGGCGTGTCAATGAGGTATCCGCCAAAGCTGAGCGGGTGCATTTCGGCGAAGGTGGTGGTGTGCTGGCCCTTGCCGGAGTGGTCGCTGATTTCGCCCGTGCGGAGTTCGAGTTGGGGCTGGAGGGCGTTCAGGAGGGTGCTTTTTCCCACGCCCGATTGGCCGCTCATCAGGGTGGTTTTGTCTTTCAGGATGTTTTTCAATTCCTCGAAACCTTGCCCTTGTGGCACCGAGGTGAGCAGGCAAGGGTAGCCGATGCCTTCGTACAAATCCCTCATTTCCTGAAACCGCTTCATGTCCTCTTGGTCATACACATCGGCTTTGTTGAAGATGATGGTGACGGGGATGTCGTCGCGCTCGATCATGACGATGAAGCGGTCAATAAAGCCGGGCTTGAGGTGTGGCTGCACGACCGTGACGATGAGCACGGCTTGGTCAATGTTGGCGGCGAGGAGGTGGAGGTCGTGTTTTCTGCGGGGCGATTGGCGGATGACGTAGTTGCGGCGCGGGAGTATTTTTTTGATGAGGCCCTGCGCCGCGCCTTCGGGGTGTACTTCCACCAGGTCGCCCACGCCCACGGGGTTGGTGAGAGGGATGTCGTCGAGGCGGAATTTGCCGACGATGCGGCATTGGATCACTTCGCCGCTCTCTTGG
Source organism: Saprospiraceae bacterium (assembly GCA_046155725.1). Classification (GTDB taxonomy): domain Bacteria; phylum Bacteroidota; class Bacteroidia; order Chitinophagales; family Saprospiraceae; genus M3007. The sequence goes on from JBJXFT010000242.1 coordinate 10,115, forward strand.
AGGCGGACGTTGTACCAACTGCCCGTGGATTTGATGACGGTTCCTATTTGCATTGAAAGGTGGCGCGAAATTCATTTCGCAAGACCGCGCAAAACTCGGCAAAGGGTGGGGGAGTTCCGCTATGCAGTCATTTCATAGGGGATGTTCATCCTAAAAAACAATGCCTGCAAAAATGCCCGGTCTTCTTCCGAAGGTGGGAAAACCCGAAAGCCGGAAGATGCTTTTTGGGAAAGATTGCGCTCAATGCCCGCACGTTGTTTGCTTACCGAATCTTTGAGCGCAAACAGCCCGGCCAAACGAGCCTCGCTTGTTTGGGCATCGAGCGTAGCGGTGATTTTTTGATAAAAATGCTGCTTCCCCTCTACGGTATCAAGGCTGCGGTGTTGCTGCACCCATTGCTCCAATTCTTGTTTGGCTGTCAT
>JBJXFT010000243.1:0-14516 GCA_046155725.1 Saprospiraceae bacterium
GCGAGGCGGTGCAATGGATTGAAACCTACCAAGAGACATTTGCTCAAAATGAAGCAGTGAACTGGGCCATTTGCCTGCGCGATCAGCCGACCTTGGTCGGCACCATCGGCTTTTGGAAAATGGACAAGGTCAATCATCGCTGCGAGATCGGTTACACGCTCCAATACGACTACTGGCGGCAGGGCATCATGGGCGAAGCGATGGCCGCTGCCCTCGAGTACTGTTTCAAAACCTTGGATTTCCACAGCATCGAAGCCAACACCGACCCTGAGAACGAGGCATCCGGGCGGATTTTAGAAAAGCACGGATTCGTACAGGAGGCTTATTTTCGAGAGAATTTCTTCTTCGAGGGGCGGTTTCTGGACTCGCGGATTTACTCGAAAATCAATCCGTACCACTGAAAAAGCAGTGCCGCCGCTATCTTTGCACGACAAACTGATTGGTATGTTTCCTCAACTTCTTGCTGTCAAAGCGGTCGCCCCATACAAACTCCAACTTCGATACGACGATGGCACCGAAGGACTGGCAAATTTGTCGCACTTGGCCGGGCGAGGCGTGTTCAAAATTTGGGACGAGGACGACACGTTTTTTCAAGTTAGCATTGACCCCGAAACCAATGCGCTGGTCTGGAGTGATATAGCGGATATTGACCCCGACAGTCTTTATCTGCAAATCAGGGGGCTATGACAAAAGGCTACTCAATTGGAGCCGTTGTTGAAGATTCTGCCGCTGCGTTGATTGTTTATCGCCAAACCCATGCTCACCATCCTCTTCACCCATTTCCCCACCCTCCACACCCCGCGCCTCCTCCTCGCTTTTTGCTTCTTGCTTAGAGCCGGGAGCATCGCCGCCCAAGAAACCAAGCCCGACTCGTCGCTGCGGTTTTTTGGCATCCCGCTCGTGTTCTACACCCCCGACACGCGCTGGGGTTTTGGCGCGGCAGGCATCCTCACATTCCCCACGCGGCCTACGCGGTCGAGCGTTACGTTCAATTTCTCCTACACACAGAACAAACAGGTGCTCATTTTTTTGCCCTACCAGTGGTTTGGCAACGGCGGCAAATGGCGTGCCTACGGCGAATTGGGATGGTACCGCTACCGCTACCAATATTTCGGCATCGGCAATGAATACGCCAACGACTATCTCGAAACGTACACCGCCCGATTCCCCCGCTTCCGCCTCACGGCAGCCAAAAAATTGAAAGCAAAACACCTGCTCGGCCTGCGCCTTTTTCTGGATGACTACCACATCGTGTCCGCTTCGCAGGGCGGGGAAATTGAGCAAAAAAAGGTGACGGGAACGGGCGGTGGCATTTCTTCCTCGGTCGGCCCGGTGTGGATTTTGGATACCCGCGACAATGCTTTTTTCCCCCGGAAAGGCTGGCTGACAGAACTGGCGCTCACCGGCGACCATCGGCTCACGGGCAGCGATTTTGAGTTTGCAAGATGCTCCCTCGACGTGGCGCGTTATTTCCCCTTCGGGAAAAATGTGCTGGCGGTCAACGCGATTGCGATTTTCACAGCGGGCGATGTGCCGTTTTTTCAACTCCCGCAAATCGGCGGCCCGCGCCGTTTGCGCGGCTACCCTGACGGCAAGTTCCGCGACCGGCACCTGCTGCTCGCGCAGGCAGAATTTCGGTTCCCGCTTTTTTGGCGGTTCAAAGGCGTGGTGTTTGGAGGGGGCGGCACCGTGTTGGGGCAAGTGGGCGAGTCGGCCAAATTCCGCCCCAATGCCGGCGCTGGGCTGCGCGTCGAATTTGACCGGCGACAGAAACTCCACCTCCGCATTGACTACGGCATCGGCGAGGGCAAAGGCAACTCGGGGTTTTATGCCACCTTGGGCGAGGCGTTTTGAATAAAAAATTTTGATTACGGTCTATCATAGTCAACGCAAAGCGGGTTGAAAAACGAACTGCGCTCAAGTCTTGATTCCCAATCGAACCAATCGGATTCAATCTTCAAAAAATCGAATCATTCGGCTCTACCTTTGTCGCCACCACAATGAAAGAGACAAAATTCATAGCGCAAAACCGGGAAAAATGGGCCGACTTTGAGCAGATGCTCCGCGACGACCGCCGCGACCCGGAAAAACTGAACGACCTGTTTATCCAAATCACGGACGACCTGTCGTATGCCCGCACGTTTTATCCCAACCGCTCGGTGCGGGTGTTCCTCAATTCTTTGGCGCAAAAGGTTTTCCACAACATCTACCGGGGGCGGCGCTTCCCGGCGGGGCGGCTGCGCCTGTTTTGGACCGACGAACTGCCGCGCATCATGTGGGAGTCGCGCCAAGCGCTTTTGCTTTCCTTCTCGCTGTTCGTGCTGGCCTTTGGCATCGGGATGGTGTCGAGCATCATCAACCCCGATTTCTCGCGCATCATACTGGGCGACGAGTATGTGGACAAGACGCTGGCCAACATCGAACTCGACAACCCCATGGCCGTCTACCAAAGCGCTGGGCAAATCAGCTCGACAGCGGGCATCACGGCGAACAACCTTTTTGTTGACCTCCGCACGGCCATTTTTGGCGTATTGGCCTCCATCGGCACGGTATTCATCATGCTCTACAATGGCATCATGGTGGGTTGTTTTCAATACCTTTTTGTGCAACAAGGCGTGTTTTGGGAGTCGTTCCTGGCGATATGGATTCACGGCACTCTGGAAATCGGCGCCATGATCATCGCAGGCGCGGCGGGCTTGGTGGCGGGGTCGGGGCTGTTGTTCCCCGGCACTTACCGGCGCACACAGGCATTCCTCCTCACCATGCGGCGCGGCCTGAAAATCTTTATCGGCACGGTACCGCTCACCATTTTGGCGGGTTTTTTTGAGGGTTTCCTCACGCGCTACACCGAAACGCCCGACGTGATTCGGGGCGCGTTCATTTTCACGTCGCTGTTTTTTTTGCTGTGGTACTTTGTGTGGCTGCCATGGCACAAGGCTCGCAGGGGAGCATTCCGCGCAACGGCTTTGGACAAGGAACTGCCGCCTACGCGCGAACACGCCATTGATTTTCGGGCGATAAAAACGGTGGGCGAAATCCTTTCAGATGCTTTCACCGTGCTGTCGCGCCACCCGCGCACTACCCTGCTGGGACTTTTTGCCACCACGACTGCTTTTGCGGCTTGGGCTTTTGGGTTTTCTGAAAACACGGCGGCTGAAACGTTTGCCTTCGCCGATTTCCCCTTTTGGCCTTTCGATGTCTTGGCCGGTACGCAAGATTTTTTTGGCAACGAGGCCACGAGCGGGCTTTACTTTTTTCAAGTTTTCTTGCTGGCGGGGCTGGCAGTGGCGGCGTTCCGCGCTTTGGAACAAGAGATGGACACGGAGTCGCGCCCGCCTTTCGCGCCGCTCCGCGCCCTGCTCGCCGGGCTTCCCATCCTGCTCCTGATGCCGGGCTTTGCCTTTGGGCTGGGGTCGCTGTCGGGCTTTTTTGGAGTCATGCTTTCTTGGGCGGCGTTCCCGCTACTCGCGCTGTGGGCGGCGGTGATTTATTTCGAGACGCTCAACCCGTTCATCGCGCTGAGCCGGGCTTGGCACCTCATGCACTGGGGGCCCGCTTTGGGGCTGGGCTTGCTGACGGGCTTGCTCAACCTGCTGTTTTTTATGTTTTTGGAATCTCCCATTTGGGACATGACCGTTCAATTGCTGAGCTGGTTTGTGCCGCCCACCGAAGGCGCGATGGCGGCGTTCAGCACCATTGCCACCACCTGCGCTGCGGGCGTGCTGATGTATCTTTTCTTTCTCCTCACGGTGCTGTGCGGCGGGCTTCAATATTTTTCTTTCCTCGAAATCGGCGACGCGGCGAGCCTCCGCGAAGACCTCGCGCTGGTGGGGCAAACCCGAAAAATCAGGGGGCTGGCGCGGGAGTGACAATGGGCGATATAAAGCGGCAGAAGCAGCATAAACGCCCCCTAATCACGAATCTTCATCCACCGTTTTGCGCCATTTATCCAAGTCTTGCGCTGCCCTGCTCCCTAAAATTGACCTTCGCCGACGAAATCAGTTTTTGATCATCAAAGGCATCTTTACAAAATGGCAAATCAACAGCCCAAACGGAAAAAAAGAACCCCGCTCTACATCCTCCTCGGTGTGCTCGCCCTGCTCATTGCAGCCGCTGCGATCAAAGCCCGCCAAAAACCAAAGGGCGAGGAAGTGACGGCCGAAAAAGCCGAAAAGCGCACCATCAAAGAGACCGTGAGCGCGAGCGGCAAGATTTTCCCCGAAACCGAGGTGAAAATCAGTTCCGATGTTTCGGGCGAAATAACCGAACTCTATGTGAAAGAAGGCGACTCCGTCACGGTAGGCCAAGTGCTTGCCAAGATAAAGCCCGACGAGTACCAAAGCCTCGTGGAGCAAGGGGAAGCCTCGGTGAACACCGCTCGCTCGCAACGCCAAATTTCAAGTTCAAACGTGCAGGGGAGCAGTGCCCAGATCGAGCAGTTGAAAGCCGACAAGCAGCGCGTGGTGGCACAACTCGACGTGGCGCGCAGCACCCATCAGCGCAACGAAAAGCTGTACAAGGACGGCGTTATTTCCACTTCCGAATTTGAAACTTCGCAGAGCAATCTCAAATCTGCCGAAAGTGCCGTGGCCGCAGCCGAAGCAAGCGCCAACGCGGCAGAGAGCAACCTTTCGAGCGCCAAAGAAGGCGTGCGCGTATCGGAATACGGCATCAGCAGCGCCAACGCCCGGCTCAGAGAACTCCGTACCAGCCTTCAAAAAACCATCGTGACGGCTCCCGTGAGCGGCATTGTCAGCAAGCTGAACGTGGAAAAAGGCGAGCGCGTGGTGGGCACGCTCCAAATGGCTGGCACCGAAATGATGCGCGTCGCCAACCTCCGCTCCATGGAAGTGCAGGTGGATGTGAGCGAAAACGACATCCTGAAAGTGACCCTTGGCGACGATGCGGAAATAGAGGTGGACGCTTACTTGGGGCGCAAATTCAAGGGCAAAATCACGGAGATAGCCAACAGCGCGAGCAATGTGGGCAGCATAGGGGGCATGAGCCTCAACACAGACCAAGTGACCAACTTCGTGGTAAAAATCCGCGTGGCCCCGGCCTCTTATGCAGAGCTTCTGAAGGATGGCCGCCGCTACCCGTTCCGCCCAGGGATGTCGGCTTCGGTAGATATTTTCACCAATACAGCCGACGGGACGCTTTCGGTGCCGATCATCGCCGTCACCGCCCGCGACGAGGAAAAAGAGAAGAAAAAGGACAAAAAGGACGAGGACGAAGAAAACGCCCAAACCAAAGAGACGAGCAAAAAGGACGAAGACCTCATCAAAGAAATCGTGTTCGTGGTGTCGGGCGACACAGTCGGCATCCGCGAGGTGAAAACGGGGATTCAAGACAACGACTACATCGAAATCGTGTCGGGCTTGCAAGAAGGCGAAGTGGTGGTGACGGGGCCATATTCGGCCATTGCCCGCAAATTGAAAGGCGGCAGCCGCATCAGAGTGACGGACAAAAAGAAAGGCGACGACAAAGAAAAAAAGGGCGGCGTGAGCGTGGAGATTGATTGATGAAGCGCGGCTAAAGGATCATCCTCAATTGCTGCACTATTTTTTCTGCCATCCCGAAACTGGTGCTGGACGAAAGCCGGGCGCGGCGCATTTGGCCGTCAATTTCGCAAGCGGCGAAGGCGTGATAGTTGCCGGCAGCATCGCGCTCGCAATAGGCGCCGAGCGGGAGTTGGCAGCCCCCTTCCATGAGTTGGAGCACACGGCGTTCCACATTGGTGCAGGCTGACACTTCGGGGTGGTGTATTTTTTTCAAAATAAGCCGCGTCGCCGTGTCGTCGCGGTTGGCTTGCCAAGCCAGCACACCTTGCGCAGGGGCTGGCACAAATTCGCGGGCCGGCAATTCCAAGGTTTCAAAATCGGACACATCCAAACCCAGACGCTCCACGCCCGCCGCAGCGAGAAAGATGGCGTCGAAATGACCTGCACGGAGTTTTTCAAGCCGGGTAGGCACATTCCCACGGATGTCTTTCATCTGCACATCGGGGCGGAACGCCAGCATTTGGGCTTTGCGCCGATTGGCCGAAGTGCCGACGACGGCATTCTTTGCCACCTTGAAAGGGCCGTTTGCCGTGTAGCATTCCTTTCGGATGAGGAGCAAATCCGCCGGATTGTGGCGGTACGAAACGGCGCTGATGGCCAACCCGGCTGCCTGCCCCGACTTGGCGGGGGTTGACGATTGAGTGGGAAGGTCTTTCATGGAATGCACCGCGAGGTCTACCTCGCCGCGTAGGAGCGCGTCTTCGATTTCTTTTGTAAAAAAACCTTTGCCTTCCAATTTGTCAAAACCCAAGTGCTGTACCATATCGCCCTGTGTCTTGATGATGACCAATGCGCTCTCCACGCCCACGCGGGCGAGTTCGCGCTGTGTGTATTCAGCCTGCCAAAGGGCGAGTTTGCTGCCGCGAGTGCCAATTTTCAACATGGCGCGAAGGTAGGGCTTCCGATGCTTTTGGGGAGAAGTGCCGATACGCTCTTGGCAACGCTTTCAAACGGCTTCCGCCGCATTAAAAAATCAAGAAAAATCCCCCGTTCCTCCCCCTGTTTTTCAAAACAACTTACCTTTCGCCTCACAATGTGACCCGTATAGCGCCTCTCGTCTATACCCCGCAATTTTGCAAAAACGCACACCACACACTTAAAAATTTCCATTCAAATCATGGCAGTAAAAGACAAATACTCCAGCGTGCTCGCCCTCGGCGAGAAACTCGGCATCCGCGACGGCAAGGTTGAAGAAGGTGCTGACGGCGTGCTCCGTATGTGGGGCACCGCAGAAACGGCCTTCGAGAAAGACCAAATTTGGGATGCCATCAAAGCCATTGGCGGCGCAAGCCCCAGCGACATCGCGGCAGACATCAAAGTGAGCAACACGGCGCACTACGCCAAGCACACGGTGGAAAAAGGCGAAAGCCTCAGCAAAATCGCTAAGCACTATTATGGCGACTTGATGAAGTACAAAGACATCTTCAACGCCAACCGCGACCAACTGAGCGACCCTGACGAAATAGAAGTGGGGCAAGTGCTCACCATCCCAAATCCGTAATTTGGTATCGCAGCCTAACCATGCATAGCAATGGCTGTCTCGCGTTTGCGGGGCAGCCTTTTTTGTGTTGGCTGGGAAGAGGTGGCTCTATAGGGCCTATCCGAAACCCAGCCAGACGATACGTTTACTAAACCTTGGAGGTTTAGTAAACGTGGCTATCGTACATCCCCGCTATCTGCTGGCTGCATTTTTGGAGAATGACGCGGCGTTTCATTTTCAGCGTCGGCGTGAGCTCGGCATCGGAGCCGTCGGCTTTCACCGCTTCCCAAGGCTGGGCCACCAGTGCGAACTTTTTGAGTTGGTCCACATGGCTGAAGTGCGGGTTCACGCGCTCCAGCAGCATTTCGTAGCGGCGCAGCACTTGTGGGTTTTCAATCATTTCCGAAAGATTTGTCCATGCCACGCCATGCTTTTTGCACCAGTCGCGCAGCCCCTCGGCGGCGGGCACGATGAGCGCGGACACGAATTTCATGTTCTCGCCCACCACCATCGCTTGCTCCACGAGGGGGTGTTCTTTGAGCATGGATTCGATGGGCGTGGGCGCCACGTATTTGCCGCCGCTGGTTTTGAGGAGTTCCTTTTTTCGGTCGGTTATTTTCAGGAATCTGCGCCCGCCGGGGCCGTCCACAAACATCCCCACGTCGCCGGTGGCGAACCAGCGTTCGCCGCTGATTTCGCGCATCACCTCCGCAGTCTGTTCCGGCTGCTTGTAATAGCCGAGCATCATGCCGGGAGTGCGGGCCAGTATTTCGCCTTCGCCGGGCCGGAAGTCGGGGCCTTCTTCGAGGCGGAGTTCCACGCCTTCTATCACCGTTCCTACCGTGCCGAGCATGGCTTCGCCGGGGCCAAAACCGTTGATGCTCAAGCCGGGCGCCACTTCGGTAAGGCCGTACACCTCGCGCACGGGGATTCCCGCAGCGTTGAAAGAGCGCAGCACGCGCATCGGGCAAGCGCTCGCGCCCGTGGTCATGCCTTTCACGCAGCCGCCCAAGCCTTCGCGCCACTTGGAGAAAATAAGTTTGTGCGCGATTTTCCACTGGAAAGCCTTCCAGCCCGAATACTTTTTGTCAAACTCCCAATCGTCCGCAAGGCCCAAGGCCCAAAAGAAAAGCCAGCGTTTCAGCCCGGTCAGTTCCAGCCCTTTGTTGTAAATCCGCTCGTACACCTTTTCCAAAAGGCGCGGCACACAGGTAAAAAAGTGTGGCCGGATGGCGCGCAAATCGCCCGATTCGCCGCCCAGATTGTCGGTGCCGGTGAACGAAACGCTGGCACCGACGGAGGTGAAAAGGTACACCGCCACGCGCTCGTACACATGGCTGACGGGGAGGAAACTCAGCACACGGTCGCCGGGAACGATGGGCGCGAGTTTGCCCACGGCCTCCACGTTGAAAGCGATGTTGTGGTGCGTGAGCATCACGCCTTTGGGGTGGCCCGTGGTGCCGGAGGTGTAGATGATGGTGGCCAAATCGTCGGGTCGGATGCCGGCCTTGATGCGCTCCACTTCCGAAAAATCAGAATTTTCGGGGGCGAGCAGGGCATCCCAATGGCGCACACGGGGCGACGGGTGAAAGGTGAAGACTTCTTTCAACGCAGGTGCTTTTTCTTTGGCAGCCAATACTTTGTCGAGCAAATCGCCGTCGCCGACGATGCAGTACCGAGCCTCGGATTCGTTCAAAATGTACTCGTAGTCGCGGGAACTGATGGTGGGGTACATCGGCACGTTTATCACGCCGATTTGGAGCAGGGCGTAGTCGAGTGCTACCCATTCGACGGTGGTTTGGTAAACTGCGGTGGCGACTTTGTCGCCAGGGCGAAGGCCGAGTTGGAGGAGGCCGAGGCTGGTGCGTTGGGCGAGCGCGACCATTTCGGCGGTGGAGCGGTAGTGCCATTGGCCGTCGGTTTTTTGGCCGAAGGCCTTGTCGAGCGGGCAATGGCGGAGTTGGTGGTGGAGATAGTCGAACAGGCGTTTTTCAGACATGGCGCGATTGTTAGTGGGCGCAAAGTCGGAAAATCTGCCTGCATTGGAATGGGGTTTTATTGCCGATGTTGGTCGCCGTGTTGGGCATCTTGGAAGGCGAGCTTGATTCTGTGGCGTTTGCCGCAGGCGCTGAGAGAAAAGAAAATCAGGAATGCGGGGACATTGCCCTGCGAAGGGCGGTAGTTAAGGTGTGGGAATCTTGTACTTCCCTTGGTTGCCCAACTTGGGTTCGGAGGCGAATATCCATGCCTGCACGGCAGAATCGCCCGACCCTGCCTGATTTGGCCATTGCCCGATGAATGAACTGACCAAGTTGGGGTTGGTGTCAAAGCCCAAGGTGTATTTGTACACCGCCCCGCTTTGCATATACGTCACCAACTGGATGGTAAAATCGGTAGGAGGCCACGGCCAGTTGGCGATATCGTTGATTGGGCAGCCACACATCATGGTCACTTTGGCTGAGCAGCTCACTTGTGCTCCTGTCCAGTTGGCTGCTACATTGCTGATGCACAGGCCCGGCACTTCGATTACCAAACCTTCGGGGAAAGTGGGCATGAGGGCATTGGGGGAATACACGTTCACGCCAATGTCCACGCCCGGCAACACTGTGATGTCGGCTTGCGCCAAACGTGCTTGGTCAGGAAAACTCAGCGGGCCAAACACCGACACCCTGAAATCCGTTGGCTCGGTGATGTCCACCTTCAAGGTCACGCCCACCGTGTTGGGGTCGGTCGGGAAAGGCGCGGCGCGGCTCACGGGCGCCATGATGTTGGCCGGGCCGGGGTCTTTGCCCAAAGTGTTCACGTACGCTTCGGCGACACGTTGCCCAGTCTTGAGGTTCAAGATGGATACAGAAGCACTGTGATTGTCGGCATTGGCCGCATCAGGGCCGAGGTACTTCCCGCCACGGGCGGCAGGGCGGACGAGGATGTTGGTGAGCATGATTGTTTTGTTTTGAAGGTGGGAGGGTTTTGGGTAAAACCCGAGCAATAGATAGACGCTATGAGGCAGATTGTGTCAATGACGGCTACCCCCCACCAACTCCCGCGCCGTAGCCAAAGCCGCCTCGCTCGGCGGATTCCCACTCAACATGACAACACGGGAACGCACCCGCTCATAGGGGCAAAGAAACAAATCTACCTTGGCTTTTACGGAGAGTCCGTTACTTTTGTGACAGGTATTAGGCACAGAGCGTTTCGGACGTATGCGCGGCGCAGTTCTGAGAAATCAGAAAAATAGCAAGTGGCGCTGTGATATACTTATGAATCTGTGATCCGTATGGCAAAATCTGAAAATTTAAAATTTTGGCAAGAGATTTTTTCCATAAAGCTGTTCGTAGTGCGCTCGAAAAAGACGGCTGGACAATCACGAACGACCCTTATCTGATAAAAACGGAGCTGCTTAATGAAGCACTTGCGGCGGATTTGGGTGCGGAAAAGTTGATTGGCGCCAGCAAGGGGAAGAAGAAAATCTTGGTTGAAATCAAAAGCTTTTTGCGAGAATCCTTGGTCTATGAGTTTCACAGAGCGGTAGGACAAATCATCGGTTACCAAATCAATATGGAAATACAAGAGCCAGATAGGATGATATTTCTGGCGATCCCCCAATTCGCATGGGACAAGATGGTTGAACAACCTTTTTATAGAGCAGTACTGGAGCGCGAAAAAATCCATTGCCTTATCTTTGAACCCGAATCAGAATCCATCATATCATGGAAAGAATAGCGTCAAAAATCGAACATTACGAACAAATCATCATCGCGCTGCTCCAAGAAGAAGCAGGCAACTGGCACAATAAAAGCCCTCAGGAATTGGTGCTCGCTGATAAAGAAAAGCACCACTATCAATTGCTGCTCACGGGTTGGGCAGACGACTCCCAATTTGTCAATGACATTCTGGTGCATTTCAGCATCAGCGAGGACGGCAAAATCTGGCTATTGGAAAACAACTCCGAATGGCTCGTGGCCGAAGAACTCGTGAAGCGGGGAGTACCCGGCCAAGACATCGTTATTGGCTTCCACCCGCCTCAATATCGTAAGTACACGGACTTTGCAGTAGCGTAATGGCAGGCCTGGCCATGTATTTTCGCCTTGCTCTTGGCTTACAAACTTACAAACTTCCGAAATACTTTTCAAACCCCCAGCCTCAGCCCTCCTTCGGCTACTTCCCCACCAACTCTCTCGCCGTAGCCAAAGCCGCCTCGCTCGGCGGATTCCCGCTCAACATCACCGCAATAGACCGCACCCGCTCGTCGGGCGCAAGCAGCCGCACATTGGTGACGCTGCGCTGGCCTTCCACTTTTTTGTACACAAAATAGTGCGCGTCGGCGCGGGCGGCGATTTGCGGCGTGTGCGTGATGCTGATGACTTGGTGGCGGCGGCTCAGTTCTTTCAGGATGAGGCCCATTTTGAGCGACACGTCGCCGCTGATGCCAGAATCAATTTCATCAAAAATAAGCGTCGGGAGCGGAATGGCATCGGCCACGAGGCTTTTGGTGCAAAGCGTGAGGCGCGAGAGTTCGCCGCCCGAAGCCACGTCTTTGATGGGCAGATAGCGCGCGCCGATGTTGGTGGAGAAAAGGAATTGCACGTCGTCGAGGCCCGTGGGCGTGAGCGCGGGCGTGTCGGCAATGTCCACGCGGAGGCGGGCGTGCGGCATGGAAAGTTGCGTGAGCATGGCCTGCACCTTCTCCTCGAAAGTGGGGGGCACGGCGCGGCGGCGTTGGCTCAGCGTGGTGGCCGTGGCGCGGAGAGCCTTCTCCTGCACGGCAATGGCTTTTTCGAGCCTTGATATTTCGGAATCGAGGTTGGTGTAGCCCGAGGTTTGTTGCTCGAGTTCGGCTTGGATTTGGAGGAGTTCGGCAGTGCCCAGCACGCCGTGTTTCTTTTGGAGCTTGTAGAGCGTGTTGAGGCGTTCTTGCATTTCGCCGATGCGCTGCGGGTCGTGCTCCGTGCTTTCGGCGATGCGCTCGCAATCTTTGGCCATGTCCTGCAAATCAATAATGGCTGCTTCCATGCGCTCGCTGAGGGCGGAAAGTTGCGGCGAGAGTTTGCGGGTAGGGGCGAGGCTGCGGGCCAGTTCCTGGAGTTGGCCCACGATGGGCATTTCGGAGTCGGCGAGCAGGTTGTAGGCTGCGCCGTAACTGCGCTTGATGTCCTCGGCATTGGTGAGTTGCGCCAGTTCGCCTTCGAGGGTTTCCTGCTCGCCTTCGGTAAGGTCGGCGGACTGGAGTTCTTCGAGTTGGAAGCGGAGGAACTCCATCTCCTTCGCACCGCTTTGGCTCCGCTCGATGAGTTCGGCGAGGCGGCGGCGGTCGGCAGCGTATTGGCGGTAGCCCTGCTGGTATTCCTTGAGCATCGGGCCGTTGTCGGCCAGCGCGTCAATCATCCGCAGTTGGAAATTGACATTGTGGATATCCAGCGTGTCGAACTGCTGGTGGAGGTCCACGAGGTTTTCGGTGAGGCGCTGGAGCACTTGGTTGTTGGCGAGCGAGTCGTTCACGAAAGCGCGGCTTTTGCCCGTGGGAGAGAGTTCGCGGCGGATGACGACTTCCGGGTCGTAGTCCAGTTCGTTTGCCTCAAAAAACTCGCGCAGGTCATACTCGGCCACGTCGAAATAAGCCTCCACCACACATTTTTCCGCGTCGTTGTAGAACACCTTCGTGTCGGCACGCTCGCCCATGATGAGTCCCAGCGCGCCGAGCAGGATGGATTTGCCCGCCCCGGTTTCGCCAGTGATAATGGTGAGCCGCTCGGAAAAATTGATTTCGAGTTCGTCAATGAGCGCGTAGTTGCGGATGTGGAGGCGTTTCAGCACGATGGTTGGACTTTGGATATTTGATATTGGGGGCGAAAATAGTGCAACGGGGCAATTTAATAACCCTTGATTTAAAATATTTTGTTTTAAAATAACGGTTTGGGGAGATGCCGCTTTTCGTTCCTCAAAAGATGACAGCTCCCCAAACCATTTACCGCTGCTGGATCACCAAACTCCCGTTCAGTCTCCCCAGCTCCGTCGCCAATCTGTATTGGTATATGCCAGCTGGCAGTTCTGGCAACTTGATGTCCAAAATTTGCCCGCCAGGCAAAATATCGCCTTGGAACAATCGCCCCACAAAACGTCCGTCGGCGGCATACAGATCGAGATGAGCGCTGGAAGCCTGCAATACATGAATATCGAGGAAAACCCGGTCCTGCGTAGGGTTCGGATACACTCGTGCCGATATGTTGTCGCCTACATTGAAGGTGCCGCTTATACAGGCCTCGGCAAATACTGGCTCAGAAGTTCCCAAGCAACCAGCCGGGTCATTCATCGTTACCACATAATTGCCCGCAACTTCTGCCGACCAGAATTGCCCGATGGCTCCGGGAATCAATACTCCATTCAGAAACCATTGGTAATCACTGCCGATGGGTGCTGCCAAGTCACAAAGGTTGCTGATCTGCACCGCCGGCAAGAAAGGCGGCTGGACTTCTACTGTTATTGCATTTGAGGGCGGACTGTCGCCGCAGAATGCATTGATGGGATTATTGACGGTAGCGGTGTACACCCCTGCTGTAGAAACACTGGTGCTCAAGCCAGTTGCGCCATTAGACCAATTCACCGCACAGCCAAAGCATACATCGTTCACCACAAAAAGATAAACCGAATCGCCGGGACAAAGCGCCGATAGGTCGGAAGCTTGGATGACCGGAGCATCAGGCAAAAATTCAGTGAAAACCGTCATGAAATTTGAGGCTGGGCTTTCTCCGCAGGTGTTGCTAAAGGTGGCCGTGTAAGTCTCTGCCGTGGAAACGGTGATACTGGCCCCTGTCTCCCCGTTCGACCAATTCACTTCGCAACCGATGCAAACATTGTCAACCGAGAACACGACCGATTCACCCGGACAGAGTATCGTGGGGCCTGAAGCAGAAATGATGGGTGCGCTGGGCAAGGTTCCCATTGTAACATTTATGGCATTGGAAATCGGGCTTTCGCCACAAACATTGCTGACGATGGCGGTGAATATTCCATCCGTGGAAGCCGTGATGCTCGCTCCAGTCTCGCCATTCGACCAAATTACTTCGCAATCTGGGCAAATATTTTCCGCAGTAATCACCACCGATTCGTTCGGGCAAAGGCTTGTAGAACCTGTGGCCGAGATGCTGGGAGAGTCAGGCAATGTTCCCGTGGTAATGCTGATAGCATTGGAAATCGGGCTTTCGCCGCAAATGTTGCTGGAGGTTGCCGTGTAAGTGCCTTCTGTGGAAACCGTGATGTTTGCCCCGGATTCGCCATTTGACCAAAGTACCGTACAGTCTGGGCAGACATCGTTCGCTGTAATTTCAACCGATTCATCAGGGCAGAGTATCGTGGAGCCTAAAGCCGATAGCAGCGGGGAATCAGGTATGGCTTTCGTGCTGACAGAAATCAAGTTGGAGGCCGGGCTTTCGCCGCAAATGTTGCTGACGAGGGCTGTAAAGACACCCTCCGTGGAA
>JBJXFT010000115.1:0-20314 GCA_046155725.1 Saprospiraceae bacterium
CCCCGCATCAGTTTCCCCCCGCAGCGTGCTTGCAAGGCATAAATGCCCGCGGGCCAAAGGCTGACATCCAAAAACACCTTGCTGTTGCGCAGCACGGGCGCAGTGAAATCCATCACCGTCCGCCCCCTCATGTCCACCGCCCACAGTGCGCAATCGGTTTTTGAAACCCCTTCGGGGAATTCCAACAAGACCGCATCGTGCGCGGGCTGCGGGTAGGCGCGCAGCACCCAAACGGTATCTTCCGCCGCAATGGAGGTATGGAGCGAATCGAGCCGCAGTTCGGCGCAGTAATCCTCCACTTGCCCGAACTCAAAATCGGTGCAGGGCATGGGCGGATCGTCGTTGGGCGTGGTGAACTTCATCATCACGCGGAGGCGGGTGATGCCGGGCGCGGCAAGTGTTGGCACTTGGAGCAGTCCATTGGCTGTGCCTTCGAGCGCAAAGCCCGGGTCGAAAGCCAGTTCGTCCGCGTCGTCGAAATCGCCGTCTTGGTTGAAATCCACAAAAATTCGGAAATACTCCTTGCTCACGCTGCCCGAAAACCCCGGCGCGACTGCCACGCTCACCGTGCTTTGCGAAGTCAGCAAAGGCAGGATGGGTTGGTCGCCGCCAAAGTTTTGGTAGCCGTTGCCGCCCGCGCCCGACACGTGAAGCCAAGGGCCGATCTGCACCCATTCGATCCATTCCTCTATGGCTTCTGATGATGCTGCGGAGCAGTAAGCCACTTCGTTGCAGGCGCCGCAGCCTTTTGTTTGAAACAAAAAAATGGGGGAAAAATCGGTTAGCCAGCCGTCGCAGTGCGATTGCACCTGTGCTTCGTAAAAAGTGCAGGGCAGCAGGTTTTGAAAAGCCCAAAAATTAGTGTCGGTCTCAAAAAAAGCCCAACCGCTTGCGCCTTGCGGGCGCACCCGGAGGCGGCAACTGTCGTTGAAACCGGACACTTCCCAAGCAATCCGCGCAGAATTTTCGGTGCTGCTCTCCAACCAAATGGAGGTCGGCGCGATGCAGCACCCTTTGGTCTGGAAAATGAACGGCGGCGACCACGCGCTCGCCACACCTTTGTCGCAAACGGACTGCATTTCAAATTCGTAGGAAGTGCAGGCATTCAAACCGGTCAACAAAAAGGAGTCAAGCACAGCCGTCTCCTCATTCCAAGTCCCCATCCCCAAGACTCTCCATCGGAGGTTGGCGGACACAGCGACTGGAGGCTCGAACCAATGCAGCATGGCGGAAACCGCCGTCAATTTTTCGCTTTTCAAAGCAAAAGGCGCTGGGCAAGTGCTGCATTGATTGGTGTAGGCACGGAGCGCTTTGTAAAGGTTGAGCCGCCCACCGCTCCCGGTTTTATTTGCCAGCGATGGGTTGGGGGTCACGTTTTCCACGACCAAATTTTTGGCCCAATGGGCGGCGGCGGCAGGTTCAATTTTTGCCAACCCGATAAGGTTGGGGCATAGAACCGCGTAGAGCAACCCTATGGCCCCAGCCACCTGTGGCGCAGCAAACGAAGTACCTGAAAAATAACCGTACCCATTCCCCGAAACAGCCGTGAAAACCTCTTGCCCATAGGCTCCAAGGTCAACGTGTTGTGCGCCCCAAGCGGCATTTTCGGCCTTAAGGTCGCTGCGGTCGAGGCTCGTGACGCTGATGAGGAAATCGCTGGGGCAAGCGGTGGGCAAATCGCCCACTTCGTCCACATTGACAGGGAGGTTGGCGGTGGCAGCCACGCTCACGATACCTACTGCTCCCAATGAATCGAACGCCGCGCACCAAAGCGGGGCCTCGGAAGGCTGGCCGTAGTTGGTGCCCCAAGAACAATTCACCGCTACCACAAATGCCCCGGACGCTCCCCAGGTAGCATTGTACCGCCGGCGGGCTTGCAGCACATAATCATAAGCGGCCAACACCTCGGCTTCGGTGCCAGAGGCGGCCACGAACATGATTTTTGTGTTCCAATTTACCCCCGTGGCGCCTATGCCATTGTCGCCCCGCGCACCGAGAATATTGCTGACAGCCGTGCCATGTTCGGTCGCATTTCCTTGGATGTCGTCATTTTCGGCAAAAGTGTTCCAGCCCCGGAAGTCGTCGGCGTAGCCGTTTTGGTCATCGTCGAGGCCGTTGTCGGGGATGTCTGCCCAATTGTGCCAGAGGTTGGGCGCAAGGTCGGGATGATCGGCATAGACGCCGCCGTCAATGACCGCCAGCACGATGGTATCGCCTGCCTGAGTGAGGCCGCCCGTGGCGATGTCCCAAGCCTGTTCGGCATCCAAGTCGGCATCGAACACGCCTCCAGAAGAGCCGTCGTTGAACAAATGCCATTGCTGCGGGAAGTGGGGGTCGTCGGGGAGGATTTGTAGATTTGGCAATCCCGAAAAATTCGGCATTGTCAAATCTGGGCTTGCCCCTCCCCTATTTTCAAGCAAATGGTTGAATTGGGCGGTGCGCACTTCGGGCTGTTGGCGCAGCCATGCGAGCATTTCCTGTTCAGGCAACTGGGAACGCAAAAGCCAAACGTTGAGGAGCCTGGAGATTTTTTCGGCAGAGGAGGCCGAGTCAAAACGGCGTGCCAGCCCAAGCGCATCCGCCCCCTCTGCGAGCGACACCAAAAACTCGCCGGGACGGTGCTGGGCCGTTTGCGCGACAAGGAAAGCGGAGGCAAAAAAAGTTAAGAAAAAAAGGAGCGGAGGAATGCGTTTCATAGTAGTGGGGGCAAAAGTACCGCCTCGCCAAGACCTCGTTTTCCCAAACTTGTGCCGCGTACAATTCTGGCAAAAAAACTCCTGACTTGCCACTTGACTTGGAACTTGCCACTTGAAACTTGCAGACTTGAAACTTGCAGACTTGTGACTTGAAACTTGCCACTCAAAACCACCTCACCACCCCTTCCAGCATCCATTGCCGCAGTTTTCCGCCGTAAGGCGGCAGGAAGAAATCCGTGTTGGGCAGCCAACGCGCTTGGCGCAGCACCCCGCGCTGGTGGGTGAATTCCAAAAAGCCAAACTCGCCGTGGCATTTCCCGATGCCGCTGTTGTTGCTGCCGCCGAATGGGAGTTCCGAATTGTAAAAGTGCGGCCCGCAATCATTTATCGTCACCCCACCGCAGCGGGTTTCGGCAAGGAGATGATTGATGTGTCGGTCGTCGCCGCTAAAAATGTACATGGAAAGTGCCCTGGGCTTGGCATTGATGTAGCCGATGGCTTGGTCGAGGGTTTTGTAGCTGCGCACCAGCAGCACCGGGCCAAAGATTTCTTCCTCCCAAATCTTGGCTTCATCGGGGATGTTGGCGAGGATGGTAGGCGCAATGTACTTCTCGTTTTCAATGGTTTGGCCGCCAAAGGCGAGGGTAGCGCCCCGCTGCACTGCATCGTCGAGCAATGCTTTTATTCGGCTGAAATGTCGTGCGTGTATAATGCGGCACAGGTCGGGGCCTTGCTGGATTTCTGCGGGGGTTTTGCCATAAAACTGCTGGACTTTGGCCTTCATTTTTTCCAACAGCGCGTCGTGGTGGCGCTCGTGTACCAGCACATAATCCGGCGCAATGCAGGTTTGGCCGGCGTTCATACATTTGATCCAAACGGTTTTTGCGGCGGCGGCATCGAGGTCGGCGGATTCGTCCACCACCACCGGGCTTTTGCCCCCGAGTTCGAGGGTGACAGAGGCGAGGTGTTCGGCGGCGGCCCGCATCACCACCTTGCCCACCTGCGGGCTTCCGGTAAAGAAAACATGGTTGAAGGGCATCGAGAGCAATTCCTGCGCCACCGTGGCATCGCCTTCAAATAGGCTGACCTCGCCGGGCGGGAAACATTCGGCCACGATTTGGCGCATCACCGCGCTGCTGTGAGGGGTGTATTCCGAGGGTTTGAGGATGACGCAATTGCCCGCCGCGATGGCCGACACGAGTGGGTCGAAGGTGAGGTTGATGGGAAAATTCCAGGGCGCAATGACGAGGCAAACGCCTTTTGGCTCGTACACAATTTCGGAATGCGAACGGAACAGCGTGAGCGAACTGCCGACGCGCTTGGGGGTCATCCAAGATTGCAAGTGCTTGATGGTGTGCCGGATTTCGTGCAGTACCACGCCAAGTTCGGTGATGCTGACCTCGGTGGGGCTTTTGCGCAGGTCGGCCCACAGGGCGGCTTCGATTTCGCTGCGCCGATGGAGGATGGAATCGTACAGTCGGCGCAGTTTGGCGATGCGCTTGCCCGCGCTGCTGCGCGCCACTTCCAACTGATATTGTTGTTGGAGGGCGAAGACGCGGTGCATTTCGGACTTGAGTTCGGGGCTGACAGCAGGGGCAGTGTGGGCGGACGACATAGTGTTGGGCGCTGCGGCTGGGAGGGTTCGCACGAAGGTCTGAATTCTTGGGGAAGTTTGGGTTTGCCCGCAGTTCTCCACATTTCTTCATTGTCTGTTTGGGTGGTCAATATTTTAAAAAAATTTTGTGGAGTCTCCCTTTTTTTGAGCAAAAAATTTGCGTTCGAGTTCATTTAAAAATTTAACAAAAAAAATTTGTACGGCAAAGTAAGATGCCCCTAACATTGGGTGTTGAAAAGTTGCAGGGCTGCAAAATGCAACACGAAACAGCCCAAGTTCTTTGTCCAGCGTCCATTATCCAAAGTCTAAAACATAGTCTTTCGCAACCTTAACCATTAATCACATTCGCAACGCTATGATGAAAGTAAGTGTGCAATCCATTCATTTCAACGCCGACGCCAAGTTGGTAGAGTTCATCGAAAAGAAACTCATGCGGCTCAACCGCTACTTTGACAAAAACCGCTCCGTGGAGGCAGAAGTCCACCTCAAACTGCAAGAAACTGGTGGCCGCGTTCACGAAAAAATCATCGAAGTAAAAATCCTCGTACCCGGCGGCTGGCTGATTGACAAAAAAACAGGCCGCACTTTCGAGGCTGCCATCACCGCTTCCACCGACACCCTCAAACGACAACTGCTGCGCCACAAAGAAAGAACCAGCACTTATGTACGCGGCACGGAGCCTTCTTTTTGAGCAACAAAAAAATTTCTGCGGGGCAATACCCGCCTCTCACAGCCGCGACAAGGCTGGAAGCCCGGTCAACCAACGACCGGGCTTCGTTTTTTCAACCGAGCACGGCTACTCCACCCGCTCTCCTTTATTATTGATGTAGTGGTACTGAACCCCGTCTTTGCTGACGTAGGCTTTGCCGCCCGAAAAATCCTCGGCACCCGCGTAGCAGCAAAGGACTTGCTTGGTGCGCACATTGCGAAAAGCCAGTTTGCCGCCCACTTTCCCGCGTTCCATATCATCGCGGATGACGCTTTTTCCAAAACTGCGAAACGTGTTGTCTGGTGTTTCCATCGTCGAGGCAGGAGCATCCACGGGCTTCCGCGCGGGTTTCGGCAACTTGCCGGGCTTGTTGGACGGGCTGGAAACCGGCGGGGTCTTGACAGATTGGTTCGCGTCTTTGGGTTCCTGCACAGATGGTTTTTCGGTCTGTTGCGGGACGGTCGAATCTGGTTTTGGGTCGGCGGTTTGCACGGGCGCAATCTCTTTTTCCGGAAAAATGACCTCGCGCAGCGTGATGCCCAAGATGCCCATGAGGCTGGCGACGAGGCCGAGCACCAGCCCCCATTTTTCCAAGAAACTTTTCTGGCGCGGTGTTGCGGAGGCTTTGTCGTAAGCACTGGCGGAAAACCTAGCTTGGGTGAGCGCTTCGTCCGTCCAGTCTGCTGGGATGGAATGCGCCAGATCGAGCATGGCGCGGTTGATGCGGGCGCGTTCGGGGCGGTAGCCGTCGTCGTGGAGCGTGCCCGCGTGGTAGTCGGCCATCAGGCCATGGTATCGCGCCGAATGTTGGGCAGCGGTGCTGCTGCGCTCTTGGTCGCCATAGTGGCGGCAGAGTATCAGACTACCTTCGATGGCGGCTTCGAGCTTGCCTTTGGTGAGCAGGTTTTCTATGATGGTGCGGGCGTTTTGCATGGCGAGCGGTGTTTAAATTGGGTTTCAATCGCATCAATCGGATATAGCATTAGGCAGCCCACTTGACACCAATAGGAAGGCAGTATTTAGAACGGTGTCCATAAGTCGAGATTTCCTTCCCGCAAAACTACGCTGCTTTTTGAAAAATGGATGGAGGGCTTGCATAGCCTGCTGTGCCAATTTAAAGTTCGGAATTGTTTGTACCCTATAAAAGGATTCTGTCCTAATTTTGTGGCAAATTACGAAACATGGCAAAGGACTTCTTTCATGACCTTGTCCGAGGGTTGCTGGAACAAGAAGGATGGACAATTACCGATGACCCCCTTTGACCATAAAGGGGCTGACGCGAAAGATATACATAGATTTAGCCGCTGAAAAAATCATTTCCGCCGAGCGCGGCGAGACGAAAATAGCCGTAGAGGTCAAGAGTTTTCTAAGCCCGTCGCGGCTAAGCGATTTTTATGAGGCGATTGGCAAGTACTCCATTTACTGGGATGCATTGAAAGAAAGTGAACCCGTTCGGCTGCTGTTCTTAGCGCTTCCAGTTGCTGCATACGAAGAACTGCTCGCCGAACCGTTCGTGCAGCACACCGTTCAGCGGCTCGGCATCCAGATGATGGTTTTCAATCCGGAAACAAAAAAAATTGAAAAATGGGACATCTAAGTAGTATTGAGCAGAAGAAAAAGATCGTGCGCCAAACGGTGGAGCAAATTGCAAACACCGATTCTTCTGATCATCAAGACGAGACCATCAGGGTGTTGGACGATCTCGGTGGGCATTACCTCCTGTTCAACAACGCTTGGAAAGCCGGCAGGCGCTACTATGGGTGCTTTCTGCATGTGGACGTACACCCCGACGGCAAGATTTGGTTGCAACACGACGGCACAGACCAAAACGTTGCCGAATCTTTGGTGCAAGCAGGCATCCAGCACCTTGACATTGTGCTGGCATTTCAGCCGCCCTCAGTCCGAGAGCACACGGCGTTTGCTACCGCGTAAGTTTCGCAAGCCAGGATTTTGCAAAATACAATCATCCCCGGAACGGACTTCCGGCGTACTTTCGAGTGCAGATGTCCGGCAGATTTTCCCACTTTTGAAAAACTGAAAAATCTCGCTGCGTCCACCACGGTGTGTGTCACGGAACACGCCACGGTGTACGCTCATTCGGTTGTCCTTCCGTAGGAAACTGTGCGCGTCTCGGAACGCGCCACGGTGTGCGTCACGGAACACGCCACGGAACACCCTTCGTAGCGTACGCCGTGGCACGGACGGTTCCGCCTTTGGCGGATGACAAACCGAATGAGCGTACACCGTGGCATGTTCCGTGATGCGCACAGTTCCTTTCAGGAGGACAAACCGAATGAGCGTACACCGTGGCGTGTTCCGAGACCCCCCAAATTTTTTTTTCGCCTTCGGCGAAATGAAAAAAAGAAAAAGAAAAAAGAAAAAAAAGCGGGGGCGGCTTAACGCCGCCCCCGCTTCAAGTGCAGAGTGTAAACCTGCCTGCCGGCAGGCAGGAGTGTAAAAGTGACACAGGGTTACCTGCCCCCCGAAGCCCTGGCAACGCGCAAACCTACATTGTTGTACCTGAGATTACGGTTGAACCAGAAGCGGTAAGCGGCCCGACAATTGAGTACAGAAGTGTCGTAAGACCCGCCGCGCAACACAGCGCGTGTATCGTCGCCGCCAGAAGTCCGGGCCGAGCCGTCGGTGGGCGCGCCCGAGTAGGTGCCGTGCCAAGTGTCGGCGCACCATTCCCACACGTTGCCGCTCATGTCGTAGAGGCCGAGTTCGTTGTAGGCTTTTTGGCCTACGGGGTGGGTTTGGGAGCCGGAGTTGGAAGAGTACCATGCCACGTCTTCGAGGGTGTTGCTGCCTGAATATTTATATCCCACCCCACCCCGGCCCTCCCCAGCGGAGAGGGAGTTTTTGCCACCACGCGCAGCGTATTCCCACTCGGCCTCGGTGGGCAGGCGGTAGGTTTGGCCGGTTTTTTGGCTGAGCCATTTGCAGTAGGCCACCGCATCGTTCCAACTGACATGGATAACCGGGTGATTGAACTCGCTTTCCGTGCGCAGTTTGCCAGAAACATCGCAACGCCAGTTCACACCATTCTTTTTTTCGTAAGAGGAGCCTGTCCAAACATAACTCCAGCCTTTTTTGTCCGCATCAGTTTGCTGCTTAGAGTCTTCAATGAAGGCTTTGAACTGCGCCACTGTCACCTCGTACTTTCCGAGGTCAAAAGTGGCGACAGTGACACTGTGGATGGGTTTTTCGCTGTCGTAATCGTTGCTGCCCATGTCAAACTTCCCGCCCATCACGCGCACAAAGTCGTCGGGGCGGTAGCCGGACTGGCTGATGTCGGGGCATCCTTTGGCGGCGGCGGAGCCTTTCCCCGTAGGGCAGAGGTCGTCTTGGTCGGGTATTCCGTCGCCGTCGGTATCGGGGCAACCTTGGTATCGGGGCAGCCCGGGGGTGGTAGGGCATTTGTCGCTCTTGTCGGCCACGCCGTCATTGTCGCTGTCGGGGCATCCGCTGAGGGTTTTGGGGCCGTAGGCATTGGGGCAGAGGTCGGTGGCGTCGGGGGTGCCGTCGCGGTCGGCATCGGCTTTCGGGCATCCCTTGTCGGCGGCGGTGCCGGGCTCGTTGGGGCAAGGGTCTTCGTGGTCTGGCGAGCCGTCGCCATCGGTGTCGGGGCAGCCCTGCCAGTCTTTTTTGCCGGGGTCGTTGGGGCATTTGTCGCTTTGGTTTGGCACGCCGTCTTCGTCGTAGTCGGGGCAACCGTTGGCGGCGATGGTTCCGTAGTCGTTGGGGCAGGGGTCGTTGGCATCGGGGATGCCGTCGAGGTCGGAGTCTACCCCACCCCGGCCCTCCCCTTTGGGGAGGGCCGGGGTGGGGTCACGCGGGGTTTCTGTGCTGGTTGGCAGGGTGGCGGGCGGCACTTCTTTCGCATTGGGCAGGGAGGGCGTAGGGTCGGGCTGGGCGGTGGCCGGGAAGAAGTAGAAATCGGAGGTGAGGTTGCCGGTTTCGTCGGGACGCTGCTGGCCGTTGCTTTTGGCGATCACGTCTCGGCGGGTGTTTTTCAGCACGTTTTCGAGCACGAGGCCGGGGGTTTTGAGGTGCTTGAGGAATTGGGAGGTGTAGAGGCTGAGGCCGCCTTCGCCGCGCACGGTGGCGGTGCTGCCGGGGGCGGTGGCGTAGGCGATGAGGAGTTCTGGCACGGCGTAGTTTTCTTCGGCGAGGCCCTTGGTGAGGCTTTTGCCGTCGCGGCTGAGGGGGAATGCGCGGCAGGCATCGAGGATGACGATGTTGGTGGCGGTGCCCGCGTTCTGCATCCGCGAGGTGATGCGGCCAATGGGGACGCAGAGGCCTTCGATGTCTTGCTCGTCGGTCATTTCGGCGCCGATGGGCACGAGGTAGTTGAGGTTGTTGTGCTGCACGCCGTGGCCGGAGTAGTAGAAGAGGGCAGCGCCTCCGCTGTCTTTGATTTTGCGGCCAAAGTCGGTGACGGCTCTGTTGAGTTGGGTTTGGTCGAGGTTGGTGTAGAAATCTACTTTGAAGCCCGCGAGGGTGAGGGCGTCGCGCACGGCGCCGGCATCGTTGGCGGGGGTGATGCCGAGCGAGGCGTACTGGTAGTCGCCGTTGCCGATGACGAGGGCGAAGCGGGGCTGCTGGGCGGTGGTGCTTGCAGCATGACAAAGGAAAAGGCAGAGCGGGAGGAGGAGTTGGAAAGTACGCGCCATTAGTGGAAGGGGGATTTGTTTTGCTGGGCAAAGAAACGGTATCGGGGGTTATTTAATACTGCAAAAATCATGTCCTTTGCGGCCAAACCATTGCCCGGTGTTCAATCGAACCAATCGGGCTCAATCTTCAAAAATCGAATCATTCGACCATGTCCTTTCTGCGCCGCTACTACCTGCCCATTTTGTTCGCACTGTTGGTGCCCGTTGCCCTCAACCGCTGGGAGAAAAACCTGCGCGGGGTCATCTGGTCTGACACGGAGGGCTATTACATGTACCTGCCGGCGGCCTTCATCATCCAAGATTTCCACAAGGTGCCGGAGGGCAGCATGAACGCCCGCAAAAACGCGCAAGGCGAGGTAGTGATGAAATACACTTGCGGCGTGGCGCTTTTTCACGCGCCGTTTTTCTTTGCGGCACGGGCGGCGGGGGCGGCGTTGGGGAAACACGACCCCGACGATTATTTCAACAAGGATTATTGCCGCGCCATTGGGCTGAGCGGGCTGTTCTTTGGGTTTTTGGGTTTGTTTTTCCTGCGCAAATCTTTGCTCAAAACGTACTCCGAGGCCGCCGTCGCGCTCGCTATTTTGGCGATGCTGTTCGGCACCAACCTGTTCCACTACATTACGAAGGAATCGGGGCTTTCGCACGGCTACTCTTTTTGCCTGTTTGCTTTCATGGCTTGGCAGACGCCGCGCTTTTTGAAGTCGCCCACTTGGGCCAATGCCCTTTTGGTGGGCGGCGCGCTGGGCTGGATAACACTCATCCGGCCTACCAACCTGATGGTGGCTTTGCTGCCTTTGCTTTGGGATGTTTATTCTTGGAAAGCATTGAAGGAGCGGACTTCCTGGCTCATCGGCCAATGGCCGAAACTGCTGGGAGCCCTGGGCGCGATGTTTGTTTTCTTCCTTCCCCAGATGTTCTATTGGCACGAAATGACGGGGCAGTGGCTGCTCTATTCCTACGAGGGCGAAAGTTTCATTTATTGGGACAAGCCCAAAATAGCCGACGTGCTTTTTGATGTGCAGAATGGGCTGCTGCTCTATTCGCCCATCGTCGCGCTCGCGCTCATCGGCATCGGAATGGGCTGGCGCGAAAAACGCCACCACGCGCCGTTGATGACTTTGCTTTTCGTGCTGGCGACTTATCTTTTTGCCAGTTGGTGGGCGTGGTGGTTTGGCGGGGCGTTCGGTCACCGTTGCTATGTCGAGTTTTACGCGCTGCTGATTTTCCCGATGGCGGGCTTTTTTGAGAAAACGCTCGCCCTGCGCAGCCCCGCCCTCAAATGGGGCATCCTCGCGCTCGCCGTTTTCCTGATGTACTACGGGGTGAAAATGTCGTTCCTCTACAATCAACTCCCCGGCCCATGGGACGGTGCCGACTGGCGCTGGAACCCGGAGAAAATCAAATGGGTGTGGTCGCACCTGTTCAAAGTGTAGCCCTCATCAGGCCTTCTGATGGGTAAAATGGATGAAGTATCGTTCACCGCTGCTTTTCCTCCGGCAGCCTGCAAAAATGATAGGAGAGTTTCACCAAAAACAAATAGTAGCCAAAGTAGTCGAGCGATGCGACGCGGGTTTGGTCGAGGTCTGGCAGGTAGGAATTGAGTTCTTCGGTGGGGAACCAGAAGACGTTGTCCAAGAAGCACACAAACTCTTGATTTGTACCCGGTGCTGGAGGCAGGTAAAATACATTGGAGTAAATTTGGTTTTTGATGCCTTGTATTATGGGTTCAAGTCGCTTGCCGTCGTCAAGGAGGGAGCTTAGCACTTCCACAAAATCATGAAAAGGTGTCAACGGAGCCAAAACAATTTCTTTCGGCACAACCCTTTCATTGCTCAAATCCATGTCACAGGTGTTTGACACAATGAGCGCGTGGGCATAAATCTTTTCAAATTCGTCCGCCGCCCCGTCCCAGTTGGGTTGTCGGATTCCCCGCAAAAGGTCGCCTTGCAAGAAATAATCAGGCGATTTTGCGAGAAAGAAGTTCGTGTAGAATTTGCCACTCCATTCGGCGGACTTCCGGGTGCTGTCTTCATGGAATTGCTCCAATGCCGACAGCAATCGCCCTTTTTCTGAAATTGAAAGATAGCCCGGCAATAGGCGTTCAAGTTGGTCTTTGTCAAAAAGATAAGTCATGTTCACAGGCTGTTTGTGGTGGCTCGCCGTTTGCTGGCAGATTTTAGCAACGCCTTTCGAAAAGCGGTAGAAGCCTCTGGTGGTGCGGGTTCGCTCCCTTTAAAAACCTCGTTCGCCAAAACGACAAAACTCAAATCGTGCGGCAAGGAGGTTTCCGCCACCACATCTGTTTGCGCACCGTTCAGCGGTTTGGAGGCACTCTTCCGCCTCCGCCGCGTAGGCTTGCCCTGCAAGTCCTCGCGGTTGGTCTGTTTCACCACCTGGCGGTAGGCTTTGGAGATGCCAGCAACTGCCTCGTAACAAGCGTTCAGAAAGGCTTCGTCTTGGATGTCGCAGACCAATTCGTTGATGTGGTGCCTGATTTGTTGTGCTCCCATTATCTTCTATTGTGAATAGTGAACCTTGAATACAAAGGTAAAGCGAAAATGACATTATGCCCGTTCGAAAACCACCGCATACCCCTGCCCTACCCCGATGCACATGGTGCAAAGTGCGTAACGCCCCCCACCTCGTTGCAATTGGCGGGCGGCAGCGAGGATGATTCGCGCACCGCTCATGCCGAGCGGGTGGCCGAGCGCGATGGCGCCGCCGTTGGGGTTGAGGCGCGGGTCGTTGTCGGCAATGCCGAGCGAGCGGGTGCAGGCGAGGGCTTGGGCGGCAAAGGCTTCGTTGAGTTCTATCACGTCCATTTGGTCGAGCGAAAGGCCTGCTTTTTCCAAGGCTTTGCGCGACGCGCCCACTGGCCCGATGCCCATGATGCGCGGCTCTACGCCGACTACAGCGGAACTGACGATGCGGGCAATAGGCTTCAAACCATTGGTTTTCAACCCATTTTCAGAAGCGATGAGCAATGCCGCCGCGCCGTCGTTCAAGCCCGAAGCATTGCCCGCCGTGACGGAGCCGTCTTTTTTGAAAGCGGGCTTGAGTTTTGCCAAAACCTCCAAGGTGGTGTCGGGCTTGATAAACTCGTCGTGTTCTACGAGGGCAGTTTCGCCTTTACCGCGCGGCACGGGAACCGGAGCGATTTCCTCGGCCAAACGGCCTTGGTCGCGGGCAGCAGCGGCTTTTTGCTGGCTCCAAAGCGCGAACCGGTCTTGGTCTTCTCGGCTGATGCCGTGCTGCTCCACGAGGTTTTCGGCGGTCATGCCCATCGCGTCGGTGCCGTACATGGCCTGCATTTTTGGGTTTACGAATCGCCAGCCAAAACTCGAATCGAACATCTGTGCGTCGGTGCCAAACGGTTTGCTGGTTTTGCTGATGACCCAAGGGGCGCGGGTCATTCCCTCTACCCCGCCAGCGATGAACAGGTCGCCATCGCCCGCCGCCACGGCGCGTTGGGCATGGATGACGGCTGACATCCCGCTGGCGCAAAGCCGATTGACGGTTTCGCCCGGCACGGTGACGGGCAAACCCGCGAGCAGGAGCGCCATGCGCGCCACGTTGCGGTTGTCTTCGCCTGCTTGGTTGGCGCAGCCGAGTATCACGTCTGCGATGGCCGCAGGGTCGAGATGGGGGTGGCGTTCCATGAGTTTTTGGAGGACGTGGGCAGCGAGGTCGTCGGTGCGGACGGGCGCGAGTGCGCCGCCGAAGTTGCAGATGGGGCTGCGGATGCCGTCAACGAGGTAGGCCATTTTGAATGCGGAATTTTTTTGAATGCGGAATGCGGAATTTTGAATGCGGAATTATTGGGCAAAATCAGAACGCCCGGCGCGGGTGAGCGGGTCGGGCGTTCTGTTGAAAACAATCTAATTCACTATTCCTCCTATCGAATCTATTCGTTTTTGCAAGTCCTCATCTGAAATGTTTTCTTGCTCAGATTTATGCCTGTTTCAAACTTCATCAAGAATTTCTTCGATTTTTGGAAGCCGAATCTTTCCTTGCAAATGTTTCTGTGCGTCGTTTAGTGCGCCCTCGAAATCTGACAAAAACTGCTCTTTCGAGATTTTCTCGCCATCAATTTTTTCCACTTTTACAAACTGCAAACGCTTCAAAAGTGCCATAAAAAATGGCACTTGATGTTCTGGCAATTTGATGAGCAACTCTGTCATGGTTCAATTTTTTTACAAAAACAGGGTGCGCATCGGGTCAATTTTCAAAAAACGTGTCGTATTGGTTGCCCCCTCGCGCGGCTTGGCTTGGCACGGCCATGTGGGGCGCGTTGAGGTCGAGGGTTTCGGCAGGCGAATTGGCTTTTGCGACAATTTTGTTTTTGTCGCCGCCGAGCAGGAACGACACGCCTTCTTTCTCCCACTTGTCGAGCATGGCCATGCCCTCTTCTTCAAACACGCCGTTTTGGAGGTCAATGCCGTCCATAAAGTTTTTGGACATGTCCATGAAGCGCTCCATCTCGCCCACTTTTTGGCCCACGTCTTCGGCCATGGCTTCGAGCGCCATGTCGTACATGTACTTTTTGTCGGAGTTGCCGCTCAGGATGTTCATGGCCGAGCGCATGGCCGAGTGGCTGGCCTTGATGGCTTTGTACTCTTGCTCCTTCACCACCACTTGGTCGGAGAGGTCTTCGAGCATGATTTCGGAGTTCTCGTACATTTTGGTGAGTACCCGATAGAGGACTTCCATGCGCTTGTAAAGGTCTTCGAGTTTGAGGTTGGAATCCTGCAAACGCCCGGCTTTGCGGGCTTGGAGCACCATCAGGGCTTCGCGGCCAGTCTCTTTGGCTTTGCCCGCGAGGTTGAGGTTGTTCTTGATGTTGGCGCTGTTTTGCTTGATCATCTCGCCCAGTTTATACATCTGGCCTTTGAGGTTGCTGATCTGACTGTTCATTTTGCCGAGGTTGTCCTTCAGGTCCTCGATGTAACTTTTGAGGATTCCAATGGGGTCTATTTGGACAAAAATGCCCGTTATCCAGCGCATGATGGATTTGTAAACGTACCACACGAGGTTGCGCATTTTGGGGTCGAGCACCATGTAGACCACCGCCGCCAGCGCGGCCAAAATGCCGGCCAGATAAAGGGTGTCGGAGGCCAATCTGATGAGTGTGGGCAGGGCCTGGTAAAGCAAATAGCCGCCCCCGAGCAGGATGGCTCCCATGAAAATTCCGCCAGTGAGGCCTTCGGGGCGTTCCCAAAAATTCTTGGGCTTGATAGGTTGCATGTCTGTCATATTGTGAGAGGTGTGAGAGGTCGTGAGAGGTCGTGAGAGCGTGAGAGGTTCTGAGAGGGGACTCGTTCACTGTCATTTCAAATGCTGCTGGATTTTCGCCACGTCGTCTTGTATCTGCCCGACCACGGATGCGAAGGTGGCTTCAAAATCGGCTTTGGTGGATTCTATTTTTACGGTGGTTTCGCTGATTTCTTGGCGTATCTGCTGGCTTTTTTGGCGGTTTTGCTCTATCTCTTGTGTCAGTTGCTTTATCTGCTCGGCCTTTTGCTGCATGGCCGCTTCGAGGTTTTTGGCTTCGTCTTCGCGGTTGCCGATGAGTTTGGCCTTTTGCTGCGCATGGGCTTCGGCAAAATGGGTTTGCTCGCTGTTCAAAACGCCCAAGTAGTGCTTGGCCGATTCGGTGAGTTTGGCCGTCGTGACCCCCATCGTTTGTGCCATCGCGTAGGCCGATTGGAATCGGGTTTGTTCGTCCATGGGCATCTTGGCGAGGTTTTTCAGTGCTTGTCGGAATTCGAAGTAATCAAACCCCTCTTGGTTGTGCTTTTCCAAAGCCGAGGCCAGCACTTCCACAAATTTGTTGCTCACCGCCCCGCTACTTGGTGCTGGCGCAGAAACCTGCCCCGATGATGATGGTGCCGAATGTTTTGGCGGTGGAGCGGTCATTTCGGCGGGGTGTTGGCTGCCCGTGTTGGCGGCCGGTGTGCTCCCGTCCTCGTTCTCCACCACAAATACCGATTTGAATTTTTTGATGAAATCGCTCATGGAAAGTGTTGATTCGTTGATGTTGGTGATGGGGCAATCAGTTTGAAAAGACCGCGCAAAAGTGGGCGGGCAAAAGTACGGCAATTCACATTCGTCGCCGACCATCCCAGAATTTCGGACAAAGAAAGAGGTTTGGGCAGACAAAAAGAAAATGGAAATAGGGAACAGCGCAAGCACACATCGCGGGGGCATGATAGCTACCCACAGATTGATTCTCCCTTTTGAAAAAAAATCGCAAGGTTTGCGCTCCAATCACTTCATCACCCATCACTTCATCACCCATGAAATATATCCTCGCCATTGATCAAGGCACCACCAGCACCCGCACCATCGCGTTCGACAAACAGGGCAACACCATTGCCGTGGCCCAAGAAGAAATCACGCAACACTTTCCGAAGCCAGGCTGGGTGGAGCACAACCCCATCGAAATCTTGGAGTCTGTGCTGTCTACCGTGCGAGAAGTAGCCCAAAAAGTGGGGCCGCACAACATCGCCGCCATCGGTATCACCAACCAGCGCGAAACCACCGTGGTGTGGGACAAGCGCAGCGGAAAGCCCGTCTACAACGCCATCGTGTGGCAGAGCCGCCAAACCGTGGACATCTGCGAGGCGCTGAAAGCCAAAGGCTTGGACCCCGAAGTGCGCTACAAAACCGGCCTGCTCATTGATGCCTATTTCTCCGGCACCAAGATAAAATGGATACTCGACCACGTGCCGGGCGCGCAGGCCGATGCCTTTGCGGGCAACCTCCTCTTTGGCACCATTGACACTTGGCTGCTCTGGAACCTCAGCGAGGAGCGCACCCACGCCACCGACTACACCAATGCTTCGCGCACGATGCTCTACAACATCCGCGAACTGGATTGGGACGACGAACTGCTCGCGGCTTTTGACATTCCCGCCTCTATGCTGCCAAAGGTGATGGACTCCTCGGCAATCTACGGCCACGCGAGGGCAGATGTCCTGGGGTCTCCCCCCGTTGGGGGGACGGAAGGGGGGCGGGGGGCGGAAGCGGGATTGGCCATTCCGATTTCAGGCATTGCCGGCGACCAACAGGCCGCGCTTTTCGGGCAAGGTTGTTTTGCCGAAGGCATGGCAAAAAACACTTACGGCACGGGCTGTTTCATGCTGATGAACACGGGCAGGGAAGCCGTTGCATCGCAAAACGGCTTGCTCACCACCATCGCCTGGGGCCTCGACGGGCGGGTGGAGTACGCGCTGGAAGGTTCGATTTTTGTGGCTGGCTCGGCAGTAAAATGGATGCGCGACACGGTCGAACTTTTTACCGACGCCGCCGAGACGGAGCGGTATGCGCTCAGCCTTTCTTCCTCGGAGGGTGTGTATATGGTACCGGCATTTGTCGGCCTCGGCACACCGTACTGGGATTCGGAAGTGCGGGGCGCCATCTTCGGCCTCACGCGGGGCAGCAGCCGGGCGCACCTCATCCGCGCCACTTTGGAGAGCGTGGCTTACCAGACCAAAGACGTGCTTTCGGTGATGGAGCGCGATTCGGGCATTCAACTCAAAGCCTTGCGCGTGGACGGGGGCATGGTGCGCAACAATTTCCTGATGCAATTCCAGAGCGACGTGCTGGGCACGCACGTGGAGCGGCCCGTGGTGCAAGAAACCACCGCGCTCGGCGCCGCCTACCTCGCAGGGCTGGCGGTGGGCTATTGGAAAGACCGGGCGGACATTGCCCAGAACTGGCAACTTGAGCGCAGTTTTTCGCCCGCCATGCCGAAGGAAGATGCCGACAGGCTTTACAGGGGCTGGCAAAAAGCGGTGGAGGCGGCGCGGGTTTTCAAGAATGTTTAGCCGAATGATTCGATTGAAAACCAAGCATGGTCAAGCCGCTGTATTTAAAACCACTTTCTGTTGGCTATTTTAAAACCATTTTCTGTTGGCTGTAAAGCCGAGGCTAAGCGCCAAAAAGCCCAAAACGGGCAAGCCCGCTTGGTGAATCATCACAAAAAGTTGCCTACCCACAAAAGCCTCGCCCGTGCCCGTGAATAGAAAAGCGGCAATCGCTGCCAGCCAAAAATGTCGGCGCGACAGCAAGAAAATGAACACGGGTATCAGCAAAATCTGGTGGTGAATCCAAGAAAGCGGCCCGGCAAAAAGCATCGGCGGCAGCAGGGCCAATGCCCGCAGGGCGTGGTTTCGTGAAACGGTCAGAAGAGCCAAAGCAAAATACTCGCCCGACACCAGCACCCAAACCCAAGTTTTGTCCGCTCCCCAAAATGCCCCGCCACGGCACAGGGTGGCGTAGATACATTGGTTGTCGTTCTTCGGGTAGTTGTGTGCATTGGTGGGGTCAGCCAGCGTTTTTTGCCAAAGGTCGTAGGCGAGCAGGCCGTTGTCCAATCCAGAAAGGAATATCGCTGCGCACCCTGCGGCCACCAAAGCGAGCGTCAGCCCAAGCGCCTTCCACGATTTTTCGAGCACAAAGACCGGCAGCAATACCACCCAAAATGGCTTCAGAAGAATAAGGGCGGCGACGGAGCCTGCCTTTTTCCAAAGGACGCTGCTGGTGGCAAAAAGAGCAAAGAGCCAGAGCATAAGACAAGTGACGTTCCCAAATTTTACCTGCCAACTCCACGCATGGCCCACGCAGAGCAGGGCGAGCACGGGCACCCAATTGGCTGCTTCAAAATATTTTTGAAAACGCCGACAAGCATCGAACGTAAAGAAAGCATTCAGCAAAGCCCACAGCGCGGTCGCCACACTCCATGGGAAAAACCGCATCGGCGCAAAAAGCCAAACTGTGATGGGGTGGTATTTGAAAGGCGTAATGGCCTGCGGGGAATACACTTTTTGCCAACCGCCATCGGAATAATCCGCTGCCGCCCCGAAGTACACTTGGAAATCCAAATCAAAACCAACCAGCCATTCCGCCACGGCAAGCAATGCGCACAGCGCAAAAAGTGCTTTGTTCTCTGGCATTGCTTTGACAGGGGAAATGAGCGCGAACCGTCCTTTCATGATTGCCGGATTAGGCGGCAAAGAAAGGGAAGTTTGAAGTCTGTGCTTACTTCCGATTGCCCACCACCACCAACTTCCCTGCCCAAGGGTCAAGCCCCTGCCCGCAAAAAGTCATGTGCGCCAATGTGCGCAAGTTCAGGAAGCGCACACTCCGCAGGGTGAAAGACTATTTTGCCAGAAAAATCTCGCTCCGCGAGTTCAGCGCCAGCCTGTGCGGCTGGGAGGGCCATGCCCTGCGGGCCAATACTTGGTGGCTGCGCAAGCGGCTCATCAAGGAGTTTTTTGGAAAAAAACAGAGGCCGTCTCACAAGTCGCGTTGGCTGGTAGCACGGCCTTCAGGCCGTCGGGATGAGGGGTGTTTACGCCCCTGTCATCATTATGCGCCGTAAACGGCGCACGTCCCGACGGCTTAAAGGCCGTGCTACCACTTACGAGACATCCACTGCCCACACCCTAAAACTTCTTCCCAAACGCAAGACCCCTCGGCCTCACATTCACGTCCACATACCAAGGCTCAGCCTCCGAACCATCCAAATTGGCCCGCATAATGGTGCCAATGTTTCGGTCGCCCCAATAGATTTTGTTGCCCGACGGCTCATAAGCCAGCGCGTACACTACGCGGGTAATTCCAGTGGCCAGCACGGCCACGCCAGAGCCGTCCAGGTTGGCGGACTTGAGGTGGATATCGCCCGCGCCGATGTATTGATCGTAAAAAATCCGATTGCCAACGACCAAGATACTGCCGCCTTCTACGCCCGGAATCAACTCGGTTTCGCCCGTGCCGTCGAGGTTTTTCTTCCAAACCCCGCCGTTGTAATTTACCCAATACAGCACTCGGTTCACCGCATCAATGGAAACCCCATCGGGGTCGTTGGCTTGCCCGGTGACAAAATCTTCCTTTTGGCCAACATCGGTGCTGCTGATGTCGCAACGCTGGATTCCATTACCGGTATCCCAATAAATATGGCCGAGTTGGTAGTCAATGCTCATGGCATTGGGCGCGTCCAATCCGGTTCGGAATTCGATTTGATTCGAGCCGTCGGGATTGCAGCGGTAGATTTTTCCGGCTTCGTAATCGCTGATGTACAAATGATTGCGAACGCTGTCGAACGTCGTTCCGTACGAATCCAGCAAACCCGAAACGGGCAATTGCGACACGATGGGAGACTGGTTGTTCAGCAAACCATTGAAAACCAAACTGCCGTCCGTGAAATAAACGGGCGTTCCCGAAGCATTCGGGTCTTTGATGACGATGGTCTTTACCGTCTCTTTTATTTCCAGCGAAACCGAGGTGACCGCCACCAGCCGTACTTGGTACGCTCCGCCCTGTTCATATATGTGGGCAGGGTTGGCTTCTTCGGACGACGTGTTGTCGCCAAAATTCCAATAGTAACTAACGGCGCCAACCGTGGCAGGCACGATGGAGGTATTGGCAAACGTGACGGTGGCTGGGGCCACTCCATCGTTGTCAATCGTGTAGGTAAAATTCGGCACTGTGCTGGCGGGCGGCACAGGGAAATCGTCTTTCTTGCAAGCGTATATCAGTGCGAAGAAAGCACCGAGCCAGACCAGCGGAGATAGATTTTTCATAAACCTTTCAAATTATTGCTTGAAAAACA
>JBJXFT010000275.1:0-11233 GCA_046155725.1 Saprospiraceae bacterium
TGATTCCTTTTCACCCAAACTGCCCATCTTTTTGATTAAATAGCCCCACTATTCGCACAAAAAGATAGTTGTTTTGGCAAAAACGAACCTACCTGAAATCCACAAGTTATTATTCACCCGTTCCTAAAATCAACAAAACATGCTCTCCAACTATTTTAAAGTCGCTTGGCGTGCCCTTTGGCAAAACAAGGTCTATTCGATAATCAACCTGACTGGGCTCACCATTGGCCTCACGGTGGTCATGCTCATCATGTTGTACGTACAGGACGATTTGTCTTTTGACCGGTTTCACGCCAACGAACAACAACTCTACCGATTGGTACAAGACCGCCTTGATACACAAGGCGTGGTGGGAAAAATGGGCAACACCGGGTTTCCACAAGGGCCGGCTTTTAAGGCTGAGGTGCCGGAAATTCAGGATTTCTGCCGCATGAAAAACGGCTGGAACACGCTGGTAAAAAAGGGGAACGAGTGCCTCGAAGAAAAACTTTTCTATGTTGACAACGCTTTTCTATCCATGTTTTCCTTCCCAGTATTGGCCGGGAATGGGCAAAATGCCCTGCAAACTTTGGAGAGCGTGGTCGTCACGGACAGGTTGGCAGAAAAATATTTTGGCAAAGAAAACCCCATCGGGCAGCTGTTGCAAATCGGCGACGAAGGTGGCGGCACCTTCAAGAATTTTGTGGTAGCGGCAGTAGTGAAGCGGCCACCGCTCAATTCGTCCATCCAGTTTGACCTGTTGCTTTCGCTCGAACACATCTTTGCCAAGGATCCCGATCAGCGTGCCCGCGACAACAGCTGGCACAACGCAAACCTGAACACCTTCGTGCTCCTCCAGCCCCATGCAGATGCCGGGCAAGCAACCCAAAAAATGCGGCAAGTGACCGAAACACAGGTTGCTGCGAACGATGCGGCAAACGCCTCGGTGCCCGGCGCAAAGAAGCCAAGTACTTCCATTTCTTTTGGGCTTCAGCCCTTGCGCCAAATGCACTTGGATGCGGCGTATTATGCTACCAACGGCCTCGAGTATTGGTCGGATGCCCAGTACCCCAAAGTGCTTTCAGCCTTGGCATTGCTGATTTTGCTCATCGCTTGTGTCAACTTTGTCAACCTCTCCTTGGCGCGCTCAATGCGCCGCAGCAAAGAAATCGGCATCCGAAAAGCCACGGGTGGCACACGCGGGCAGTTGTTCGCACAGTTCATGGGCGAGTCTTTTTTGCTGACCTTTCTGGCGTTCTTGCCTTCGTTGTTGCTGGCGAATGCCTTGGTACCCGGTTTCAGCAAGATCATGGGCAAGCCCCTGGAAAGCGCGTATTTGTTCCAGACGCAAACATTATGCTTGTTCTGTGGGCTGCTGCTGATAGTGGCTTTCCTGACGGGGTTTTACCCTGCGCTGGTGCTTTCCAATTTTCGGCCCATAGAGAGTTTGAAAGGGCAGTTCAGAGTGGCTCGTCGGTCTGCGGTGGGGGTCTCGCTGGTCGTGTTTCAATTTGTAGTGGCTGGCATGCTCATCATCGGGGCAATCATCGCCACTAACCAGTTTCACTATATCGCCCACGCGGATTTAGGCTACAAAACCGAGAACATCCTGCGGTTCTGGTTGCCTTGGGAGCAAATAGGCAGTATCGCTCCGCAATTGAAGCGCGATTTGGCGCAACTGCCTCAGGTGGTGCAGGTCTCCGCCAAATCAGGAGACCGAAACAGTACCAAGTACGACATCAATGGCGTCGCTACGGACTGGATTTATTACGAGCACATTGACGAAAACCACCTCCAACTGATGGGCATCTCCCTGGCACAAGGGCGATACCTCTCCTACCAATTTGCTTTGGATACGGTGTCCAATATCGTGGTCAACGAGGCTTTTGTGCGGCAATACCTCCTACCGGGGCAAGACCCTTTTGCTGCTCCCGTACGCCAGCGCAATGCGCAAATGCACATCGTGGGCATCGTGAAAGATTTCCACTACGCCTCTTTCAAAGAAAAAATAAGACCAATGGTGTGGGCCTTAGACAATGCCGCGCAAGCGGGGTGCATCCATGTGCAAATCGCAGAGAAAAACCAAGAAGAAGCCCTCGCTGCCATCAAACTGGCCTACAAAAAGTATGTGCCGTACCTACCTATGGAATCCTATTTTTTGGAGGATTACAGGATGCAGCAGTACGCTGATGACCTGCGCTGGAAGCGGGTACTGGACTACGCGACCTTTTTTGCCCTCTTCATCGCAGGGCTGGGCTTGTTCGGTCTGACGGCATTTATGACCGAGCAGCGCACCAAAGAAATCGGCATCCGCAAAGTGCTCGGCGCATCGGTGGCAGGCATCACGGGTTTGCTGGCGAAGGATTTCCTGAAACTCGTCGTCATCGCCATCATCATCGCCTCGCCCATCGCTTATTATTTTATGCAAAAGTGGCTGGCCGACTTTGCCTACCGGATCGAGATGCAATGGTGGATGTTCGTAGCAGCAGGGGCGACGGCTTTGGCTATTGCGTTTTTGACGGTAGGTTTTCAGAGCGTGAAAGCGGCTTTGGCAAATCCAGTAAAGTCGTTGCGCAGCGAATAGGTACCAATGCAAAAAGCCATTTCTCGGCGAATGATCGAATTCAACATCGCAGGTTTGGGGCTGGGGCTGAACAGTTTTACCTTTCGTTTACAACCTTTTACACGCAATTCAGGCATTGATTGAGAAGCAAGATGATCTTGGGGCCAGTTTTAATTTTCAAAAAAAATCTTCGCACGGAAATGAAAAATTCACTCTTGCTGGCTGCCCTTTGGCTTTGTGTCAGCCAACTTTTTGGGCAAACAAATTACCCGCCCGAGACCCTCGAAAAAATCAAAGAAGTCGAGAACAACATCACCGGGAACCTCCTGCTGAACGATGAGCGGCCAAGCACCATCGCCGAACGCATGGCCAAGTACAAGGTAAAAGGCATGAGCATCGCGGTCATCCACGATTACAAAATCGTGTGGGCAAAAGGATACGGCTGGGCCGATGAGGAGGAAAAACGCCCGGTGACCACCGAGACCTTATTCGAGCCTGGCTCCATCAGCAAGTCCTTGAACGCGGTGGGTATTTTGAAGTTGGCACAGGACAAAAAACTTGACCTCTACACGGACATCAACACCTATTTGACGTCCTGGAAATTCCCGTACGATTCGGTGTCGCACGGCAAAAAAATAACGCTGGCGCAAATCCTGAGCCACCACGCGG
Source organism: Saprospiraceae bacterium (assembly GCA_046155725.1). Lineage (GTDB taxonomy): Bacteria > Bacteroidota > Bacteroidia > Chitinophagales > Saprospiraceae > M3007. Next base: position 3,212 of record JBJXFT010000275.1, read on the forward strand.
GTTTGTCCGTGCATGGTTTTCCGGGACAAAGCATCAATGGGCCGGTGCCGACGGTGTACGAAGTTTTGGATGGAAAACCGCCCGCGGTCACGCCAGCCGTGCGCAGTGAATTTGAGCCGGATTTGCAATTTCAATATTCCGGCGGCGGCACGACCATTTCGCAAGTGCTGCTGACGGACGTAACGAAACAAACGTATGATGCGTGGATGTACGAAAATGTGCTGAAACCCATCGGGATGGGGCACAGTTCGTTCGCTCAGCCGCCTGCAAAGGACAAACTCGGTTTGTGCGCCACAGGCTACCATCGGGATGGCAGTTCGATGGGCGCTAAATTTCACGTTTACGCCATGCAAGCGGCGGCGGGTTTGTGGATGACGCCGAGCGACCTGGCCGAGTATGTAATTGATATGCAATTGGCTTATCAAGGCAAAAAAAACTCCAAGGTATTGAACCCTGACATGGTGAAACGGCACCTTACACCTTACAAAGACGGCTCGGCTGCCATGGGGACTTTTGTTGACGACCTCAAAGGGACCAAGTATTTCCAGCATTCGGCGGGCAACGATGGCTTTTGCGGTTCTTTTATGGCCACGCTGGAAGGCGGCGATGGCGCCATTATTTTTTTGAACAGCGAGGATTGGAAATTGCTGTCAGAAGTCACCAACAGCGTGGCCAAAGCCTATAATTGGCCGAATTTTTACCGCGAGCCGCAACGGAAAAAAAGCATCGCGGTTTCTGACGATCTCCTGAAAACCTACGAAGGCATTTATGTTTTTGACGACAACTGGGCCGCCGTCGGCAAAAAGGACGGCCAATATCATTTTTATACATCGGGCACTTATGCCAACATGTATTTCACCTCGCCCACCTGTTTTTTCAACGAAGAATTCCCTGCGGTAAAAGATTTTATCAAAGATGAAAAAGGGAATGTGGTGGGTTATACCCGCTTGGTTGACGGCAAGGAATTTCCAAAATCCACGAAAGTCACCAACCCGGACACGATGCGCTTGTCGAACGGCGTATTTGGGCAAATTGGCTGGTATTTGTTTGAAAACAAACGGTACGCGGAGGCCATTGCCTATTTCAAACGGGGCGTGAAATTATACCCGGAGGACCTCGGTATGCTCATGAACATGGCGCATGTGCATTTGTACAACGGCGATTATGAAACCGCGCTTTCAATTTACAAGGCACATCAAAAGGACATGATTCGCCCCGGGTACAGTTGGGAAGATTCGATGCGGGACGACCTCACCTATTTTAAAGATGCCAAAAATGACGTGACCATCTTTGACAAGGTGTTTGCTGAGTTGAAGATTGAAAAGCCGAAAGGGCATTAAAATCGAAAAAAATGAAAAATTACAATCTCCACATAGCCGTCTATTTGTTGTTGTTTCCATTTGCATGGATTGCATCCTGCAAGGGCCAAGAAAAACCCAACGCACGAGCAAATAATCAGCAAGCCAACGTACCAATCTTCGCGCCGCTTGATTCTGTCGCTCAAATAAGCGAGTATGTCGTAGCCCTATTTGAGGACTCAAAAGGGAATCTGTGGATGGGAACCATGTCAGACGGCGCAGCGCGTTTTGATGGAAAAACACTAACCTATTTTTCTACAAAAGACGGACTGTGCGATAATACCGTCGCGAGCATTGCCGAAGACCAAGCCGGGAACATCTGGTTTGGCACCCATGACGGTGCCTCCAGATTTGATGGAAAAACGTTTGCCAATTTCAAGGAAACCGAAGGTTTGCATGGCATGGGGTGTAAGATTCTCGTGGATAAAAACGGGGGCGTATGGGCGGGCACGAACCATGGTGCTTTTCGGTTTAACGGCGTTTCTTTTTCTCCATTCAGCATTCCGAACCCAGTTATAGAAAACCCTTCCCGAAAATGGGAGACTGGCAAGGTTTGGAACCTGTTGGAAGACAAAAAAGGCAATATCTGGTTTGCAAGAGACGGTTTGGGCGCTTGCAAATATGACGGCCAATCATTCACTCATTTTACTCAAAAGGATGGCCTGTGCAGTAATAATGTAAGCGAGATAGTGGAAGATAAAGATGGGAATATTTGGTTTGCTTGCCTCAACTCTGATTTGCCCAAAGAAATAAAGGAGGGCGGGATAAGCCGTTATGATGGCAAAACATGCACGAAGTTGCCGGCATTGGAAGGGGTGGACAAAAATGACATTTACTCCGTCTTTGCGGATAAAACCGGGAATATTTGGATTGGCGCAACGGGTCTTGGCGTTTATCGGTACGATGGGCAATCGTTCAAACTGTTCAAAGGAACAGACCGTATGGACTTGACATGGAGTGTTGGCATTCAAAGTATTTTGGAAGATAAAAATGGGACGCTTTGGTTCGGTTTTTCCGGGGGGCTTTTCCGCTTTAATGGGTCGGCTATTGTGAATGTCACGCAGGGAAGGCTGTTGAAGTAAAGTTTTAAAATTAACTGTCGCTATGCCTTCTTATCTGTTGGTTTTCAATCCGCTCGGGTGGCATTGGCGAACCCTGTTAACATGAGTCGTCCCGCATACTACTGGACATTTTTATTTCACACAACGCCACGACGACACAACGAACTGATTTTAAATGCTTGGGACTTTGCTCCGTTGTGACGTTGTGGCGTTGTGTGAAAAATGTCCAGTAGTATGGTCGTCCCGTCTTTGGCGGGATGCAATCATTGCGCAGCGAATAGAATCAAACATCCTTAGGAACGGGTGAATAACCAAATCCCCAATTCCACCCCGCAACGCCGGGGCAAGCAAATATCCACAACATCATGCTATCCAATTATCTCAAACTCGCACTCCGCAACTTCTCCCGCAACCGCCTGTACGTCCTGCTCAACGTGCTGGGCTTGGGCGTGGGCATCGCCCTGCTGGTCTGGGGCGTACAGATGTACCGCTATTCTTTCAGTTTTGACAACGCACAGCCCAACCGGGAGCAGATATTTCGAGCGGTGGTGAGCCGCGAGGGAAGCGACGAATGGAAGGGCGTTTGCCCGCTCCCGGTGGCACAGATGGCGCAGCGCGACTTTGCCAGCATTGCTGAATCCGTTCGCTGGGACAGCCGTGGCTGCGACATCAAAGGCGAGGGAAGCGAGCCGTTTTCCGAGCAGGTGCATTTCACCGACCCGTCTTTTTTCAAAATGTTCGAGTTTCCGCTGGTGAAAGGCAGCCACGACCTTTCGGACAAAAGCGCGGTGCTCCTGACAGAGAAAATGGCGCTGAAATATTTTGGCACCGACGACCCGCTCGGCAAAACCTTACTGCTCTACGCTGGCGAAAAAGTCTCGCTGCCGCTCACGGTAAAAGGCGTTTTGAAAGATGTGCCGATGAACTCCTCGTTCCGCTTCGACATCCTCACCAACTTGGAAAACCAGAAAGTAAGTGACACGACTTTCCTCCAAGCGGGCGAGTGGAAGTGGTTTCTGGACGCGGTGTTGTTCAAAATCCCAAACCCAGAGGACGCTACGCACTTGGCCGAGAGTCTCAACCAGTACATTCCTCAGCAAAATGCCGCCCGACAAGACTGGAAAGTCACCGGCTTCCACCTCATGCCCTTCGCCACGATGCCCAACGTAACCAACCGGATGGCATCCAACGGGCTGATGCCCGCCCCTGACGACTCGGCGACCTACGGCCCGCTGATTACAGCCCTACTGATTTTCCTCTCTGCTTGCCTCAACTTCGCCAACACCACCGTGGCCCGCTCCAACCGCCGTTTGCGCGAAATGGGCGTACGCAAAGCGATGGGCGGCACTCGCGGCCAACTGATGCGGCAAATGTTGTTGGAATGCGGCGTGGTCGTGTTTTTTGCCATTGGCCTTTCGATGCTCATCAGCAAATGGTGGATACCGACTTTCAACAGCATGTTCGATAACATCATGATCAGCGCGGATTATCTGAACGACCCGACTTTGATGTGGTTTATGGGCGCGGTGCTCTTGTTCACCACCTTGCTTGCAGGAGCGTACCCGGCGTTTTACATCAGCAATTTCAATGCTTCGCAGATTTTCCGAGGCGGTACCAAGTTTGGCGGGAACAACCTTTTTTCGCGCTTCTTACTTGGTTTTCAAGTCATGATTTCGCTTATCACGGTGATATGCGGGGTTGGTTTTGCACGCAACGCACAGTTTCAGCGCGACTACGACTATGGCTACGACCGAGCGGGGCTGATGGGCGTTTCAGTGCCCGACCGCAACACCTACGACGCGCTGCGCAATACGGTACAGCAACTTCCGGGTGTTGAAGCGGTGGCCGGCACTCGGCACCACATAGGTTTTGGGCTTCGTTCTTCGACCGCAGAATCGGAGGGCGAGAAACGCGAAGTTGGCTATATCGAAATTGGCGAAAACTACCTGGAGGTGATGGACCTGCAGCTCGTGGCTGGCAGGACATTTGACCCCACACGCGAATCGGACTACTTCAACGCGCTGCTGATTACCCAAAAAATGGCAGCCATATTTGGCTGGAACGACGAGCAAGCCATCGGCAAACAGGTGCGGATGGACACCTCGGTTTTCACGGTGGTCGGCACGCTTCGCGACTTTCACCAACAGCATTTGTTCGAGCCAATAGAGCCTACGGCGATGCGCATGACTCGCCCCGAACGCTACGTCAACCTCATCGTGAAGGCCAAACCCGCCGAACTCAAATCAGTACACGACCGGGTGAAAGCCTCTTGGTCGCAACTATATCCGCTCAAACCATTCCATGGGTTTTATCAAGACGAAGTCGGTGCTGAAGCCTACAAAGTCACGTCGAGCATTGCTACCATTTTCTCATGGTTTGCTATCGTGGCGATGATGCTCACGGCCACTGGGCTGTTCGCGCTGGTGTCGCTCACGGTATTGAAAAAGATGAAAGAGATCGCGCTGCGCAAAGTGGTGGGTGCGAAAGACAGGCAAATTATGGCTTTGGTCAATCGAGGCTACGTTTGGGTTTTTGCCATCGGGGCGGCGCTCGGCTGTTATGCCGGTTGGTTTTTGACCAAACTCCTGATGGACTTGATTTTCAAGATAAATGTTGGGGTTGAACCCCTCACACTCCTATTGGGCGTGGCTGCGCTCTTCCTGATATCCGGGCTGACAGTGGGCTTCAAAGTGCGGCAAGCGGTGCGGACGAATCCGGCGGATGTGCTGCGAAGCGAGTGAGGCGAAACAAGGCAAGTACGTCATCGTCTGGAAGGAGTTAGCACCGGGCGAATGGAAGATGTATTTGGACATCTGGAACCGGATGCCGGATTGAATCCTGAGCGCCATGCTGTACGCCCTGCACTCGCAAAAATGCTTCGATGTTTGGATGCCTTGCCGTAATCTTGTGCAGCAAAAAATTACCTGTACCATCATGGGAGTAAAGGAATTGCCTCGGCCATGGCTTGGATTCCAGCAATTCCTTTGCTGCTTTACGGGCCATTTATATTGATGTTCACTGTCCTAAAGCCCGACATGAGGTGATTATGACCAAGCAAGAAGAAGAAGCCCGCATTGCCGCCGCTGTTCAGCAGCAATTGGAAAAAATATTGGCAGCCCAGCAAAAGCAGTTTTCCAAAACGATGGAAACGGCCATCAAGGAATCGCTCAAGGGCGTAGAAAAAGCCAATGCAGCCCTTAGAAAAGAGCGAAAGGCCGTGGGAAAAGAACTCGACGCTGCACAAAAAATACGGACCAAAGCCGAACGCGAAGCCGACAAAATGGCCGAGGCTTATTTCCAAGGCCGGCAAGAACAGTTCGCCGAAGCCGCCCGCACCGAACTGCTGCGCAACTTGGTCGTGATGCACATCGAAGTGGGCAAAACCACCCGCGACATCGCCGTTTGGCTCGACATCCCGATGAAATTTGTAGAAAATATCCGACAACTTTTGGAACGCATCTCCAAATTCGGTGGCGATAAGCCCAAGCGCATTCGCATCGAAGGCAACCCAAAACTGCGCTACTCTGACCAGGGGCGTGGCGGCACTGTTTGGTACGAAAGCCCTGACGCCAATTTCGATATGTGGTGGGAATTTGCCGGGGGCGACGCACTCGTCATCATGGACATCCCCAGCAAGGAAACTTGGGAAGCCCGCACCCAACTCCCCCTTGAACAGCGCGAAAAAATCCTCACCTTCATCGGCGAACAAGTCTTGATAGACAAGAATCTGGGAAACGGCGTGTTCATCATAGGCGACAGTGTGCTTACTTTTTATTCCGTGAAATGAGAATCCCCGCATTGGTCAAAAATAAATGGCGAACATGAAGGCTTTTATTTTTCTATTCTTTTGGGCACTTGCCTCCGTTGCCAAGGCCCAAACCACGCCCGACTGTGGGAACAAGATATTGCCCATTTTTATTCAGGCAACAGATACCCCAAGGCTTTTTCTGCCGGGCATCGTTTGCTCAGAAAACCCCGAGTTTGGTGGTACGCTCAGCCCCGACGGCAACACGTTTTGGTTCAACCGAATGTCGCCCGACCGCCTCAAGATGAGCTTGCTCGAAACCCGTTTTGAAAATGAGCAATGGTCACCGCCAAGTACTCCAGCGTTCGCTGACACAGGCTTTTGGGAAATTGACCCCTGGGTTTGGCCACATGGCCAGGGCTTGGTTTTTTCCTCCAAAAGACCCTTGCCAAACAGTGGCTCGAAGGATTTCAACCTTTGGTACACAGACCTGAAAACAGGAGATATTACGCCCTTTTCCGGAGCGGCAAATACGGATGGGGATGAAATTTTCTGTAGTGTTTCTCAACAGGAGAACCTCTATTTCGCACGCTCTTCTGAGAACAAATTCAAGATTTTTTGTGCCAAGTTTGAGCAGGGCGTTTTCAAGCCTTCTGTGCAAATCGCTATTTCTGGTACCGACACGGCATCTATTTCAAACCCTGCCATTTCGCTATACGAAAGATTCCTTGTTTTTGCCTCCGCCCAACTCGGTGGCGAAGGCGGTGCAGATCTATTCTTGTCATTTAAGCAGTCCGATGCGCAATGGTCTGCCCCTCAAAATCTCGGCCCCAGCATCAATACGCCCTATGCAGAGTTCGCTCCATCCTTTTCTTCAGATGGGAATACCCTGTTTTTTACTTCCGAACGCCCTGGTATGGTACAGGATTTCTCAACTGGGAAACGAAGGCCTGGCGATATTTACTCGGTGGCTTTTGACTCAAAGGCACTTGGCCCGATGCCGCCGAACGAGGAAGTTTCTTTTTTGGCCAAAGACGGAACGCGCGTTTTTGCCAACCTCTTTTTCGCTGGCGACAAACCTGACAAAAGCAAGCCCCTGCTACTGCTGTTCCACATGGCCCGTTCCAATGGGCGGGCAGAGTATCAAAATATCGCGCCGCGCTTGCTCGACCTGGGCTACAATCTGCTTGTCGTTGATCTGCGTGAAGGCGGTAGCCAAGAATACGGCGGGGAAAACCGAACGGTAAAAGCCCTCTCTCAGGCAGTGACCGAGGCTTATTGTATCGCTCAACCCGATGTGGAAGCCGCTTTGGATTTTGCCATCTCGCAAGGGTTTTCTGGGAAAAAAATACTTTGGGGGAGCGGGTTCAGCGCGGCATTAGTGTTGCAAGTGGCTGCTGACCAACCGGATAATATTGCTGGGGTGCTGGCCTTTGCCCCGGCACAGGGCGGTGCCGTTTCAACTTGCGAACCTGACGAATCCTTGCTCTCCCGACTGAAAGTGCCCATCGCAGCTTTCCGTGCCGAAGCCGAAATGAACCAGCCTGGGCGAACAGAGCAATCGGAATTGTTCAAAAAAGCAAAAATCCCGTACCACATTGTGGAGGGCAATCGGCACGGGTCTTCTGTTTTGGATGTTACTCGGAACAGCCTCTCAACCGAGGCGACCTGGGATATTGTGCGAGGTTTTTTGCAAAAAATTTGAGACCTTTTTTAGGGGCAGTTCCTAAATAGTGTCTGTCCATAGAGTCGGGGCAGGATTGCCAATGCTTCGTGCTGGCGGAGGATTTTGATGCGGATAGCGTTGATTGATTTTACATTTGAGTCCTTTTAGGGCTGAATGTTCCAATTATGGGCA
>JBJXFT010000277.1:0-11594 GCA_046155725.1 Saprospiraceae bacterium
TCCCTTAGTGTTTTAAAAAACGCAAAGTGGTTTTGAACAAAGCGCCTTGGCAACGCTTAGTGTCCCTTAGTCCCTTAGTGTTTTAAAAAACGCAAAGTGGTTTTGAACAAAGCGCCTTGGCAACAGCTTGTGTGCCAATCGAATCAATCGGACTTAATCTTCAAAAATCGAATCAATCGGCTATAACCTCTCCGCTCCCTTGACCTTCCAACTCCTCCACACCGACCCGCACTCTCGCGCCCGCGCAGGCCGCATCGAGACCCACCACGGCCGCATCGAGACCCCCATCTTCATGCCCGTCGGCACGGCAGCCACCGTCAAGACCGTGCACCAGCACGAACTCCGCGACGACATCCGCGCCCAAATCTGCCTCGGAAACACCTATCACCTCTACCTCCGCCCCGGCCTCGAAGTGCTGCGCGCGGCGGGCGGAATACACGGCTTCAACGGTTGGCAAGGCCCCGTGCTGACCGATAGCGGCGGTTTTCAAGTCTATTCGCTCGCCCATCGGCGGAAGATAAAAGAGGAAGGCGTGACTTTCCAGAGCCACATTGACGGCTCGAAGCACACCTTCACCCCCGAGAACGTGATAGACATCCAGCGCATCATCGGGGCCGACATCATCATGGCCTTCGATGAGTGCACACCCTATCCTTGCGACTTCAAGTACGCCGAAAAATCGCTCGGCCTCACGCACCGCTGGCTGGCGCGCTGCATCGAACGCTTCGACAGCACCGAGCCGGTTTACGAACACGAGCAGGCATTTTTCCCCATCGTGCAAGGCAGCACATACACCGACCTGCGCCGCATTTCTGCCGAAACCGTCGCTGCACACGGGCGCGAGGGCAACGCCATCGGAGGCCTTTCCGTGGGCGAACCTGCCGAAGAAATGTACGCCATGACGGAATTAGTGACCGAAATTTTGCCCCAAGACAAACCGCGCTACCTCATGGGCGTTGGCACACCCGAAAACATCTTGGAGGGCATCGCGCGGGGCATTGACATGTTCGATTGTGTGCTGCCCACCCGCAACGCCCGGCATGGTATGCTGTACACTTCGGAAGGAATCCTCAACATCCGAAACCAAAAGTGGCAGACCGATTTTTCGCCCATTGACCCGGCAAGCACCGTGGCCACCAGCCGCACCCATTCGAGGGCTTACTTGCGCCACCTTTTCGTATGCAACGAAATATTGGGGATGCAACTCGCCACGCTCCAGAACCTCGGCTTTTACCTCTGGCTCGTCGGCGAAGCCCGCTCGCGCATCCTCGACGGCACGTTTTTGAACTGGAAAAACGAGATGGTGAAAAAAGTGAGCCATAGGCTGTAGATTGATTCGATTGGAGCGATTGATTCGATTATTTGGATTGTGCCTTGCCGCAATCGAATCAATCTTTCCAATCGAAAAATCGAATCAATCGGCCTGGGGCAGCGTTTTCAAAAGTTAAAACCTCTTTGCTGCCGAACGTTTTAACACGAAAGGAAAAATAGGCCCAAAACGATGGGCGTTCTGGCTCCGCGTGTTAAAATTTTTTTCCTCGGCACAGGAAAGTTTGGGAAAAACCTACCTTCGCCCACCCTACTCACATCCATTGGCTTTTGCCACTTCCTTCATTTGTCGTTAATTCAACCAAACTACAGGTTCTGTCTTGATTATGAAAAAAACTACTCTACACTTTCTCACACTGTGTTTCGTGATGTTCGCGGCAGTGGCATCAGCCCAAGACATCCACTTTTCGCAGTTCTACCAAAGCCCGCTCAACCTCAACCCGGCACTGACCGGCGTGATGAACTGCAACCACCGCATGGTAGCCAACTACCGCAACCAATGGGCTTCCATCCTGAAAAATCGCGCCTACAACACCTACTCTGCGTCATACGACCAGAAACTTCCCGTGGGCCGTTATGACTACTTCGGCGTAGGCGGCACCCTCTGGGGCGACAAGGCTGGCTCTTCCGAATTTGCCACCATCCAAGCCCGCCTTTCCGGCTCTTATGCCAAGAAAATGGGCGGCTACCGCAAGAAAGCCCACTACCTCGTGTTCGGCGCCGACATCGGCCTGAGCAACCGCAGCATCAAAAGCTACAACCTCCAGTGGCCCAGCCAGCACGATGGCAACGGCGGCTTCAACGGCCAACTGCCGGGCGGCACCATCGCTGACCCGAGCTTCCTTTTCGCCGATATGTCGGCGGGCGTGCTGTGGTTCAGCGTGTTCAGCAAGGAATCCAACTTCTATTTTGGCGGGGCGTTCAGCCACCTGAACCGCGCCAACCAGTCGTTCGAGAACGCGAACATCCCGCTTTACAGCAAGTTCACGTTCCACGCGGGCGGCGAATTCATGCCCCGCAACAAATTCGGCCTCAGCCCGGGCGTGGTCACGTTCTTCCAAGGCCCCTCGTGGCAGGTGAACGTGGGCAACTCGTTCAAATTCCTGCTCGGCAACAGCCGCCGCTACAACCAAGCTTTCCAGTTCGGCCTGTGGGCGCGCTTGGCCAACAAACTCAACGACGAGAAATTGATGGATGCCGTCATCGTAAGCACTCGCTTCGACTACGAGCAGTTCAACATCGGCTTCAGCTACGACATCAACACGTCGAGCCTTTTCACCGCCACCAATGGCAACGGCTCGTTCGAGTTTTCGCTCATCTACAAAATCTGTGGCCCAGAACGGCGCGGCGTTTACTGCCCGAGTTTCTAAAAGATTTGACAATCCCGTCCCGAATCTTCGAGGCCGGGATTGCCAAATCTCCACACTCTTCCACACCACTCCACATTTTGGCTGTGGATAAAAAGATTCCCGGAGGCTTTGCCACGCCGGGAATCTTTTTCATTTTTGCCATCCGCAAAATGCTCCATTTGAAGGCTTTTGAACAAAAGCACGTTGACCCATAATCGTTTACATTCCTACTGTTCATTTTAAAAACCGGGACTTAATTATGTTTGGCACTACAAAAGAAACAGAAGACTCCAAGAAAACCGTAGCCACTTCGCCCGCAGGCGCGCTCAATGCGCTGGTGAAAGGCACGGTGATAGAAGGCACGGTGCGTTGCGACAGCGACCTTCGTGTGGACGGCACTATCAAAGGCAAGCTCAGCTGCCAGAACAAAGTCATCATCGGGCCTACGGGAGCGGTGGAGGGCGAAATCAGGTGCCAGAACGCCGTGATTGAAGGGCGTTTCAAAGGCAATCTGTACGTCACGGAACTCCTCAACGTGCGCGAAACGGCCGAGGTGGACGGGGAAATCACCACCAACAAACTTATTGTGCAAAGCGGGGCCAAGTTCAATGTAGCCTGCAAAATGGACGTGGGCGCGTCGAGCAACGGCACGGTGAAGCATTTTGACCTCAAATCAGTCAACGATGCCACGAGCGCCACAGCCAAAGCCGTCGCCGCAGGAACGGCGGAAGTCCGCAATTAAAGCCAGCATGAAGTACGGCGGCATGGCCTTCCAACTTTTTGGGGCCTGCTTGCTCGGCGCGCTCATCGGGCGTTGGCTGGATGGCTGGATGCAATTGGAGCGGCCTTTGTGGGCGGTGTTCCTCACCATTTTTTTTATGGCCGCAGCGATTTATGCGATTTACAGGCAGCTGTTGAACGATGAGTGATGAACGATAAACTGAAACGCCCTTTGGCATTGTGCCGAAGGGCGTTTTTTCAAAATAACCTGCAGGGGAAATTTTCCGGCTTACTATTATGAACCCAAAATCTTTTTTCAAAAATCTCTTTATTGTCTCGGCGGGCGCGGCGGCGGTGCTGGCGGGTCTGCATTTTTTTGCGCCGCAGGCGCAGGCGCACTGGAAATTCGCAGTAGGGACGGTGCTGTTTTTCGGGCTGATTTGCACCGGGCTATTTTATGCAGGGGCAATCTCAGCCCGGAGTAGCAACAAACACGCTTTTACCAACCTCGTGTCGGTGTCGGTGTTTGGGAAAATGGCCTTGGCCTTGGCCGCCTTGTTTGTGTATCAGCAAGTGGCGAAGCCGCAAAACGAGTGGTTTGTAGGCATTTTCCTGTGGTGCTATGTGGTGTTCACGGGGTTTGAGGTTTGGTTTATGACCAAATTGGCAAAGACTTGAAACTTGCCCACTTGGAACTTGAAACTCCCCCCTTATTGGTCGCCCTCCCATTCCCCCAGCCCATCCCTGCGAGCGGCCTTTTTCTCCGCAGTTCGTTTTTTGTTGCTCAAGCGTTCGGCCACCACGGATCTGGGTATCCGCGTAGCCTTGCGTGGCTTGGGCTTTTGGAAGGCTTTGTCGAGCAACCGGATGAGTTTTTCTTCGGCCAAATGCTTGTTCATCAATTGCGAGCGCTCGGTTTGATTCATAGAGGCAAGGATGCCTTCGGCAGAAATGTGGTTGGCGAGTTTTTCAAAAGCCAAAGCCTTCTCTTCCTCCGAAAGTGCCTGCGAAGCGGCCACGTCGAGCAAGGCCTCGGCCTTGGTTTCCACCTTGTTCACGTTCTGTCCGCCCTTGCCGCCAGAGCGGGCGGTGCGGAAAGAAAGTTCGGTCTTGAGCAAATCGGTGTTCATGGCAAAGATTTTTGCGCCAAAGAGATTTTGGGGGAATGAAGTTCCAAAGGTCTGGAATTTCGCGGTGGGCGATGCGCTGCAATTGTGGCAAGAAAGAGAAAACCATGAGAAAAGAAGGGGCGGACAGGCGGAGGGTTTTGCCGCTTTCAACGTGGAGATTGAAACACTGCAAAAATTATCTTTGGAAATCCCCCCGCAAATCCCCCCGCTTCCAAAACTTTCGGGAACAATCCTTTTGAATTCAAAAACTATCGCCCTACTTTTGCCCCCGCTAAAGGCGGATGGATAGGCAAAAACTGCCGTTTGACCCTCGGAAATTCGCATTTGGTTTACCCGCCGTAGTCTTATACGAAGGCGGGCTTCTCACTCTCTCACAACTCTCACTTTCTCACACAATGGCAGTCTATTACAGCAAAGAGAAAATCGCCGAAATCACAGCGAAGTATGGCGAAACGCCCCAAGACACGGGCAACACCGAAGTACAAGTTGCACTCCTCACTTACCGCATCGAATGCCTTTCGGGCCACCTCCGCAAGTTCAAAAAAGACCACTCCACGCGCCGCGCCCTGCTCACCATGGTAGGCCAGCGCAAGAGTTTTTTGGCTTACTACGCCAAAAAAGACATTTACAAATACCGCGCGCTCATCGAAAAACTCGGTCTGCGTAAGTAAGAAAGCCTTCCAAAATCCGTCCCGGTTCATCGAGCCGGGGCGGATTTTTTTAATCGCCCCCAAAAAGCGGAATCGAAGCCCGCCCACCTTTAAGAATCTGTTCCGATTCATCGGAATGTTCAGATATTTTTCACCCGCCCGGGTTCATACGGAGCAACGCACTAGCGCAGAAACGCCCCTCGGAATTTCGGGGAAAACTTGCCAAAAACGGGGATTAACGTTCCCCCACACAAAGACACAGGTATTCAACTATGAAGGATGAACTATAAACGATGAACCACGAATCGCTTTGCCGTTCATAGTTCCTCGTTCAAAGGATGAACTATAAACGATGAACCACAAATCGCTTTGCCGTTCATAGTTCCTCGTTCATAGTTTATCGTTCGGCTTCGCCGCCTGCCTCTTTGTGTGATTTTTTCGGTTTTTGCGCAGTTTTCCTTTCTTCCGAATCGGCCTTGCAAACGGCTACTGCCGACTGCAACTGCAAACTGCCACCTGCTACTGCCTCCTGAACTTCCGGGCACAACCTATTTTTTCAACAATGGGAAAGCAAATCCCGCTGCGCACCACGTTCAACCTTCCGGACGGACGTGAGATCGCGCTCGAAACGGGCAAACTCGCCGCGCAAGCCGACGGCGCAGTGCTGCTCCAAATGGGCGAAACGATGCTCCTCTGCACCATCGTCAGTGCCCACAAGGCCAAAGAAGGCCAGCCGTTTTTTCCGCTCTCGGTGGATTATCAAGAAAAATTTGCCGCCGTGGGCCGTATCCCCGGCAACTTTTTTCGCCGCGAATCTCGCCTGTCGGACTACGAAATCCTCATCAGCCGCCTCGTGGACCGCGCCCTGCGCCCACTTTTCCCCGACGGCTACATGAACGACACGCAGGTGATCATCAACCTGATCAGCGCCGACAAGGACATCATGCCCGACGCGCTGGCTGGCCTCGCTTGCTCGGCTGCTGTGGCGGTCAGCGACATTCCGGTAGAAGCGCTCTTCTCGGAGGTTCGCGTGGCGCGCATTGACGGCAAATTCGTCATCAACCCAGGTCGCAAAGCCCTCGAAACTGCTGACATGGATTTCATCGTGGCCGCCACAAAAACCGACATCACGATGGTGGAAGGCGAAGCCAATGAGTGCCAGGAATCCGAACTGGTGGATGCTATGAAATTCGCGCACGAAGCCATCAAAACCCAGATTGACGCGCAAGAGCGGCTGGCCGCATTGGTCGGCGAAAAAGCGACGGTGAAACGTGTGCTCCCCGTAGTGCCCGAAAACGAGGCATTGAAAATGCGCATCGAATCGCTCGCAAGCCCTGACATCTACGCGCTTGCCCGCAGCGGCGCGGGCAAAGACGAGCGCAAAACGCGCCTCGAAGAAATCAAGAGCGAGACGATGGCCAAGGTGCTAGAAGAGTTTGGCGAGGAGACCATGGCCGAGTGGAAATTGGCCGCCGAGCGCTATTTTGAAAAAATCAAAAAGCACGTCATACGCGATATGGTGCTGACCGACAGCAAACGCCTCGACGGGCGCAAGTTCGACGAGGTGCGCAGCATCTGGTGCGAAGTGGACTACCTGCCCTCCGCGCATGGCTCGGCCCTCTTCACGCGCGGCGAAACGCAATCGCTCACTTCGCTCACGCTTGGCACGAAGCAAGACAAAGCCTTGATTGATATCGCGCTCGACCCACACGACGAAAGGTTCCTGCTGCATTACAACTTCCCGCCCTACTCCACAGGCGAGGTGAAGCCGATGCGCGGCCCCGGTCGCCGTGAGGTGGGCCACGCCAATTTGGCGGGCCGCTCCATCCGCAAAGTGTTCCCCGCTGATTTTGCCTACACGGTGCGCGTGGTGTCTGACATTCTTGAATCCAACGGCTCCTCTTCCATGGCTACGGTGTGCGCTGGCTCGCTCGCGCTGATGGACGGCGGTGTGCCGCTCAAGGCCCCTGTGGCAGGCATAGCGATGGGCGCGATTGCCGACGACAAAGGCCGCATCGCTATCCTTTCCGACATTCTCGGCGACGAGGACGCATTGGGCGATATGGACTTCAAAGTGACCGGCACGGCCAAAGGCATTTGCGGAACGCAGATGGACATCAAGATTGACGGGATGCCTTACGAGATGTTGACGAAAGCACTCTTGCAAGCCCGCGAAGGTCGCCTGCACATCCTCGGCGAAATGGCGAAAGCACTTGATGCGCCCCGCGAAGACCTCAAACCACACGCTCCTCGCGTGGTGGAGTTCCGCATTGAGCGCGACTACATCGGCGCGGTCATCGGGCCTGGCGGCAAGATCATACAAGAAATGCAGCGCCAGACTGGCACGACGATCAGCATAGAAGAGGATGAAAAAGGCGGTATCGTCGCCATCTTCGGCCCGAACAAGGAGGCGCTCGATTCGGCTTATGGCCGCATCCAGCAAATCGTGTTCATGCCCGAAGTGGGTTCGATATTCGAGGGCGAAGTGGAAGAGCTGGCCGAATACGGCGCATTTATCAAGTTCAAAGGCAAAACGGGATTGCTCCACGTGTCGGAATATGACCACCGCCGCATTGAGAACATTGCCGATGTGCTACGGGTAGGCGAAATGGTCACGTTCAAGATTCTGGACGTAGACCCGAAAACTGGCAAGATGAAACTTTCGCGCCGTGCCATCACGGCCAAGCCTGACGGCACTATGCCGACCGACGAGGAGAACGATGCCCGCGCCAATCGCGGTGGCGGTGGCGACCGGGGTGGTGATCGGCGCGGCGGAGGGGGAGGCGGTGGACGTGACGACCGTCGCGGAGGAGGAGGTGGTGGACGTGGGGGCGATGATCGGCGTGGCGGTGGTGGTGGATTTGGGGGTGGCAGAGGGCGCTGAGTAGGATGAAATTTGACCTGAAAATATGAAGCCAGTCGGGACTCGTCCCGATTGGCTTCATATTTTCAGGTCAAATGCAACGGGCGGGTTCGATCAGGTCTTTCTTGAAAATGTTGTGCAAATAGGAATTAGAGCCGCCGTCGTCGGTGGTTTTCAGCAGGATGTTGGAGGGGCAGCCCGCGAGGGTGGGCATTTCATTGTCCGACACCGTCACCGTGTGGGAGCGCTTAAAGATGGGTTGACCGGGCAGCCTGCCGGGGAAAACCTGCTATCTTTGCTATCGCTTTGCGCAAGGCAAGACAGAACATAATGGAAAAATTTTTCAACACCACGGGGGTTTGCATACCAGAATGGCATTACATGGTGTAGCCGCTCCGGGGGTTTTACCCGAGCATTTTGCAAATGATCCGGCAGAATCAGTTCTTCCTGATGCACGCCCCTCGGCAAACAGGCAAGACCACGCTGCTGCACGCGCTGGCCCGCCGCCTCAACAGCGAGGGTCAATGCATCAGCGTAGTGTTTTCGGCTGAAACGAAAGGGTATGCCAGCGCAACGGTAGTGGAAGTGAACGCATCTTTGCTCGCTTCGATGTACAGTGCGGCCAGCATCCTGCTCTCGCCAGAAGAAATGCCGCCCGACCCAAAACCTTATAAAGATAGCCCCGAGCCACTTTTTGACTACTTGACAGCATGGGCGAAGTCGCAGCAAAAACCTATCGTACTGCTCATAGATGAGGCAGACGCGCTTTACGGGGATGCGATGGTCAATATGCTCCGTCAATTGCGCAGCGGCTTTCAATGGCGGCCAAAAAACTTTCCCGCTTCTATCGCCCTTGTCGGGTTGCGCGATATCCGAGAGTACCGTATGAAAGTCAGAGCCGACGAACCTTCCATGGGCATATCATCGCCTTTCAATGTGAAGTCCAAATCCTATTTGCTGCCGTTTTTTACCAAAAAAGACGTGGACTCCCTGCTCGGCTTGCACACGCAGGAAACCGGGCAGGTGTTCCTGCCCAAAGTCCGGGCTAAAATATTCGAGTACGGCGGAGGGCAGCCCTGGCTCACCAACGCGCTCGCAAACCAAATCGTCAGTGAAATTCTGGGCAATGATTATTCCCTGAAAATTACCCCCAACATGGTGGACATCGCCAAAGAAAACCTCATCGTGCAGCGTCAAACGCACTTGGACAGCATGCTGGACAAAATCAAGGAGCCTCGCGTACACCGCATCGTCATGGCCATTATCAGCGGCGAATCCCCCAGTTTCGACGACTACGACGATGCCATCCGCTACTGCCGCGACCTCGGCATCGTCACCACCGACCGGCCCGTGCGCTTTGCCAGCCCCATTTACCGGGAAATCTTCACCCGCGTGCTCAACAGCCAGTTCCACGACGGCTTCAACAACGAGCTCGTGCAGACCCCGTTCTACCTCAAGGCGAACGGCGACCTGGACATAGAGAAACTCCTCCGCGCTTTCACGGATTTTTACCGCCGCCATTCGGAAAGTTGGCTCGAACGTTACGAGTTCAAGGAGGCCGGCCACCAGTTGCTGCTCATGGCTTTCCTACAAAGAATCGTAAACGGAGGCGGTCGCATCGAGCGAGAAATGGCGCTCGGCAATGGCCGGACGGACTTGGCTGTGTTTTGGAAAAAACAGGTCATTGCCCTTGAATTGAAAATTCGGCACGACAGCCTTTCCAGGACCGATGGGCTTGACCAACTCAGCGCATATCTGGACAAATTGGGGAAGCCGCACTGCTACCTCGTCATTTTTGACAAACGCCCTTCCACCGAATTCCCTTGGGAGGAGCGCATCCGATGGAAGCTGGAGCAGCACGAGGGGAAGGAGATAACGGTGCTGGAATTATAAAACCCCCAGAATTGGCTTTGGAGTATGTCAACCCTGAGCCTTGGCATCCGCTGGCTTTCAGCGCGGGTCGGGCTTGTAGTCTGTGAAACGAAGGCTGATGGTTGAATTTGGATCAAACCGATGGCAGCAGAAAATCAAGGTAATTCTCTCGGTTGACCGTCTGAAAGGTGGAATTTGGATAGTTGTCCAGCCAGGCTTGGGGCGGTTTGACAGTTTTTTTAGAAAACTTAAACTCGAAACCGCTCAACACGCCATCGCGCTCTTCCACAAAGTCCAATTCGGCCCCGGTGTAAGTTCGCCAGAAGTATCGGTTCGAGTGTTCAAGCCTATAGGACTGGGTTTTGATCCGTTCAACAAGCAAGAAGTTTTCCCAAAGTTTTCCGTTGTCGTCGCGGGTATCGAGCGGCGAAAAATTTTCGATGAGCGCGTTTCGCACGCCGAGGTCCCAGAAAAAAATTTTGTCGTGCCGTGTGATTTCTTTCCGCAGGTTTCTGCGGTAACCCGAAAGCCTGAACAAGACAAAGGCTTTTTCCAGCAAATCAATGTAATTGACGACGGCATCCCGGTGCAGTCGCAATGTATTGGCAAGTTCGTTCAAGGAAACTTCCGACCCGATTTGATATGCCAAAAGACGCAGCAAGTTGCGCATTTGTGGGGCGTTTTTTATCGAACTGAGTTCGAGCAAGTCTTTGTACAGGTAGGCGTTGGTCAGTTCGACCAGGTACTCCCGCTTTTCGGCATAATTGGCAATGTTGAAAATGACCGGATAAGCACCGAAAATCAACAACTCATCCACCATCTGATCGAGTTCAAAACGATTCCGTGTCCCGCCCAACTCGCCAATGCTTATGGGAAACAGGTTGTGGCTCCAAGTTCGCCCGGTTAAAGGTTCGCGCACTTTGCTTGCCAAATCAAGCGAAGACGAACCGGTGGCAATGATTTTCAAATTCGGGAATTGGTCGTGCAAAATTTTCAAGTTGATCCCGATTTCAGGGATTCGTTGCGCCTCGTCTATGAAAAGCAGGTCATAGCCTTCGATCAGGCCACGAAGTTTTCCGAGGTCGCGGCTTGACAAGATTTGGTTGTGCTGCATCAAATCGGCGTTTATCTCCAATGCCCGACCGCTCATTTTTGAAATCACCTCTTTGGCAAGGGTGGTTTTGCCAACCTGCCTGGGGCCGTACAGCAAAATGATTTTATTGGAGTCCTTCAACCGACCTACAAGGGTATCAAACAAGGATCGTTGTATCATGCGCAAAAATTTCAGCGCAAATATAAGCGGCTTACCATAAATATTGGCGCGAATACTGCCGCTCCGACGTAAATATTAGCGCGAATACCTCCCGGAAGGCAGGCAGACAGGGACAAAAAGCGAACAGTATAAAAGTCCCCGAGCAGCCTTGTAGCCGCCCGGAGATCGTTCATAAAAGTTGACCTATTCACTCATCACTTTGTAATAACCAATCGCTGGGTAAGCCGCCGCAACCGGTGCATGTGGGCCGATATTGCCTGCCCGTTGGTGCCTTTGGTCGCCTAAGGAACGGGTGAATAATAACTTGTGGATTTCAGGTAGGTTCGTTTTTGCCAAAACAACTATCTTTTTGTGCGAATAGTGGGGCTATTTAATCAAAAAGATGGGCAGTTTGGGTGAAAAGGAATC
>JBJXFT010000118.1:0-9154 GCA_046155725.1 Saprospiraceae bacterium
GCTTACACTGGAACGGTTTGGCCGCCATAGACTTGTCAAAGGCGGCTGAGCAAGGTTTTTTGGGCAAAACCCCACCAATGGCGGGGCGGACGGGCACAACGATTACGCTAAGGCAGGGCAAATATAGCCAAGGCTTTTTGGCGGCCAAGCCTTCGGTAGAAAAACTTTGTGTGAAGTGGGGGGCAACTGCCCAAGCCGAAACGCAATGCTTCGGGCAAAGCGCAAAACCAGTATGCTTCTATCAGCAGCGAAGGATATCTTAAGGTTGCGCTTATCCTTGGCACCCTCAGCACCTACACGCCGCTCGCTAATCTCTGATATGCGCCAACTTAGCAGTCTGGTATTTTTCCTGCCGCACGAAGTTGCGCATCCCTTTGATGGTTTCGCGCGGGCCTACATCTATTGCCATGTTGATGAGCCAATCGGGGAGGCTGCCGCCGGGGTCGGAGTGGATGAAGTATTCCACGTAAGTCCAGCCGCCGGGGCCGGGGAGGAGTGTCCAGGAAGTGCGGGAATTGCGCATCCGCACTACGCCTTTGTTGGCAGGCAGGTAGTCGGGCTGCGCGATGCTGGTAGCGGTGATGCGGCGCGTAGTTGGGTCCTGCTCCATAGTGGAATGCACCACGATGTCGCGGTCGTCCAAGGGCCAAGGGAAATCAAGCCGCGAATAATAGTAGATTTCTGTGTCTGACACCTTTTTGAGTTCTTTGGACTCTGCTACTTTGTAGCCCCATTTGGGGTAATTTTCCACTTCAGAAAGCAGTGTGACAAGGCCGGAGAGGGGGACTTTGAGTGAAGTGACCAATTTCAACTCATGCACATCGGAGGTTTTGCGGTAAAAAACTTTGACCCCGTCTTTTTCGCCTTTCGATTTCCAGCCTTCGGGATCCTGGGCGAGCAATGGGGAATAACAGGCAAAAATCAAAAGGCAAAAAACGAGGCCTCGGGTTTTCATGGCCTCCCAGAAGTAGTGGTTAAAAATTTGCATGGAAATTCAGTGTGGTGGTGACGATGGTTGGGCAGTGGATCCAATGTCGGCAAAAACGCCGTTGGGGGCGAGTTGTTTTCGGCGCAGCAAAAATGGGGCTCGGCGCGCCAATTGCCAATCAACGACCAAACGTTTTTTTTCGGCGCGCAATGCACCCTTGCCTCTGGCTTTGTACGTCCTTTGCAGCGAGAATTCTACGCAGCCTTCTTTTCATTTTTCAATACCCTTCTTATGAGATCAGCACATTTCCTACTTTCTTTTTTTCTCTTTTTTGCTTCTTTCCTTTCCGCTTTCGCCCAATGCCCGGCGGGGCAGGATTCCGTCCGGGTGGAAATCAATTCCGATTTTTATTACGATGAAGTCAGTTGGGCCATCACGAGCCTCGATGGCAGCATTGTGTATGGAGCGGGAACGCTGCCCGACGCAGAGACGCATTCGTACACATACTGTGTGCCGTCAGCCGAGTGTGTAAGGTTCACGATCATGGACGATGCGGCAGACGGGATGTTCCCCGATGGCTGGTACCGCCTTTTTGTGAACGAGAATTTGGTGCACGAAAGCATCGTGGGCACTTCTTTCGGGTACATGGAAAGCGTGAGCATCAATTGCCCGCCCGGCACTTCTTGCAACAGCCCATTGGACTTGAGCGTGGGCGCAGGCACTACGCCCACCGGCGACGAGGTGTGGTATAGTTTTACGCCAGACAGCACCGGCACTTATTTCATCGCTACCTGCGATGCGGCCTGCCCTACCAAAATCTGGGTCTACGGCCAATGCGTGGGCATCTTTATCGCAGAAAATCAATTGGGCACGGTCTTTTACGCCGACAGCGGCTGCCCCGACGGGTCTGCTGCCGCCAGCCTCAATTTGGAGGGCGGAAAAGAATACTTCATTCGTTTGCGCTACAGCACGGTGGAGTGCAGCACCGACCCCATACCCTACACGCTCAACTACCTGGGCCCGGTGGTGGGCTGCATGGACCCTACCGCTTGCAACTACGAACCCCTCGCTACCGTCTCCGGCGACTCCTGCATTTATCCCGGCGACCCTGCCTGCCCCAACGCGCCAGACCTTGAGATGGGCCAAGAATTGTTGACCGCCACACTCACGTTCTCCAGCATGGAAAACCCCGACCCTTGTGCCGTGGAAGAAGGCTGTCTGCGCGGGCTTGGCACCCGCCACCTCATTGAGTTCAGCACGCATATCAAGAACATTGGCGGCGCCGACTATTACATCGGCGAAACGCCGCAAAATATCACGGACCCTTCCGATCAATTTGTCTGGGACCCCTGTCACCACCACTGGCACTACTTGGGCTACGCCGACTACCTGCTGTACAATTCGGATGGGCTGCGTGTGCCGATTGGTTCAAAAACAGGTTTCTGTGTCCTCGACCTTGAATGTGCCGACGGCGGTTTTGGCCTGTACGACTGCGACAACATGGGCATTTCAGCGGGCTGTGGCGATGTCTACGACATTGGCTTGCCTTGCCAATGGATTGACATCACGGGCGTTCCTGCCGACAACTACACGATGGTGGTGCGCGTGAACTGGGACAAAAGCCCCGACAAGGTTGGCCGCATAGAAAAAACCTACGAAAACAACTGGGCGCAGGCTTGTTTCAACCTTTCGTACACCGACGAGACGCCCGAAGTGCTGTTCAACTTCGATTCTTGCCAGCAATTCACCGACTGCTCGGGCGTGGTGTTTGGCGACGCTCAGCCCGACTGCAATGGGGTGTGCAATGGCCCCGCTCTTTTCGGCGATTGGAATCAAGATACGTTGCGCAACTCCGCTGACGTGCTGGCATACCTGACCTCTGCGCTTGCCAGCAACGGCACGGCTACCTCTTGCAATGACCTCCACGACGACGGCCAAATCAATGTGTTCGACGCAGCCCTCCTGCAAGAGTGCAACATACACGCCGACAATCAGCAGCACTGGATACAGCGTTTCCCTTGCCAGTTTCCTACCGGGTTTCTAAATACGAAAGACCTTGTGTCCATCCTTCCTGGAACGCTGGACACGGTGGCCAAAACCTTTGATATCCAGATTGCCAATCCACTTAACCCCATAATGGCTTACGAACTTGCGGTGAGCGGCCTGGTCATCCAATCGGTGCAAAACCTCGCCACGGAACACCAAACCGTGCCGATGTTCAACCCCGCCACAGGCAAAATCATCGCGCTTGCAGCCAATGAATCGAGCATCAAAAAGAACCCTGTGCCTACGCCCTTCCTGCGCGTTCATTATTCCTCGCTGACCGCCAACAAGGTGTGCGTCGCGCAGATAATCGCGGTGGTCAACAACAAATACCAACAGAGCAACGCGACGCTCGCCGCCCCCAATTGTGTGCCGGTGAATACCGTGGCTGCGAGCGAGCCGAGCACTGCGCCATTTGCCGTGTTCGTGCAGCCCAACCCTATGGGCGAAAGCACCACGGTGTTTTTCGAGAACAAAAACGCTGAGCCGATGACGTTCACGCTGACCGACCTGATGGGCCGCACCTTGCGCTCGTTCACCGGTTTGCGCGGCGAATCCGTCAACATCCCACGCGACGCACTGCCAGAAGGCACCTACATCTTTACGCTCCGTGGCAGCCGTGGCAGCGTGAGCGGGAAGCTGGTGTGCCAAAATTGAAAATGACTGATTGGGGTTTTTTGACGGGAAAGTTTGACGCTGCGCAGCAGTGGAGAAGGGATTTGGCTGTGCCACTCTTCAACTTATCTTGGCAAGAAAATTCAAACCGCTATGATGGTTCAAAGCAATGTTTACGACGAGTTGGCCGAGTTCTTTGCCAGCCTTGCGCCGGAAAAAGTCTTGGCATTCAAGCCTTCGGAAAAAAAACAGCAGCGGCTCAGCGACCTGCTATCCCTGCAGCAATCGCGCGATCTTACCCTTGCCGAAAAAATGGAAATGGAACACTTTTTCACACTTGAGCGCATCATCCGAGTAGCTAAAGCCCATGCGCTGACCCTCATTTCCCATGAGCCGATACATTCCTGAATCGGTTCGACGATTTGTGGCAGAAGTTGATACGCTTTTTCAACCCTCGAACGGACGAGTGGTTTGAACACTTTGCAGTAGACGCTGGCTGGATAGTTGGCCTCAGTTCCATCGGCGAAGCAACCGTCAGCATATTTGGGTTCAACGATATCGAAGACGTCATTCAGCGACAAAAACTTGAAAGCATTGGGTTGTATCCTTGAAAACATCCACTCAGGGTCTTTTTGATGTGGAGAAGGTTTCGGGGTAGAACCCCGAGGATGGTTTCGCACGAGGCTGGAGCCTCGCGCGAGTGGGGCGGGAAAGCGGGAAAAGCCGTTAACTATGCACGACCGTTCCAAACACTCAACAAAATTTGATATGAACCTTCCTAAACTGAGACACGCCAAAGTGTACGAGCTTTTTCGCAACGGGCTTCTCATTCCAGAAGAAACCATAAAAAGCATCTTGAAGCTTCCCCGTGCGACACTTGCCGAAGACTTGCACAAGATAATAAAACATGGTCTGGACAACTTCGACGCATACTTTGAAAAGACAGAGCCTGACGACGAAGATTGGAACAAGCACGACGGCTATTTCATGCTCCATGCCGTGATGCTGCTGGGCGAAATGCGCCACGAGGAAAGTCTCCCGCTTTTGCTCGAAGTGCAACGGCAGGAGAGCGATTTCACGGATTTTTGGTTTTCATTGGATTTTACCGAAAGCACATGGCAATCGCTGTTGCTGTGCGGCCAAAATCAGTTGGACGTGCTGCTCGATTTCATGCGCGAACCCAACGATTCTGCAAGAGACACAGCTGGCTATACGAATGTCGCCATAGCCGTCGTGCGCCTGATCCTGCTCAATCCCCACCGGAAACCGGAGGTAATAGCATGGTTTGATGCGCTATTGGCCTACTACATCGAGAATGAAGATGATGCTCAAATCCTCGACTTGGAAACAGCAACGTTCGTGATATTGGAATTGCAGTACATCAAATCCACCAAACTATTGCCCCATATCAAATACTTTTATGACAACCAGCTGATAGAGCCGGATATCATGGAGGATGACTACGATTCCTATGTAAAAGAAATGCAAAACGCTTCGCTTGCTGAAAAACTGCCCAGGTTTTTCCCCAACGTTTTGGAGTGGTACAAACTCATGCGAGAGGAGGCAATCAGAAACCTCGCAAGGGAACAAGAAATCAAAAACTCCCCGTGGTATCCAGCGTACCTAAATTACCTGAGAAGGCGAAAAAACAAAAAAGGCGAGGTGGAATCATCCGATATCCCCGGCGCGGCGCGCTGACATTTGATCCCCCCCGCTCGCGCGAGGCTCCGCCTCGTGCGAAACTATCCTTCGGGCTTTGCCCGAAACCCAAAGCCCCACTTTCCACCCCCTTTGATAACTTTGCCGCCCGATTCCTGTTTTGCAGAATCGCCACCTGTTCACTGTGGAAATCAAAGGCAAAATACTCTGCGGCATCGCCGGCATCATTCTGTTCGACCTGCTTCGCATTCCATTTGGCGGGCTGATCGGCTTCTTCGTAGGGTCGTGGCTGGGGCATTATTTCTTTGACCAACCGAAGGAGAAAGAACAATCCGACAGCGAATTCAAAGCCTACCAGCGCCGGCAGGGCGAGTTTGTTTTCCATGTGTTCAGGCTCTGCGCCAAAATGGCAAAAGCCGACGGCCACATCAACGAGCGCGAAGTATTGCACATGGAAAACCTGATGCGCCACCAATTCCGCATGAACGAGCGGAGCCGCTCGCAAGCCGTCAAAATCTGGAAAAACGCCAAAGAATCCAACGACCCTTTTGAGCAGTACGCCCGCGCTTTCTACGAAGGCTTTGGCCGCGACCGCCACCATGTGGTGAATATGCTCGACCTGCTTTTCGCCACCGCCGCCGCCGACGGCGGCCTGCACCCGCGAGAAGAAGAAATGCTGCTGCGGGCTGCCGGCATCTTCCAGATTGGCCGCTTGCAATACGAGCGCGTGAAAGCCCGCTATTACCACTCGCGCATGGGCGGTGGCGGCGGCCAAACGCAGCCACGCTGGAACCCCCTCGACGAGGAATACACCACCCTCGGCGCAGAAGCGACCGACAGCCTCGACGTTATCAAGAAAAAATACCGCGCCCTCGCCATGCAGTGGCACCCCGACAAGGTGGCAGCCAAAGGTGTTTCGGCAGAAACCCTTCGCCACGCCAAAGAAGAATTCCAGAAGATAAACGAGGCGTACGAGAAAATCACTGAGGCACGAAAGTGAGTATTTGGTTATTGGGGGATTTGGTTATTTGAGCGCGCGCCCCCAAATCCCCAACTCAACAAATCAACAACCTCCATGCCCATCCTCGCCAACACGAACTGCGCCGAGCCGGCCCAAATCCGCGAGGCGTTTTTGCCCTTCGCCCGGCCCGATTGGGTGGAGGGCATGGTCATTGGCGACGACCTCGACAGCCTGCTCTCGGCTATGTTTTTGCAGCAAGAATTTGGCTGGCCGGTAGTAGGCATTTACTGCCAATACACGCGGCTGTGGCACACCGAGCCGACGGATGTTTTTCAGGAAAAATTAGAAAAAGGAAAACTCTTCGCCGTGGACTTGGACATTTGTCACGCTGCCGTGCCGAGCCTCGGACACCACATCCTCGCCCTGAAAAACAGCGACGAACTGCGCGGCCACACGCACACGCTGAACCCCAACGCGCTGCGCGGCTTTTCCATCGAGCAAAGTTTTCGCCGGAAGTACCCGCTCGCCACCATCCACTTTTTGTGCTGGCTTTTTGAAGCAAAACACCTCTCGCCGGGCGCGGAAATGCTCACATGGCTGGCCGATTCTTCGTTCGTGAACGCCCAGCATTACCAATCGAATGTGGAGGAATGGACCAAGCGCTATTTCCGCCTGCCCTTGTTCACACACTTTTTGCCCGCGTTGCAAACGCCAGAGTTCGAGCAAGATTTGCAAAAAAACATCCTCGCGCCCATGGCGCAAAACCCGCTTTGCCGCCCCAGCTCTTCCGATTACAAATCCAAAAACCTTGGGCTAAACGGCTTTCAATGCCAGTTTGAAAATCCCAACCGGCAGAACGCCGCGCTGCAATCGCTCTGTCAGATTTTGGCCGAACTCAGCGCGTGGCCAAGGCTTGTGCTGCCCGCCCATTTCGAGTATTTTTTTCAAGGGAAACGACGCGAAATCAAAGTGGGGGAATTGCCCGCCGATGTCCCGTTCGGCGAATGGCTGGAGCGAGAGGGCGTTTTTTCCTACGCCTTCACTTACCGAGACAGCCTGAATTACACCATTCTTTAGTGGCAAGTCCCAAGTCGGCAAGTCGGCAAGTTCCAAGTCTACAAGTTCCAAGTCTGCAACATGAGTCTGGCCTGCGCGGTCGTGTGGGTGGGTATGAATCCGACGTAAAAAAAAGCCTCCAAGGATTTCAAATCCTCGGAGGCTTTTGCATTCAAGTGGTTTTGGAAAATGGCACAGTTGAATAGGCTCAGAACCAAATCCCACTAAACCATCTAAACTTTCAAAACCGCTCTAAACAGGAATCATCAGCGCACCACCGTCACATCACCCTTCATCAGGATGACTTGGCCGTCAATCAATTCCACTTTCGCCCACCAGACAAAGACGCCGGGGTTCACCGGTTGGCCTTTGTAATCGCCGCCCCAACCTTTAGAAGGATCGTCGGGCAGGAAGTTGTTGTTCACGAACAGTTCCTCGCCCCAACGGTCATAGATTTGGAGGCTCAAGATTTGGTTCACTGAACCTTTGCGGGTGTAGAGTGTGAAGGCGTTGTCCTCCCCATCCGGGTCTTCCGGCCAGATGATGTTTGGCGGATAGATGTCAATGTTGCGATCCACGCGGATGATCGTGCGCGATTCCGCTTTGCAGCCCTCTGCCGTCAGGATGGTCACCTTGTATTCCGTGGTCACGAACGGCATGGCCACAGGGTTGAGCATTTCCTCGATGGTCGGGTTTTCCTCAAAAGTCAGCCCCGTCGTGGGCGTCCAGATTACCTGGTCAATAAGCGAGAGGGGGAATGCTGGCGGCACCACGGCCTGCAACTCTTGGTTTTCGCCCAAGAGGATCTCGAACGAAGGCGGCAAGGTCACTGCGGGCGTGGGCGGTTCTGGCACTGGCACGTTCTCCGTGATTGTGCAGCCGTTGGCATCGCGTATCACCAAAGCATAGTTGCCCGGTTGCAAGTCACCGATGTCTTGGGCGGGGAAGAACACCGTGCCGCCGTCAATGGAATATTCGAATGGCCCCACGCCGCCATCAATTTGCTCCACCGTGAGCAGGCCGGGTGTGCCATTGCAAAGCGGTGGGTCTAATAAGAATTGCAGCCCTTCTGGTACGTTCATTTCTTGTGCCAAGGGAACTGCGGCGGTGTTGGTGCAGCCGTTCAGCGGCAAAGTAGCGATCACGGAGTACAGCCCAGGTTCGTCCACCACAGGGTTGGGCGTGTTTGCGCCCGACACGATGTTGCCGTTTAGCGTGCTCCATTGTAGCAGTGCTTGCGGCGAGGCGTTGGCTTGCAGGGTGCGTACCAGCACAGAGCAAGTGAGGGGCGATACGGGCAGGGTCTGCACGGACGGCGGGGCGATGTTTTCCGTCACCTGCACTTGCTCCACATCGGTACAGCCGTTTTGGGTGTTCACGATGGTGAGTGTGTAGATGCCCGGCGCGTCGGCAATGGCGGTCAGCGTGTTGATGCCGCTCACGATATTGCCGTTGGTGGTTGCCCAAGTGTAGGTAGGCGCGTTGCCAAAGTCTATGCCCGACCCTACAAGCGGTGTCGAAGCCACCACACAAGTCAACAGTTGCGCTGGCGCGATGGTAAAGATTGGCGGCTTCAGGTCTTGCATTACCTGCACTATGTCGGTCGTGACGCAGCCGTTCAGGGCATCTTCCACCCTCAGGGTGTACATTCCCGGCTCATTTATTTGAGGGGTGAGGGTATTCCCTCCTGAAACGATGTTGCCGTCGCCAGTAGACCAAACGTAGCTGAAGTTCGCGCCAAGGCTGGTGCCTGCGCCATTGAGCGCATTGACCTGTGTGTCGCAATCCAGGCCGACGCTTTGTCCCGCTTCGGCAGTAGGATAAACCATATTCTCCAGCACCGTCACCGAGGAGGTTTCGGTACAGCCGTTGGAAATGTTTCTCACCAAAAG
>JBJXFT010000119.1:0-10505 GCA_046155725.1 Saprospiraceae bacterium
CTTTTTCTACATTTTCCTTTACCCTGAACGCCACGATTCTGGCAATCAAGTCCAACGGCATTGGCTCGTCAATCGGAAATTGGACCGAACCCTTCCCTTGTTTGTACACCGAAAGTTCTTTTTCAAACGCCTCGTGGCCCGAGGGCGTAGCGTAAAACCCGATGTGGTTTTTGAAGGCCGCGAAATGCACCAGATGCCCCTGCTGCGAAAAGGTCGGGATGGCGTAACTGATGACCTCTGTGGCTTCCGGCGCGGCGGCGCGGATGGTGGCGCGGATTTGCTCCAACACCTTTTGTACCTCTTCCGGGAAGCCGACAATGTACTCGTCTATGCTGCTCGGTTTGCCCATGTTTTAATTTTTTGTTTTAAAATTGATACCACAAAGGTACTACGAGTGCAAAATAGGGTGTGAATGTGAAGCGCAGCAAATTTTCAAAAAAATAAAAAACTTTTTGTTTCTAAAAATAAAAACTCTCAAGCACTCAAAATACCTTTGCCACAAAGACTTCGCAACATGGAAAAAAACCAGAACACACCTGTCGAGCAACCTGAGCAAGCCGCTTCTCCCGCTTACCAACAATTGGTGGCAGACGCAACCGCCCGAGTGCAGTCGGGCCAATTGGCCGCTTTCAGAGCCGTCAACAAAGAACTCATCCAACTCTACTGGGACTTGGGCAAAATGATTTCCGAACGCCAGCAGTAGCATGGCTGGGGCAATTCGGTGGTCGAGATGCTCGCCAAGGATTTGCAGAAAGCGTTTCCTCGTGCAAGCGGTTTTTCCAAAACTAATCTTTGGCGGATAAGGGCTTTTTACCTTGAGTACGGGCAAGCCCAAATTCTCCCACCGGCGGTGGGAGAATTTCAGGCAGAGCCTCATGATATAAAAATGCCACCGCCAGTGGCAGAAATCGGCTGGTCTCACAACTACGCCATTCTCGAAAAGTGCAAAGACCCCAACGAGCGCCTTTTCTACATCCACATGACCAAGCGGTTTGGCTGGACCAAAAACGTCCTCATCCACCAAATCGAAAACCAGTCGTTTGAAAAGACCGTCCTCGGCCAGCAGAATTTCGAGGCAAACCTGCCCGAACATTTGCAATCGCAGGCCATCTTAGCGGTCAAAGACGACTATGCTTTCGGCCTGCTGGAATTGGGCGACCGACACTCCGAATACCAACTTGAACAGGCCATCCTGCAAAACATCCGCAAGTTTTTGATTGAAATGGGCGGCGATTTCTGCTTCATCGCCAACCAATTTGCCCTCGAGTTGAGTGGCAAGGACTACAAGGTTGACTTGCTGCTTTTTCACCGGGGGCTTCAATCGCTCGTTGCCATTGACCTGAAAATCGGCGAATTCGAGCCAGAACACAGCGGGAAGATGAGTTTTTACCTGTCGTTGCTCGATAGCCAGGCAAAGAAGCCGCACGAAAACTCCAGCATCGGCATCATCATCTGCAAAAGCAAAGACCGCACAACGGTCGAGTTTGCCTTGAAGGACATCAACAAGCCCATCGGCGTAGCCACATACAGTTTCACAAAATCGCTGCCGAAAGAGTTGAGCGCATTTTTCCCTTCCTCCGAAGAGCTCATCAGGCGGGTGGAAGCGGTGATCCAAGCGGCATCCGAGCAGTGAACAACCGCATCACGCGCCCATGCTCCACACCCTCCGCACCAGCTCC
The DNA here is from genome assembly GCA_046155725.1 of Saprospiraceae bacterium. Taxonomy (GTDB): domain Bacteria; phylum Bacteroidota; class Bacteroidia; order Chitinophagales; family Saprospiraceae; genus M3007. The sequence goes on from JBJXFT010000119.1 coordinate 1,680, forward strand.
GACCACCCCGATTTCCAGCGGCTCGTCGCGCTGCTCGACCGAGACCTGGCCTTCCGCGACGGCGCAGACCATGCGTTCTACGCGCAGTTCAACACGCTGGACAAAATCCGGTACGCTGTGTTGGCTTTTTGGGAAAACCAGCCCGTGGGCTGTGGCGCCATCCGCGCCTACGATGCAGATGCATTGGAAGTGAAAAGGATGTTCGTGCTGCCCGAATACCGAGGGCGGGGCATCGCGGCGGCCGTTCTGTCCGACTTGGAGGCTTGGGCGCGTGAGTTGGGCCATAGCCGCTGCGTCTTGGAGACCGGAAAAAAACAGCCCGAGGCCATCGCGCTGTACCAGAAGTCGGGGTACCGCACTATCCCCAATTATGGGCAGTATGTGGGGGTGGACAACAGCGTGTGCATGGAGAAGTCTGTGGGGTAGTGCCTACCCCCGTTTTGACCGCATCGCCTTTATTTTTTTCAAACTTTCGTCCTGCAAAAAACGGGCGTACTCCTCCGAGCCGAGCGGGTACACAGCCACTTTGCCCTCCGCATCGTGGTGGATGCTTGATAAACTGCCTGAAATACCGCCCCAACGCCCGCCAAACCCCATCAAACTCCGGCAATTCAGCGATTTGATGAGCCAGATATTGCTGCCCATTTTGCCGCCGAGCGACCCGACGAAATGGACATAAAAAGCGATGCTCCCGCTTTGGTGCTTTTCGAGTTGACCCAATTCCAATTGAATCGCGCTTCCCGTTTCAATCGAGGTTGCGGCTGCCTGAAATTCAGCGAGCAGGGTTTCGTCAGACATTTCTGCATCAATCAGAGTAAAGTCAAGGTCTTCCGAAAAGCGGTAGTCTGGAAACCATGCTTTTTTCAGCACCGTCCCGCCTTTGAAAACCAGCGATTCGAGCAGGAGCGGGCGTTTGGAAATGCCCCAGAGCAGCCAGGTGATGACGTAATCTTTTTCGATTTGGGTGTCGCGCACCTTTTGGCGGGCGGCGATTGCCTGAATTTCTTTTCCGCGCAGCATCAGTTGAAAAGTATGTTTTTGATGTCCGACAAATCGGTGTTTTGGACAATTCCCCAGCGGCTGATGGACTTGCCAGATTTGGGCAAGCCGTTGTCCAACAGCACGAACGTGGCGTTTTTGGGCACGGATTTTTGTAGGTTTTCCACGGTTTCGGGCAGGATTCCCAAGTTTTCCAACAAAAAACCAAGTCGCCGGTTGACGGCATCCGTGCCGAAACGGGCACAGTATTCCAGCAGATTCGCGCCGTCCAATTGATGCTTCGATTTCCAAAGCGCCTTCGACAATTCCACCGCTCCGCCCGCCAACGACGGGTTGAACGCGCAGTCAACCATCGTTTTTTCGAGGTCGGAGCATTGCACACGGTAAATGCCCTGCACCCATTTTTGGGAAAACCCGAAAAAATGCGCCGCGTTGTGGTAGATAAAACGGAACGGCACGCCCTGTATCAACTGCTGCCCCGGTCGAACGGGTTTGCCGACCACCACCTGTTCGGAAAGCGCGGGCTGCGTGGTCAGGTCGTGCAGCACCAGCGCGCTGTAGTACCCGATGTAGTAGGGCGTGGTCCCTGCCAGATGGTGCGCGGTCAGGTGCCAGTCCGGGAAGTATGCCGCCGGGTCCCGGTCGTAAGGGATGAGGTGGAAAAGCCCGTCGCGCAGGCGCAGGAGCAGGCCGCGCTTGGTCATTTGCCCCAAAAGGTTGCGGACGCTGGCCTCGTTTCGGTCGCCCAACACGCGCAGGGCATCCGGGAGGCGGAAAAATTCTAAGCCTTCCTGCTGCAAGGCTGCCAGCAATTCGGCGGATTGAGGGCCTATCGTTTTGTGTTTCATGGTAAAAATGCTGCTTTTTGAAGTGCAAATTTACTTTGAAATGCTATTTTCCTTTTAAAAATCGGCTGGCCTATTTTCCAACACACCCCACTCACCGTCTGGGTGAGTTGCCGCGCCGCTTTGCTGCGCTCGGCCTGAATCGTGGATTTGATTTCGGCGAGGAGGTGCTGGCAGTTGTTGTCTATGTTGGGCGGTGGTATGGGCGAGCGCGGAGGGGTGGCTGGCGGGACGGTTTGTCAAGATTTGAAGGTTGGGTTTGTGGGCGGTTCTCCATATTTGCCTGACTTTTTATTTGCAATTTATGGAACGCGAGCACATCCAATCCTACATCGCGCCACGCCGGGCACTGTTTTGGTCGGTGGGCAAAAGCCGGACGCACGAAATCAGCGACCCTTTGCTGGTGGAGACCATTTTGAACTTCGGGACGCAGGAAGATGTCCACGAACTGTTCCGGGTGCTGGGCTTGAAGCGCGTAGCCGAGGTCTTTTTTGAGGCCACGCGCGGCCGGTCGCGGCACAACTACTTCCCGCAGGTCGAGAATTTTTTCAGGCTCTATTTTGAACGGTATGCACGATAACGTCCTTTCGGAGGAGCAAAAAGCGCTGTTGCCCTTTGTCCAAAGTTTCCGAAAGGAGTTTTATCTGGTCGGCGGCACAGCCATTGCTTTGCAAATCGGCCACCTCCCTCAATTCGCCGCTTTCAAAGATGTTTTTCAAATGCTTGGTAATGGCGGAGCGTTGAACCCCAAACAAGATCACTTCTTCTTCATCTCCGCATAAAACTTATAGAAATAAGGGATCGTCTCAATCCCTTTGTAGAAGTTGAACAGGCCGTAATGCTCGTTCGGCGAGTGAATATCGTCCGAGTCAAGGCCGAAGCCCATCAATACCGATTTGGCGTTCAGCACCTGGTCGAACATCGCCACGATGGGGATGCTGCCGCCGCCGCGCTGGGGCAGGGGCTTTTTGCCAAAGGCCAGTTCCATCGCTTTTTCGGAGGCTTTGTACTCCACCGAATTGGTCGGCACCACCACCGGGTAGCCGCCGTGGTGCGCGCTCACTTTTACTTTCACGGATTTGGGTGCAAGCCCCTCGAAATGTTTCTGGAACATCTTTTCGATTTTCTTGGGGTCTTGGTCTGGCACGAGGCGCATCGAGATTTTGGCGTAGGCCTTGCTGGGCAGCACCGTTTTCGCGCCTTCGCCGATGTAGCCGCCCCAGATGCCGTTCACGTCCAGCGTAGGCCGGATGCCCGTGCGTTCCACGGTGGTGTAGCCTTTTTCGCCCATCAGGTCAGCCACACCGAGGTCTTTCATGTATTGCTTTTCGTCGTAGGGCGCGGCGTTCATGCCCTTGCGTTCTTTGCTGCTCACTTTTTCCACATCGTCGTAGAAGCCTTTGACAGTCACGCGCTTTTTGGCATCGTGCAGCGAGGCAATCATTTGGCACAGCACGTTCACAGGGTTTGCTACCGCACCGCCGTAGATGCCAGAGTGCAGGTCTTTGTTTGGCCCCGTCACTTCCACTTCCATGTAGCAAAGGCCGCGCAGCCCCACGGTGATGCTCGGCGTGCTGTTGTCAATGATGCTCGTGTCTGAAATCAGCACGACATCGCAGGCGAGTTTCTTTTTGTTTTCCTTGCAAAACTTTTCGAGGTTTTTAGAGCCAACTTCCTCCTCGCCTTCAATCATGAACTTGACGTTGCAGGGCAGGTTGTTGGTTTTCGACATCATCTCGAAGGCTTTGACGTGCATGAACACTTGGCCTTTGTCGTCGCAAGACCCGCGAGCGAAGATGGCTCCCTGCGGGTGGTTCTTGGTCTTTTTCACCACGGGTTCGAATGGCGGGCTGTCCCAGAGGTCGAGCGGGTCGGCGGGCTGCACATCGTAATGGCCATACACGAGCACGGTGGGGGCTTTCGGGTTCACCATCTTTTCGCCGTACACGATGGGGTGGCCGGGCGTATCGCAAACCGCCACATTGTCCACGCCCACGGCTTTGAGGTGTTTGGCGGTGGCTTCGGCCATGCGGCGCACGTCGCCAGCATATTTCGGGTCGGCGCTTACGGAAGGGATGCGCAGGAGTTCGAGGAGTTCGTCGAGGAAACGTTGTTTGTTTGCGTCGAGATAAGTTTTGAGTTCTTTCATGTGTTGACTGCTGATTGTTGATTGCCAATTGTTTGTTGTTGATGGGTGGGTAAAATCAACAATCAAGAATTATCAATCGGCAATTTAATGCGGGCAAAAGTCTTTGTTTTTTTTGAAGAAAGCAGCATTGCTACGTTTGCGAAACTTCTGGAAGTTTTGCAAACGCCTGCCGCCCAAACCCTTTTCCGAATTCTGTTCGTATTTTTAAAACTTCCTCAATCTTCGCCCAATCGGATCAATCCCCCAATCGGTCTAATCGAATCAATCGAACCAATGGCTTCAAAGACTTTCTTCTGCATTGACGCGCACACTTGTGGCAATCCGGTGAGGCTCGTGGCGGGCGGCGGGCCAAATCTGGAGGGCGCGAACATGAGCGAAAAACGCCAGCATTTCCTGCGCGAATACGACTGGATTCGCCACGCCCTCATGTTCGAGCCGCGCGGCCACGACATGATGAGCGGCAGCATACTTTACCCGTCGCACGACCCGGCCAACGACGTGGCCGTGCTGTTCATCGAGACCAGCGGCTGCCTGCCCATGTGCGGCCACGGCACCATCGGGACGGTTACGATTGCCATCGAACAAGGCTTGGTTATGCCAAAAATACCCGGCCAACTTCGCCTCGAAACTCCCGCCGGGCTGGTGCAGGTGGTGTACCATCAAGAAGGGAAAAAAGTGAAATGGGTGCGGCTGACCAATGTTCCGGCTTTTTTGGCGGCAGAAAATCTGAAAGTGGAATGCCCCGATTTGGGAACGCTCCGCGTGGATGTCGCCTACGGCGGAAATTTTTACGCCATCGTGGACCCGCAGCCAGACTTCCCCGGATTGGAACATTTCCGCGCGGAGCAACTCATCGGCTGGGCACGAGAGATGCGCCGATTGCTAAATGAGCAGCACACCTTCGTCCATCCCGAAAACCCGACCATCCAAGGGCTGAGCCACATTCTTTGGACGGGAAAAACGCTCGACCCAAGTTCCACCGCCCGCAATGCAGTTTTCTATGGCGACAAGGCGATTGACCGTTCGCCCTGCGGCACTGGCACCAGCGCACGAATGGCGCAATGGTATGCCAAGGGGCTGCTAAAACCCGGCGACGAATTCGTCCACGAAAGCATCATCGGCTCGAAATTCGTCGGGCGCATCGAAGAAGAAACGACCTTGGCAGGCCGAAAAGCCATGCGGCCCAGCATCGAGGGTTGGGCGATGGTGACGGGCTACAACACGATTCTGGTAGACGACGATGACCCATATTCGCATGGGTTTCAAGTGATTTGATTGATTCGATTGATTCGATTGGTTCGATTGGTTCGATTATTCAAAATCGGTTTGGAGCAGAAATCTGTTTCTTGATAAGTGGGGGGCCCAATCGAATCAATCGAAAAATCGAATCAATCGGCACAATCGAATAATCGAACTAATTTTATGACACAAATACAAGCCTTCGAGTTCAACCCTTTTGCCGAGAACACCTACGTCGTGTGGGACGAAACGGGCGAGTGCGCCATTTTTGACCCCGGCTGCTACACGCTGGAGGAGCGCGACACGCTGCGCCATTTTATGGAGGAAAAAAAACTGCGCCCGGTGCGGCTCATCAACACGCACTGCCATCTGGACCACGTTTTCGGGAATCCCTTCGTGGTGAAAACCTGGGGAATCGGGCTTGAAATCCACGAGGGCGAGTGGCCGGTGCTCGCGCGTTTCGAGCAGGTATGCCAGATGTACGGCGTACCCTTCGAGGAAGCGCAGCCCATGCCCGTCAATTTTATCGAAGGCGGCGAAACGCTCACATTCGGCAACACGAAATTGAAAGTGCTTTTCACGCCCGGCCACTCGCCCGCGAGCATTTCGTTCTATTGCGAAGCATCGGGTTTTGTGATTGCGGGCGACGTGCTTTTCTTCGAGAGCATTGGCCGCACAGACCTTCCCGGCGGCAACATGGACACGCTCATCCACAGCATCCGCAGCCAAATCCTCACCCTGCCCGACGAGACGCTTGTGTTTTCCGGCCACGGCCCCTCCACTACGGTGCGGCACGAGCGGGAGTACAATCCGTTTCTTTGAAAGTGGGTTCAGAGGTTTGGCGGGCATCAGCCAACCTTTGAACCATTAAACCAAGAGCCCTCAAACCCCTATTCAATTCATGCTGTAATTCGCCCCAATCCGCCACTGCCGCCCTTGTTGGGGATTGTAGAGCAGGTCGTCGGGCGTGCCGGAGGCATCAATGCCCGCGTGGTTTCGGTCGAAGACATTTACCAATTGGAAATAAACGAGGAAGTGGTTGCTCAGGTAAAGGCGCGACATCATGTCCCAAGTAGTGAAGTTGGCGAGGCGCGGGCGGTCGGGCAGTTCGTACTGGTCTTTGAAAATGACGGATTTTCCCAGCGATGAACTCTGCTGATTGGCAGCCACCACGAGTTCCAGTTTCTTCCCTGCTTTGAAATAATAGCGGAACTGCGTGTGCCACCGAGGTTGGTTGCGCACCTCCTTGGTGGCCGGAAGGCCGTAGCCAAACCATTCCTTCCCCCTTGCATATTGGATAAAAAACTCCACCCGGTTGGTCAGTTGGGTAGGTTTTTTTTTGTTGATGGTCAGGTCAATATTTAGCGATTTTGAGCGCGCAATGCCCTGAAACCCTTTCATAGTAAGCGAAAGCCCAGGGGCGTTTTTGTAACCGTAAGACCATGTGCCGGGGAGCCTCGGCTCTTGCAAGAGGTAGCCAGGCCGGTAAAGGTTGTGCGCTTCCTGCCAGAACAAAATCCCTTCCAGCATCCCCAGCGAATGCTCGTAGCGCAAGGCGGCTTCGGCAGCGTATGTTTTTTCCGTTTCGGGATATCTGCTGCCGGGCTTCACGGTCAAATCTGTAGTTGGGTCAATTTCATAAGAATGAAAACTCCCGTAGAGCGAAGCGTGTCGGATCCCCGTGGCGAAATTGGCCCGAATGGTCCAGCTGCTGTCCAAATGGTAGAGCGCGCCCAAACGCGGTGCAAGCGCAATGCCTTCCTCGATGCGGAGGCTGGCCGAGCCGCCGCCCACGATATGCAGCCGCTTGCCGCGCCAAGCCAACTGCGAGAAGCCGACAAAATTGAAATTGAACTGCTCGGCATGAATAAAATTGATGGGCTGTGGCGGGTACGGGGAAATCAAACCATCAATCGCCAACTCCACAGGAGCATTGAAATGCGTCGAGAGCGGTATGCCCGCCCCCAGTGTGGACTGTGCCCCCGCCACAAACTGGAGCCGCTTGCGCTTGCCCATCAGCACGCTCATGCGCGATTCGATGCGGGCATCAATGCCGTTGGCCGCCGCAAAACGCTCCTCCGAAGCATAGGCATCGTAAATCGGATTGGTCAGCACAAACCGCAACGAGTCAGGAATCGAAGGCCCCCCACGGGCATAGTAATTGGCTGCGCTCAAGCGGTCGAACACATAAGTCGTGCTGCTGGTGTTGTCCACCAGATAGCGCTGGAAAGAAAGGTTCGTGTAAGTCGTGCGGCGTTTTCGCTGCCGTTTGAACCCGAGCGAAAAAGTTTCGATCCGCTCCGCGATGCGGTTGGAAGGGTTGGCGTACGCCACCGCCAAGGGGCTAAGACCCAGCGAACTGTGGTCAAAGCGCAGCATCCGGTGGTAAGTGAAGTGCAGCCCCCGCCAAGTGAGGTTGATGCCAAACATCCGGCTCTCGTGGGGCAGTTGCGAAAAGTGCGGGAAATTGTAGCCGTCGCCGGTCGAAGCGCTGCGGAAATTCGGCCTCAAGAGATACAACAGAGAATCCGTGCCGAAAGGCAGGTATTGCTTGGTGTTGTACAAGTTTTGGTCATAAAAAACATCCTGCCGCTCGCGCACCGTGCTGCTGCCATAAATGCTGAAGCGGAAAATCTTTTTGTCCTTCCCGATTTTTCCGCCGAACATCAAGTCCAGGCTATTGTAGCCAAATCGGCCAAAGCCCAAATCCGCCTGCGTGTACACAGGCCGCTCGCTTTCTTTCAGGATGATATTCACCACGCCCGCGCAGGCCTCGTCGCCATAAATCGCCGCCGCCGGGCCGTACAAAATCTCAATCCGTTCGGCCTGCCGGATGGGCAGTTGCGCCCCGACGGGCATCCCCAGCGCGATGGACGGCTTTATCGGGATGTCGTTCACCAGCACCTTCATGTACTGGTTGCCCGAAAGCCCGCGCAGCATCCAAGTCTCGCCTTCCACCGAGTTGCCGGGCTGCGACACCCGGATGCCGGGCGCAGCCTTGAGCACATCGGTCAGCGTGACGAAGCCGTTGCGCAGAATGTCTTCCGCCGTGAACACCACCGTGGTGAACGGCTGGTCGTCCACCGTTTCGAGCGAGCGCGTGGCCGAAATAGCCACGGTTTTCTTTTGCGAAAGATCGCGCGGCAAGATATCGCCCTCCGCCAGCCGCTCGGGGGCGAGCAGGAGCGTAGAGTCGTTTTGAGAAAAAAGGAGCACGGGCAGGAAAGCCAGCAAGAGCGGGAGGATTTTGGACATTGGACGTTGGATATTGTTGCCGCGAAAAGTAGGGTGTTTGGCGGATTTGGAGGGAAAACAAGCGAGCGATGTTTTTTGTCTGCAACCAACAACTGTGCTTGACGCACACAAAGCGGCAGCACCTGCTCCGATAAACCGGAACAGATGCTGCGCCACCAATCGGCCCAAAGCATCGAACACCCGGAGCTCGCCGCTCCACGAACGCGCCGATTCCAAATGCACCTGAAACTGCCCGTCGTTCGGGTTGGGCGCAATCTGGGCCGACAACAGGCCGGGTATTTCTACTGTGACAGACGTGATGCGATTCACGGTAAGTGATTGCTGATTATTGATTGATGG
>JBJXFT010000281.1:0-11733 GCA_046155725.1 Saprospiraceae bacterium
TTTGACCCAAATGGTCGGCTGTATTTGACAAGTTTGACTTTGGACGAGGCTTTTGGCCCCATCCTAAGTGTGCTGTCGTGGTCTGACGATGGTGGCGCCCATTGGCAGTCCAAACTCGTAGCCACGAACACCGATAAGCCTTGGATGGCCATTGACCGGTCGCCACAATCCCCATTTTTTGGCCGCAAATACATTCCGCTCGCTACCGAATCCGACATGGATTGCTTGGTGTTTGATAGCAATGATTCCTTGCTTTTTACCTCAAAACCCTTTTTGCAACCCTATGAATTCATCCAACTTGCCTCCGTGGATGTCCAATCCGATGGGGATGTTTTTGTGGGCCATTATTATGAATTGGGCAATGAGCAAGGATTGAAAGTGCTCAAATCCGAAGATGGGGCCGCCAGTTTTGTCTCGGAAGTCCAGGTAGCCGAGACTGCGAAAACGATTTTTAACAGCATACCGGGCGTTTCTACAAACATGAACCCGACACCATATCTGGCAGTTGATAGGAGCGGAGGGCCTTTTCACGACCGCATTTATATGGCATATACTGATATCGAAATCGGGGCCTCCAACGTTTTTGACATTTACATTGCATGGTCAGACGATGATGCCCAAACATGGACTGTCCCCAAGACCGTCCACCCAAACACAGCTCCCGGCACCCAACAATTTTATTCTAGCATTTTTGTAAATGAAAACGGTACCGTCATCATCGGCTACTACGACCACCGCGACGACCCTTTGGCGGAAATCACCGACTTTTACCTGGCCATTTCGGTGGACGGCGGTGAGCATTTTACCGAAACAAAGATGAACTCCATGCCCTTTGATTTTACGCCAGCGCAATCCGCGAACTTCGGCTTCGGCATCGGGGACTATGGGCAAATTTTGGCGACCGCCCAAACCGCCATCGCCTTTTGGTCGGACGGCCGCACGAACGATGGCGACTTGAATGTTTATTTTTCAAAATTGCCCATCAACAATCAGATGGTCGGCACCCAGGAAATCAGCACCATTTCCGACAAGATTGGTATCGGGAAACCATTCCCTGTTCCTGCAACCACCCAGGTTTCGATTCCGTACAAGTTGAAAGAACCCGCACAATTTGCTTATAAATTTTATTCGGAAGATGGCAAATTGCAGCGTTCTGGACAGACCGGTTTGTTGGCCATGGGCAACAACCTCTTGCAACTTGAAGTGCCAGCAACGCCGGGCGCGTTGCTTTTGTGCTTGGAAACCAAAAACGGTTTTTTGAAAACATTGAAAATCAGGTGAATTCAGGCCAATGATGAAGCAAATGACCTACCGCAACGCCCCCATCCACCCAATCTTACGGCTGATTTATGCCCTGCTCCGCTTCACTTCCTGGGTAGGGATGTCGGTTTTTTACCGCCGCCGCCTCGTGCTTGGGCGCGAGCATTTGCGCTTCGACGGGCCAGCCATTGTCGTTTCCAATCACCCCAGCACCCTGATGGACCCGCTCAACGTGGGCATAAGCATCCGGCAGGAAATGTTCTTCCTCGCCAACTACAGCCTGTTCAAAAACCGGGTGAGCAACTGGATTCTCAGCCGGCTTTTTTGCATCCCGGTGAAGCGAAAAGAAGACGTGGAAGAAGGCGAAGCCCGCGACAACGACGCGGCTTTTGAAATGTCGTTCAGGCACTTAGAGAAAAACGGGCTGCTGTTCGTCGCCGCCGAAGGCGTGAGTTGGATGAACCGTTTTGTGCGCCCGTTCAAGACCGGCACGGCGCGCATCGCCTTTGGTGCGGAACGGCGCAACGACTGGAACCTCGGCGTGAAAATCATCCCCGTCGGCCTCAGTTACGACGCGCCAAACCTTTTCCGCAGCCGGATGACGGTGGAGTACGGCGCGCCGATTGACCCGCGCCTTTGGGCAGCCGCCGATGCGGACAATCACGAAAAAGCGGTAGACGATTTCACTGCCGAAATCGAAAAGCGCGTCCGGATGCTTACGCTTGATGCGGGCAGCGTGGAGGGCGAGGCGTTTTTGAACCAAGTAGAATTGCTGATTGGCCATGCTGCATGGTTCGATTCCGAGCGCGAGGGGTATTTTTTCCTGAAAAATTTTCTGGCTAAAAACCTCGACAACGAGGGACTGAAAACCCGAACCGCCCACTACACCGCCGCGCTCCAAAAAGCAGGCTTAACAGACGCGGGGCTTTCCAGTGCTCAAAAGATCAAGCGCGGTGCCCCCTCCCCCATCGTTCATAGTTCATCGTTCATCGTTCTCTCCCGCATCGTTCATAGTTCATCGTTCATCGTTCTCTTGGTGGGCTACGGGTTTTGGTTTTTGCCCTGCTGGCTGCCCTGGCTGCTCGCCAAACGCTTGAAACTTTACGTCGGCTACGACAGCAACGTGAAGATGTTGGCGGGGCTTTTCACTTTCCCGCTCGCGCTGTGGGGCGGCTGGGAGTTGGCGTTTTGGCTTTTCGGCAGCAGCCTTTTGGCTTGGGCGGCGTTGGCGGCGCTGGCGGCATTGGGCTATTTTGCCGAATGGTATTTGGACAAAGCCCGCCTTTGGCGGGAATGCCGCGCGGCGCGTTTTTTCCAAAAAGAAAACCCCGCCGAATGGGAGAAACTTTGCGCGAAGCGCGCGGAGATTATGCGGCAAATCAATAGACTTGATGCGGGTTGAAAATCACCGCGCTAAGTTTTCAACCCACGAATTTATTCGTGGGGGAGGCGACCAATGCCCTGCAAACCAAACCGATTTATCGGTTTTACACCGCTCGGTTGGACGAAACCGATAAATCGGTTTGCCAAGCGGATGATTATGCTTGTGCCCCACGAATAAATTCGTGGGTTGAAAACAACACGTTGGTTTTCAATTCCCAAGAAGTCTAATTGCTAAGTTCCCCGCCATCCATGCCGAGCAGACCCATCATCCACGCATATTCCACAGCACGTTCTTCGAGGCGCTTGAAACGGCCCGATGCGCCGCCGTGCGAGCCGCTCAGGTTGGTCTTGAGGAGCAGCACGTTTTTGTCCGTTTTCAAATCGCGCAAGCGGGCGACGTACTTGGCCGGCTCGAAATATTGCACCTGCGAATCAGCAAAGGAGGTAAGCACGAGTAAGTTTGGGTAATTCCCTTTTTTCAGGTTGTCGTAGGGCGAGTAGGTTTTCATGTAATCGTACTCGGCTTTGACGGCGGGATTTCCCCACTCCGTGTACTCGCCGGTGGTGAGCGGGATGCTGGAGTCGCTCATGGTGGTCAGCACATCCACGAACGGTACGCCCGTGATGATGCCTTTGAAAAGGTCGGGGCGCATATTCGTCACCGCGCCCATGAGCAAGCCTCCGGCGGAGCGGCCTTCGGCAAACAAGCAGTCGGCGGAGGTGTATTTCTCTTTCACCAAAAAGTCGGCGCAGTCAATGAAGTCGTTGAACGTGTTCATTTTCTTGAGCATCCTGCCGTCTTCGTGCCACGAGTAGCCCATTTCCATGCCGCCCCGAATGTGCGCGATGGCTACCACGAAACCCCGGTCGAGCAGGCTCACTTTGTCGCGGTTGAAGAAGGGGTCGTAACTGCTGCCGTAGCTTCCGTAGCCTGTGAGGTGGCAAGGCGCGGAGCCGTTTTTTGCCAAGCCTTTTTTGTACACTAATGAGATGGGCACTTTCACGCCGTCGCGGGCGGTGGCCCAGATGTACTCGGTCTGGTAGTTGTTCGCGTCAAAGCCCGCCAAAACGGGCGCGACTTTTTTCACCTCTTTGGCCTTCGTGTCCATGTTGTAATCCACGATGGTAGCGGGGGTTTTCAGGGAAGCGAAGCCGTAACGCAGGGTTTTGGTGTCGAATTCGGGGTTGTTGTCAATAAAGCAGGCGTAGGTCGGTTCGCCCACTTCGATGTAGTGGTCGGCTTTGTCGGCCCAACGGGTAATGTGGACTTGGCTGAGGCCGCCCTTGTGTTCTGCAGTCACGAGGTGGTCTTTGAACACGGTGAAACCATCCAGCAGCACATCGTCGCGGTGGGGCAGCACGTCTTTCCAGTTCTCGCGGCGCGGGTCGCTGACGGGGGTTTCCATGAGGCGGAAGTTCTTCGCGTCCCAGTTGGTGCGGACGAGGAATTTGTCGTTCCAATGCTCCACGTCGTAGAAGAAATCCTTTTCGCGGGGGCGGATGGTCTGGAAATTTCCGGTCGGTTTGTTCGCGTCCAAATATTGAACCTCAACGGTTTGGGTGTAGGCGCAGTTGACAAAGAAGTATTGCTCGCTCTTCGATTTGCCGAGATAGGCGTACTGGGTCTCGTCTTTTTCGTGGTACATTAGCACGTCTTGTTTCTGCGCTGTGCCCATCACGTGCCGCCAGATTTTGTCATTGCGCAGTGTCACTTTGTCCTTTGTGTCGTAGAGGATGGTCTGGTTGTCGTTGGCCCAGGCGAAGGCGCCGCCGATGTCGAAGGATTCGGGCAAGTCTTTGCCCGTCGAGAGGTTTTTGAAGTAAATTTTGTACAGGTTCCGGCCGCTGTAATCCACGGAATAGGCCATCAAGGAATTGTCGCGGCTAACTTGGAAGCCGCCGAACTGGCAATATTCCTTGCCGGCTGCGAGGATGTTTACGTCCACTAAAATTTCCTCGGCGGCGTTCAGGTCGCCTTTTCGGCGGGTAAAAATGGGGTACTCTTTGCCGGTCTCGAAGCGCACGACGTACCAGTAGCCGTTCTTGAAATATGGCACGGATTGGTCGTCTTCTTTTATGCGGGACTTGAGTTCTTCGTAAAGTTTTTCGCGGAGTGCCTTCACGGGCGCGAGCACGGAGTCGGCGTAGCGGTTTTCGGCTTCGAGGTAGGCGCGCACGGCGGGGTTTTCGCGCTCATTGAGCCAGTAGTATTCGTCTGTGCGCTTGTCGCCGCTGGCGGACAGGAGTTCTTTGAGTTTTTGCTCAGGGTGGGGCGGGGTGGCCGATTCGGGCTTGAAAACGGATGGCTGCAAGGCGGTGGTGGATGTTTGGGTGGAAGTGGGGGTGTTTTGGCAGGAGGCCAAAAGGGTGAGGAGGAGGAGGAGTGGGAGGAAGTGTTTCATGCGAGGGTGTGGTTAGAAGTCGTCAAAAATTTGTTGCTTGGTGAGGATTTTGGAAGAGAGAAGCACTGCTTCTTTTTCATCATAGATTTTGCGCAACTCGCCCACTATCTCATATACGTCAGATTGTTTCTCGACTATGATATAACGAACGGTATTTGCCTCGAATTTGAGCGGGAAGTTTCTGCGAAGTTCTTCGTGGAGAGAAAACAACTGGGTTTTGCCGTTTTCGCCCAAAGTAGCGCGTAGGCTTTCAAAGGTTTCTTTGTCCAACCACGGCTTTGCAGATTCCATATAAACCCGCTTGCTTTGGTCAGTTATGTCAGGGATGTACCGCCACTCTCGTTCATTGTAAAACGTGATGTTGTTCAAATATTTGCCGTTCCTGTAAGATTTCCCTTTGTAGGGTTTTGTAAATCGAATCAGCCTCGTTAAACGATCGTGTTGCTGGTCTAAGATAGGGTCTTTACCAAAAGAAGGATGATTTCTCAGGTAGGTAAGGCTATAATAGATGCTTTGCGTAGTGGCCGAGTCGCCGCTGACATAAAAAAGAGGACTGACCCCATACTTGATGCCCCAATCTTTAGATAAGCCGATACCGTAATGGCCGTAGGTGGTCATGTGGGTTTTGACCTTTGAGAGTGGAATATCGCAGAAGCAAACCATTGGCACGGCCATTTCAAAAGAAGAAACATTGGCACCTTCCGCTATGAACTTGAAAATATCAAAATTCTCGAGGCAATAACTGGGAAGGAAGCCTTCCGTCAGAATGCTTTTTAGGTATGGAAGTTCTCGAGTGAAGTGGAAAAGGCTATTGGAACTGATCGTGTCTTTCATATAGCAGGGAGATGGGTTTCATGCAGGTTTAATCTTTTTGACCACCTTGCCCATGCCTACTTCAAACAATTCGCCCGAGATGTCCACAACCAAAAGGGTTTTCAATGTAGCGATTGTGGATCCAATGCTTGCCTTCAAATCTTGGAATCGTTTGAGCTCTTCTGTAAAAGGAGAAATGTCAAGATCAGAATCCAAGGCCTTTCTCATCTGCTTCCGCACTCCCGTTATTTTTTTATCAATGCTGTCGTTGACAGAAAAGAAAAACTTATCGTCTTTCCATGCCCCGTCAATGGCAATGGGTATCCAGTTCTGATTGGTTTTATTCAAAAATTGGGCGACTGTAAGTTCTTTGCTCACCCAGCCAGATTCAAGGCTATTTTGGGAAATGATTGAAACCACAAAATCATTTTCGCGCAAGGCTTTGTCAATAAAGCCTTGTATTTCGCTTCCAGCGCTTATATCGTTGAGGTCTATGTGGACATGAACGCCATGGTCCTCCAAAAAGGATTTGACCGATCTCATTGCAAAAGCATCCTTATGGCTGTACGAAAGGAAAACCTTGGGCCTGTTTTGCTCTGCTGCTGCGGGGGCTTCTTGCGCCCGTGGATTTTGCTGTGCTTGGCCTGCGCTTGGCTCCTTCACCCCGTTCATCATCTCCAGCGCCCCATAATTAATCTGCGCCTGTGTGCGCGACCATTCGCTGAAATCAATCATGCCCATGCCGTACTGTTTTTTCGCGCCTTGAAAGCGCGATTGCAGCAATACCGCATCGGTGGTCAGTTGTCCCAGCAATTCGAGGGCTTCTTCCGTTTTGCCCAGCGAGATGAGTTCTTGGATTTCTGCTTTCTTGTCCATCGGGTGAAAAGTGTAAAAAGGTTTGAAAATCTATTGCTTCCGTGCGGCCAAAGGTAGCGCAACACCTTTCGTTTTTCCAAAACCGGTCGGTGTGGCCGTGGAATTTGAAAAGCGGTGAAAAAATTTGCTAAAAAAAAGACCTTTGCACATCACGCCACAATCAAAAAAAATGACCGAAAACGAATTTCACTCCTCGCAAGAGCCAGAAGCCACCGCCACAGAAATCCCAACGCAGCCTGCGCCCGTCCAACTCGACGTTGACCCCGTAATGATTCGCGCCGAGCGCGTAAAATCTGAAATCGGGCAAGTCATAGTTGGGCAAGAAGATATGCTCGATATGCTGCTGGTAGCACTTTTCACGGGCGGCCATGTGCTGCTGGAAGGCGTGCCGGGCATTGCCAAAACGCTGACGGCCAAACTCTTGGCGCAGAGCATCAACACCGATTTCAGCCGCATCCAATTCACACCCGACCTGATGCCCGCCGACGTGGTGGGCACTTCGGTGTTCAACATGAAGTCTTCGGATTTCAAGTTCAAGGCCGGGCCGATTTTCTCTAACATTGTGCTGATTGACGAAATCAACCGCGCCCCAGCCAAGACTCAGGCATCGCTCTTCGAAGTGATGGAAGAGCGGCAGGTGACGGTGGACGGCACGACCCACCTCATGTCGGCCCCGTTTTTTGTGGTGGCTACCCAAAACCCCATTGAGCAAGAAGGCACTTATAAACTCCCCGAAGCCCAACTCGACCGTTTCCTTTTCAAAGTGGTGCTTTCGTACCCCAGCCTCGAAGAAGAGCAAGCCATCCTCCGCCGCTTCCGCAACGACTTCTCTGGGGTGCTGCGCGAAACGGTGAAGCCCGTGCTCTCGCCTGTGGATATCGCCGATTGCCAGCGGATCATCGAACAGGTGTACATCCGCGAAGAACTCCTGGACTACATCGCAGCCATCGTGCACAGCACGCGCAACAACGCCGACCTTTTCCTTGGCGCAAGCCCCCGCGCTTCGCTCTCCATCATGAAAGCCTCCAAAGCCGTGGCCGCCATGGCCGGGCGCGGCTTCGTCACGCCCGACGATATCCGCTATGTGGCGTACCCGGTGCTGAACCACCGCGTCATTCTCACCCCAGAGCGGGAGATGGAAGGCTACACAACCCGCGAAGTGTTGGACGATATCGTGAAGAAGATAGAGGTGCCGAGGTGAGGAGCAACCCATTTTCACTCCTACGCACCAAGCCAACTCGCATCATTTCAATTGCAAAAAATGAACAAACCTGAGTTGATACTGGTCGCAGGCCCCTATCGGTCTGGCACAAATGACCAACCCGAACTGATCGCGGCCAATGTGGAGCACATGAGCCAAGTATCCTTAGAACTTTACAGAATGGGGCATTTGCCCGTCATGGGCGAGTGGTTCGCACTCCCTTTGATCGAAACCGCCGGCTCCAAAGAGATTGGCGATGCGGTGTTCAACGAGATATTCCACCCCGTGGCGATTCGCTTGCTGGACAAAGTGGATGCCGTATTGCGCATCGGCGGGCCATCACAAGGCGCGGACGATATGGTCAGGATTGGTAGAGAGAAGGGCAAAAAGGCCTATTTTTCAATCGCCGAGGTAGAGAAAGTGTAGAAAAAAAACCTCAAAGCGCGACGCGCAGCGAGACAATTTCGCTGGGCTATGCAGTAATAGAACTTTGAGCAAGCGGGGTCGTGTCAATGGGCGTTTCTGCGTGCTTTGTATCAGGAGCATTTCCACGATACTGTTTTTCAATCTGTGGGATACTTGCCACAAAATCAGCAACGTGTGCCGGGCAATCTGACCCGTAGGGCGTCATCAAAAGCCCTTGCATCCCATCAGATGTGGCAATTTCGTACAGAATATTGCTGTCGCCAGGGTCCGACATTCCTTCAAAACGATAGTGGTTGACAATCGAGACATCCTGCGGCGCATACTCCTTGTGCGTGGTGTAATTGATCATCGTGGTCGCCGAAAGAATCTCGAAATTCTCCGTGAACCCTTTTTCTTTCGACGCCTCCATCCGGTCGGTGAGCGGAGACATGTAGGGCATGGTTTTAAAAATCTCTTTCTTACTCATTGTGTGTGCATGGTTTAAATGAGGTAGAAGCTAAAAAACCTGTGCCAGCCAGACCCGGAACTTCCCGAAAGTTAGAACTTTCGGGAAGTTAGATTCCATGTTGATTCGCTCCCTCACTTCACCCACTCAAACTCCGCCTCCTTCACATCCCTCGAATTGCCGCCCACGAACACTTTGAATTTGCCGGGGTCGGCTTTAAAATTCAACTTATTGAGCGTCTCACTTGAAGTGAGACGCTCAATAGTTGACCAATACGAAAGGTCTTTTTCCGAAAGGCGGAACGTAAGCGCGCGGCTTTCGCCTGCGGCAAGTTTTACTTTTTCAAAACCCTTCAACTCCTTTACGGGGCGAGCAATGTCGGCAGCCAAATCGCGGATATAGCATTGCACCGTCTCCTCGCCAGCCACGCTCCCGGTATTTGTCACGGTCACAGAAACCTCCAGCGTTTCGCCCATTTTGAACTGCGGTTTGGAGAGTTTCAGACCTGAGTACGAGAACGTGGTGTAACTCAGCCCAAACCCAAATGGGTAGGCGGGTGAGGTCGGAGAATCCAAGTAGCCGCTCGTCCACATTTGGCCTTGCCGTTCCTGCGGGCGGCCCGTATTGAGGTGGTTGTAATAAATGGGCACCTGCCCCAACGAGCGCGGGAACGTGACAGGGAGTTTGCCCGAAGGGTTCACTTTGCCCGTTAGCACATCGGCCAAGGCGTTGCCCGTTTCGTAGCCGGGCTGCCAGGCCACGAGGATGGCCGGGATGTTTTGGCTTGCCCAATCGAACACCATCGGACGGCTGTTGAAAAGCACCATCACCGTGGGTTTGCCCAATCGGCCCACAATGCTCAAGATGCGCTCCTGCGCGCGCGGCAGTTCGAGGCTCGCCACGGAGCGGCTTTCACCACAATCAATACCGCGCTCGCCGACGCAAGCGACGACGATATCAGCGGCGCGGGCGGCGTTGATGGCGACGGAATAATCCTTCTCCGTGCAGGTAGCGTCGAGGCAGATTTCGGTCACCGTCACCTCATAGCCGAGTTTTTCGAGCGCCGGCTTGATGGCTTGGGCGGGGCGGACGACCTTGGTGGAATCGTACTCGCGCATCCCCAGCCCCAGAGTCCAGAAACTCATGTAGTCCTTGTTGCCCCGGCTGTCGGCGTAAGGCCCTATGAGGGCGATTTTTTTGAAACCGCTGCTTGCGGCGCTGAGGGGCAAAAGCCCGCCGTCGTTTTTGAGCAGCACCATGCTTTTGGCTGCGGCATTGCGGGCGGCTTCGCGGTACTCGGGTTTTTCCAAGGTCTCCGCGCGGCGTTTCGGGTCGAGGTATCGGAAAGGGTCGTCGAAGAGGCCAAGGGAATATTTGAGGCGCAGCACGCGGCGCACCGCTTCGTCAATCTGGCTTTGGCTGACGCGCCCGCTTTCGAGGGCTTTTTTGAGGCCGCGCTGGAACGTGCCGCCCGCCATGTCCATGTCGCTGCCCGCCGAGAGGCATTTGGCCGAAGCGTCCACGTCATCATCGGCTGCGCCGTGAATGATGGTTTCGCCAAAAGAATTCCAATCGCTCACCACCAAGCCTTTCCAAGCCCATTCGCCGCGAAGGATGTTGGTTATCAAATTTTTGTCCATGCTGGCCGGAACGCCGTTCAGCACGTTGAAAGCGTTCATGAACGTGGCCGAACCCGCCTTGGCAGCCGCCTCAAAAGGCGGCAACACGAATTCGCGGAGGCGCTGCTCGCTCATGTCCACCGTGTTGTAGTCGCGCCCGGCTTCGGCGAAACCGTAGCCCGCAAAGTGTTTGGTGCAAGCGGCGAGGGTGTTTTTGGCGGCAAGGTCGTCGCCTTGAAACCCGCGAATGCGGGCTTCGGCCACGCGGCTGCCGAGGTAGGGATCTTCGCCCGCACCTTCCATCACGCGACCCCAGCGCGGGTCGCGCGCCACGTCCACCATCGGCGCGAAAGTCCAGTTTTGGCCATCGGCACTGGCTTCTTCGGCGGCAATGCGCTCGATGCGTTCGATGAGGCCCATGTCCCAGCTGGCAGCCTGAGCGAGCGGGATGGGGAAAATGGTTTTGTAGCCGTGGATGACATCGAAGCCAAACACGAGCGGGATGCCGAGCCGTGTTTCGCTCACAGCCACGCGCTGCATCGTGATTTTGTTTTGGAAGTTGGTGTGTGAGAGCACGGAGCCGATTTTTCCGGTGCGGATTTGGGAAAGCAGGTCGTCTTTGCTCACGTCGGTGCCCGTGCTGATGTCGCCCGGCAACTGGTTGAGTTGGCCTATCTTTTCATCGAGCGTCATTTTGGCGAGGAGGGTTTCGAGGCGGCTTTCGATGTTTGGCGCGGTGGTTTTTTGGGCAAAAAGGTTTGAAGAAAAAACAATCAGGCAAACGATGAACGATGAACGATGAACGATGCATGATGCCCACCTTCGTTGAAACTTCGGCGGGTAAAGAGGAGCGACTTTTTTCGTCATGGAAGAGAAATTTTGGGCAAAAATAGAAAAGGGAAAGTGGGAATGGCGAGCGATTCAAATTTCAAACACTCAAGGAAGTAAGGGACACTAAGTACCTCGGCGAATTTACTTCACCACGGAGGGCACGGAGACTTTTCTCTCGTAAATCATTGCGTTAACCTCTGTGCCCTTCGTGTCCTCCGTGGTGAATAAGTCAAACTAATTTCTGGTGATTACTTAAGGCTAAAAGGAGTTTTGAATGTGCAACGCTTAGTGTCCCTTAGTCCCTTTGTGTTTTCTAAAAAAACTTTGAACACGATGCGCTCACCCCAAAACCCGCAGCATCCACTGCAAGGTGTACTCGAACACCTCCTCTTTTTCTACTTCATTGTGGATTTCGTGGTAAAGCCCCGGCCACTCGCGGTGCGTCACATCGCCTTGTACGCGGGCGGCAAATTCCTG
>JBJXFT010000306.1:0-16524 GCA_046155725.1 Saprospiraceae bacterium
CCGCGCTGGAATACGCGGACGAGAAGAAATCGCCCACGCTCTATTTCTACATCGGCTCGGCCTACAAAGACATGGGGCAGCCCGAAAAATCGGGCGAGTGGTTTGAGAAGGCGTACGCGCTGGACCCTTCGCTGCGCAAATAGGGCGGGATAGGAGTGACACTTTTTCAAAAGGTGTCATTCCTGCTTCACAAGGGAACTGTCCGATTTTTTCGGACAGTTTAAAATTACCAATGGCACACCCTAAAACAGAAAGGCAAGTTTGCTGAGTTGTCCGAAAAAAATCGGACAACTGAAAATGGTCGCCTCGGATGGAAAAATGCACAGCAAGGGCGGATAGCCATTTCACAGCATCCGCAACAGCCAGTCCTTCTCCGCCACGAGCGTAGTTTGCTCTATCTCTTCGCGCAGCGCAGCGCGGGCGGCTTTGTCGCGCGGGGGCATGGCTTGCAGCCGCCGCACCAACCGGACAAAATTCTGGTACGCCGTGCGCCGCTGCTCCGACACCTGCCGCTTGCGGCGGAGGTAGGCTGCAAAGCTCGCCAACAGGCTTTCCAGCGCATCCAGCGCGTTCGTTTCCCAGTACATTTTTGCCAGCATGGCTTTTGCTGTCAGGTTCTGCGGCACATCGTCGAAGTCCATTTCGAGGAGCAAGGGCATGGCTTGGGCATAGTCGCCGCGCTCGCAGTGGTATCGGGCCAGGTTGAATGCGAAAGTGCCTTGCCGTTGCATTTCTGGCAGTTTTTCGTGATAGCCAAGCAAGAACTTGTAAGTCCAATCAAACTCCTGCAAGCGCAGGGCGGTCAGCGCAATGTTGGTGTAGGTAAAGCGCGAGATATGCCCATGCTCCAAAAAAACGCCAGATTCGAGACCAGTTTTATACAAATCGAACACCTCGCGCAAGTAATTCTCTTGGCGCAAATTAATGCGGTGGATGCAAAAGTTGACGGCGATTAGGTACACGTCTCGCAGTTCGGCAAGAGGAAATTCCAAAGCGGCCGACCCCAACAATTTTTTCAGGGCGAAAAAATGAGCGTCCTCGTTCGGCTCGTTGAGCGCGTGGTATCCGTGGAAATAAACTGCCACTGCCGTATGGCCCAACAGCGTGGGGCGTGCGGATACAAAATCGAGCACTGCCGAAAGCAGCCCCATATCGAGCTCGGTATGCAGCAAGCGCCTATTGCTGTAAATACCACAAGCATTCTTAAGTTTTTCAGCCACGAAGGACACGTCGTGCCAATCGGAAAGCGGCTTTAACTGCTCTACCGTGCTACGGCCACCACTTTGCATCGAATGCTGGTACGCTTCGAATGCTATGTGATAGCGAAGACGGTAGTGCTCGGCATCGCGGAGCGGCTGCTGTTGGATGCTGCGCTCCAGCTTTCCGAGCGTTTCGGCAAAATGCCGGTCAAGGCCACGATGTCGGTAGGCTTGCAGAAGGTAGCGTTGGCGTTCGGGCGTGTCTTGCCACCACTCGTCCCAGGCGAGGTATTCTTCCGTAGTGCGAAGGAGATAGTTGGCGGCATGGTGGGTTTTTGCTGCGTCAAAGGGGGTTTCAGGGAACAAGTTTTTGTGCAAAAATTCCGAGGAATACTGTTTTTCTGAAACGAGCGGTTTCTTCCTAAAAAACTCGAACAGCCGCACCACCGCCGAGTGCTGGTTGTAGATGGGGCTGTTCACGAATTTTTGCAGCCAATGCCAATCGTTCTTTGAAAGCGAGGCTAAAAGCGGTATTAATTTCATAAGCGTAGTTTTTTAAGCACTGAGTGCGTAAGCGCAGGTTTTTACACCACTAAGGAACTAAGGGACACTAAGGCTAAGAGGGGTGATAGAGGGTGTAACACTTAGTGTCCCTTAGTTCCTTAGTGGTGTAAAAACGCTCTATTTTGGCAAAGCAAATGTTTTAAAAAAAATCCGAGAATCGCGCTTTTTTGTACTCGCCCCATTGTTGCAAAGCACCCGATGTTTGAACCAAGATTTCACTCGGCAAATACGGCGCGACTATGGTACATCGGTTTTTTATGCTTCGGTCTTGGGCATTTTTGGTTTTGTGCTTCCCTCTGTTGCTCTCGGCACAGGGCTGGCAGCGGTTTTATGGTGGCACAGGCGACGACCGGACTTTTGCCGTGAGGCTCTTGCCCGATGGCGGGCTGGTTGCAGCGGGCAGCACGAGCGACTCGGTGGGTGGGATGACGGACTGGTATTTTTTGAAGACGGACAGCGCGGGGAATGTGCTGGCAGAAAGAACTTGGGGAAGCCCCGACACTTCGGAGTACACTGTTTCGATGGTGGCATTGGGCAGCCAAATCTTGGCAACAGGCACTCTTTTTTATCCATATCCTGGGCCGAGCGGGTTGAACCAAAGAGCCAGCATTGCTTGGAACCTGCTGGACTACCAAGGAAATATAGTAGGGGCTGGAAGTGCCGACGAGTTTATTTCGCAAGCATTGTCGGCCATTGATTTTGCCGGGCGCTATCTGATTGTCGGCGCCAATTACCTCCCCTATTTTGATTCGCAATTTCCGCACCCGCACTTTGTGTTGCTGGATGCTGCGGGCGTTCAATTGTGGGAGGCCACTTTCCCAGTGACGCAATATGGCGAAGCCATCGCGGCGGTACAGGTGGACAGCCAAACGGTGGTAGCAACCGGTTGGGAATTGACTGAAAACAACGCTTCCGATATTTTCCTCCAAAAAATAAACGGTGCTGGCCAAAGTGTTGACGAACACAAAATTCAACTTTCTACCAACGAACAGCCTGCCTCGGTGCTGAAAATGCCCAACGGGAATCTCTCGGTGGTTGCTCGAATAAATGGCGCGGCTTTCCTTCCCGACATTTTCCTGCTTTCCATAAACCCCGCCACGCTCGACACGCTTTGGACGCGCATCATCCATATACCTGGATGGCAACAGCCCCATGCCGCCCTCGCCCTGACCAACGGCAACATCGCCATCGTCGGCGAGCACATACCTGAAGGCTCTACCAGCCGCGACGGTTTCCTCGCCCTCACCGATTCGCTGGGCAACTTGCTCTGGTTCAAAACCTACGGCGGCATCAAGGGCGATATTTTCTGGGACTTGCAGGCCGCACCCGATGGGAATGGTTTTGTCATCGCGGGCCAAACCGCCTCGTTCAGCCCGGACGGCGACTTGCAGGCTTGGCTGCTGCGCACCGATTCGCTGGGCACGGTCTGGAGCAACCGCGTCATTGGCCGCGTGCTGCGCGACGAAATAGAAAACTGCGTGGAAGACCCATCCGAACCGCCCCTTCCGGGCTGGCTCGTGACGGCCAGTGGCGAGCCAGGCATTTTGTACACGCTCACGGATTCATCGGGGGGCTACTCGATGGAGGTGGACACGGGCGCGTGGTTCCTGTCGGTGCTGCCGCCCTCGGGCTATTGGTCGCCCTGCGAGGATTCGGTGGAAGTGTACATCCAGCAGTTGGGCGACACGCTGGCCGTGGATTTGCCGGTGCAGGCCGTGTACGATTGCCCGCTCTTGGATGTGGACTTGACCACGCCCTACCTGCGCCGTTGTTTTGAAAACACCTACTCCGTCCGCTATTTCAACTACGGCACGGCGGCTGCGCCGAATGCCCTGATTTCAATTGAACTGGACCCATACCTGACCCCGACGGGAAGCACTTTGCCCTACACCCAATCGGGCGACACGCTGTTTTTTTCGGTCGGGCAAGTGGCCTCGTTGGCGGGCGGGAATTTTCAGTTCACGGCCTTGCTCGACTGCGACAGCACGGTGCTGGGCCAAACGCATTGCGCGGAAGCGCACATTTTCCCCGATTCGCTCTGTTTCGAGTTAAGCCCGGAATGGGACGGCGCACACCTCGAAGTGGACGGCATTTGCATGGGCGATTCGGTGCTGCTGACGGTGACCAACACGGGGATGGGGATGCAAGGCACGGTAAGTTTCATCATTGCAGAAGACCAGATTATTTTCAAATTCTCGTCGCTGCAATTAGCCGCCGGGCAAGACACCACCTTCGTGCTGCACCCCGGCGGCTCCACAGTGACTTTCATCGTGCAGCAAACGCCCGGCCACCCCGGCAACAATCAACCCATGCTGGTCATCGAAGGCTGCGGCGGATTCCCGTTCAGCACGGGCTTTGCTTTTCAGTTCCCACAAAACGACGGCGATTTCAGCACGGACATCGAGTGCCGCCAGAGCATTGGCTCCTTTGACCCAAACGACAAAACGGGCTTGCCGGAAGGCGTGGGCGAGCAGCACGTCATCGCGCCGGAAACGGCCATCGAGTACCTGATTCGATTCCAGAACACGGGCACGGACACGGCTTTTCGGGTGGAAATACGCGACACGCTGCCGCTTTCGCTGGATTTGGCGACGTTCCGAGAAGGGGCGAGCAGCCACCCATATCGTTTAGAAATCAATGGTTTTGGAGTTTTGGGATTCCTTTTTGACCCCATCGCGCTGCCCGATTCGGCGGCCAACTGGGCGGCCTCGCAGGGTTTTGTAAAATTCAGAATTTCCCCAAAAAAAGGCATCGCGCTCGGCACGGCCATCGAGAATCGTGCGGCCATTTACTTTGACCAAAACTTGCCCATCATAACCGCGCAAACCCTGCATACCCTCGGCGACCCATTCCAACACCTGATTACGCCCGCCACCGAACCCATAAACACAAACACTACGGTGGTGACACTTTCGCCCTCCCCCAACCCTACGCATGGGAACATTTCGGTGAACCTCGCCCAGCCCCTCGAAAGCGGGGGGCTGCGGCTGGGGGTGCGGGACGCGCTGGGCACTTGGAGAGATTTGACAACTTTCTCCCGACAAGCATCGGGATCAACCCTGAATCTCGACCTGAGCCATTTGCCCGCCGGGGTCTATTTTTTGGAATTGACAAACTCGGAAGGGAAAGTGCTGGCGCGAGGAAAGGTGCTGAAGATTTAGAATCGAAAATGCCAAATGAACACACCCGTGTTTCTCGGCCCCAAAAACCTTTTTTCATCAGCCAAAGCGATGCATCCAAATTCAAAAATTCAATCGCCATGAACAAGTTCACCTACTTTTTACTCCTCTTTTTGGCGGCTGGCCGCCTATTCGGGCAAGATTGCACGAACCTGAACTCGCCTACTCCAATCGCCGATGCGTGTCCGCTCGCGCCGTTTTTGTGCGGCAATTATTTGGAAAACTACTGCGCCACCAACGCCGGGATGACGGACGACGCTTTCGGCCAGCGCAGCGGTTTCTTGCGGATTTCACCTTGTGAAGGCATTTTGAAATTGCGCGTGAGCGTGTCGGATTGTGCGGCAGGCGGCACGGGTCTGGTGTTTGGGCTTTACCCGGAAGGCTGCGACGCAGGCACGTTGATTTTCTCGGACACGGTTTTTGGGGGAACGTCCGACACGCTGATTTTTAATGGCTTGGAGGGTTTGGAAACCTACTTGCTGGCCGTCATCGGGCTGAACGGGAGCGAATGCGAATTCAACGTCCAAGTGCTGGAAGGCATGGGCACTGCTTCGCCGGGGCCGGTGGATTGCAGTTGCAGCGATGGCGGCATCGGAGGGCCAGACCGGATTTGCACGGGCGACGCGGTGAGCTATAGCATCGGTTTGCCAAGTTGTTTTTTGAGTTTTAGCCCCCCCGTCGGCGGCAACGGCGAGTATTGCCCACCTTCGGATGCTTGCCCGGCCTCGCTCGACTCGTTCATTTTTGTGTGGCATATTCCCTCGGTCATGCACTTTGTGGGCGACAGCACGGGGCCGAATGTGGAGATCGCGCTCAACAGTGACTACATGGGATTGGACACGATGCGGCACGACACCATTTGGGTGAGCTGGGCATTGGTTTCTTCTGCGCCGATGGATTCGCTCACGTTCTGCGAATGCGCAGGAACGGACTGTAGCGGGGATTTCCTGCCCATGCCTGTCTTGATTTGGCACGAAACCCGGGAGTACACTTGCGTGCTCAGCTGCTCCCAGCCTTCCTGTGAAATCGAAGGGGTCACTTATGATTCGCCCGGGTTTTATGCCTACGCTGTGGACGAATGCTTAGAGATCAAGGTGTCGGTTTTTCAAGACGACCCAACGCCGCTCGTGCCAACCAAAGTGATCTGTGAGGGCGAGTCGGCTTTTCTACAAATTTTGAACCCTGACCCCGATTATTCTTATCAATGGAGCACTGGCCAAGCGGGCCCCTCCATTTCAGTTGCTCCCAGTGCCTCTACCCAATACTTCGTTACCGCCACCCACTTTTCCGGCAATTGCACTTACACGTCCTCGGTTTTTGTGTCGGTTTTGCCCAGCACACAAACGAACTTCGGCCAAATCGGCACCATCACTTGCGCCCAGCCCTGCGTTGTTTTTCAAGGCCAGAGCTATTGCCAGCCGGGCAATTATGCCAACCAAATTGCGCAATGCTCCACCCAGTTTTTCAGCATCGGCTCCGACCCGGCTTTGTTCCAAGAAACCCTGCCGACCGTGACGATATGCGAGGGCGAATGCTACGATTTTTTCGGCGAGCCGATATGCGCCGATTCGACGGCGATGCACACCGAAAACTGCACCCTGTATACCCAACAGATAATCGTGGAGCCAATGGCCAACACCGACTTTGGTCTGGTGGGCAGCATCAATTGCGCCCAGCCTTGTGTTGATTTTCAAGGGAGCGCCTATTGTTCGCCGGGGATTTACACCATTCAAAATGGGCCATGCTCGACGAAGACTTTTGAAATTGGAGAAAACCTTGCCCTGCCTGTTTGCTCCTTCCCGTTCCCCGATTGCTTGCCCAGCAACACGCATTTCACCGTGGCTTTTTCGATAAGCGGCCAAGCACCTTTCAAAGTGAACGGAGACACCATCGAGGGCAATTATTTCCTCTCCAACCCGCAGGCCAACGGCGAGCAATATGCCTTTGTGGTAGAGCAAGCCAATGGCTGCCAAACGGTGGTGAGCGGCCTGTTCGACTGCGCTCAACTCTGCGTCAGCGATGCGGGCCAACTTTCCGGCGAAACGCTCCACGGCTGCGCGGGGCAGACTTCCGTGCAAGCCGAATCGCTCGCCGAGCCCATGCTCGCCCCCGGCGATGTGCAAGCATTCGTGCTGCAAACCGACGATGGCGCCCTCCTCGCCCGCAACACCACGGGCAAATTCAACTTCGACCCGGCCACCATGAATATTGGCGAAACTTACTTTGCCGTCCGCAACGTCGGCCCGCCCGATGCCCATGGATTCCCAGACCCGGCCAATGCCTGCACTGACACGAGCAGCCAACAGCCGCTTGTTTTTCACGCCTTGCCGAGGGTGGCGATTGGCGGCGACACGAATTTTTGTGCAGGAAAAACATTGGCGCTCACTGCAAGCGGGGCCAACGGATACGTTTGGGACGACGGCTCGACGAAGGCCATCCAAGAAATTCAAAACACGGACGAGACCCATGCCGGCCTCTATTCGGTAGTCGGCACGGACGCAAATGGCTGCACGGGCGCGGATTCGATTTTGGTGGAAATACGCCCCCAACATTCCGAAGGCTGTTGCCGCCCCCTGCTCCCCAATGCATTCACGCCCAATGGCGATGGCTCGAACGATTCTTTTGTGCCGCTCTTGCCCGATTGCAGGTTGGAATTTGCCGAAATGCGCGTCTATTCCCGTTGGGGCGAAATGGTGTTCAGAAGCAGCAACATCAGCGACCGCTGGGACGGCACCACCCCGAGCGGCGACCCCGCCAATTCAGACACCTACGTTTTCACCTACCGATACCGATTGGAAGGCGACGGAGAGAAAACCGAAAAGGGTGAAGTAACATTACTACGTTAAAAGGGATTTCAGCAGTTGGGCGCCGACGGAATGTTGGCGCCCAATTTTTTTGGGCGAGTGCTCAGGAACGGGTGAAAGATAACTTGTTAATTTCAGGCAGGTCCGTTTTGCTCCAGACAACTATCTTTTTGTGCGAATAGCCCAGCTATTTAATCAAAAAGATAGGCTGTATGGGGTAAAACGGGACCCATCAAATTGATAAGTTATTTTTCACCGTTCCTCAGCGCGCCCAAAGCCATTTTTCAGCAGCCACTGCCCGGCCTTCGGCATCGCGCAAGAGGATGGAATAGACCCCGGCTGGCAAGTCGGGCAAAGAGAGCCAGCCCTTCGCGCCCACGCTAAGCTGCTGCACCTCGCGCCCGTCGGCAGTACGGATTTCCAAACGCCAGGTGGCCTCGCCCGCGCCTTCTCCTATGACTTCAAAATAAGCCGTGCCATTGCCCGATGCCACCCGCAGGCTGTAGCCGCTGGTTGCAAAGCTCAATGCCCGAACGGGGCTTTTGGAAGATTGGCCCGAATAGTCGAACTGCTCCAAGCGGTAGTAGTTCAGACCTTTGAGCGGGTTGGAGTCTGCGAATTCGTACCTCGTTTCGCCCGATGCGCCATTGCCCCGGCAGGGGGTTTGACCGATGGAGTGCCAGGCAAAACCGTCGGGGCTGCGCTGCACCGCGAAGTGGGCGCAATCTTTTTCAGAACCCGTGACCCAGTAAAGCCGGGCGGTTTTGCCCAGGGGTTTTGCGCCGAATTCGAGGAGTTCTATCGGCAGCGCGTCGTTCACAGCGGCCAGCGCATCCACCCGGCCCCAGCCGTACACGTTGTTTGGGATGGACGTGCCGTTGTCCGTGCCACAGAAAGGGGCGGTGGCAAAGCGTTGCACCGCATTGTTTTTCATCAAATTTTCTATTTCGTCCACGTTGCCGATGAGGTCGGGGCGGGCGCTCATGATGAGGGCTGCCACGCCCGCCACGTGCGGGCCGGCCATGCTGGTGCCGTTCCAGCTGGCGTAGTCGTAAGAGCCGGGGTCGTTGTCGTTGCCGATGCAGGAGGCCACGCTCACGCCGGGCGCGCTGATGTCGGGCTTCATAATGGGCGTGTAGACGGTGACGGGGCCTCGGCTGCTGAAACCCGCGATGTTGTCGCTGTTGTTGGTAGCGCCCACGCTGAAACTGCTGCCAAAAATAGCCGCCGGAGCATTCACGGTGCTACAGGCGGAACCGCTGTTGCCTGCCGACACTACTACGACGATGCCTGCCTCCCGGACATTGTCCACCACATCTTCCATGGTGGCATAATTGCTCCCGTCGCAGCCTTCGGAGACGGGGCAGCCCCACGAATTGTTGATGACGTGGGGGGCTTTCGTAGCGTCCGGGTTTTCGTCTTCGAGGTCAGTGGGCGCCACAAACCATTCAAAGCACTCGATGTAGGTGGCGGGCGTTCCGTCGCCTTCTTCCATATTGCGGCAGCCCATCCAAGTGGCATCTGGCGCTACGCCGATGATGCCTTCGTCGCCGGATTCGCCGAGCATGGTGCCCATGGTGTGGGTGCCGTGGCTGTGGTCGTCGCAGGGTTCGTCCAGATCGAGGCCGCAAGAGTTGGCGCCGCCGTTGATGAGTGCTGTGATGGCATCGTGCCAGTTGTAGTTGTGGTTGGGAGCGGTGCCGTTCCAGCCCCGATACTTGTCTTTGATGGCGGGGTGCTCCCACTCGTAGCCGGTGTCTTGCCCGCCCATCACGATGCCCGCGCCTCTGTGGCCGAGGTTCCACACGTCGTCGGCATTGATTTTGGTCAGGCCCCAAGGGTCGAGGGTGCGGTCTTGGACGGGGAGATTTTCCTCGGCTTCGGGTGGGCGGCTCAGGTGCCAGACGGGGTTGCGCTCCAAGCGGCCCACTTCGGGCATTTTGGCGATTTGCTCGAGGAGGGCTGCGGAGCCTTTGGCCCAAAGCCCGTTGATGATCCAAAAAGAATGGAGCGGCGCGCCCTCGTTTTGGAGCAGGTCGCGCACGGCGCGCTGGTCTTTTTCGGCAAAAGCAGAAAGCGTCTCGAACACATACTTGCCCTTCTCCTCTTTTTTTCGGAGCTGCCGTGCCGGGCTGACATCGGCCTGTTTTTGCATGATGACGAGGAACTCCACGGGGTCGGGCTTTTGCGCCAGGCTCCAAAGTTTGGGGTCAATTTTGTTGCGCCAATCGGGGCTTTGGGCAAAAGTAGGCTGTGCAAAACAGCCAAGGAGGAGGAGGGAAACGAAGGTTGTGCGCATGACGGGTATTAATTTAAAGCCAAAGATCCGAGCGTTCAAAAAACATTGTTCCATGAAAAATTGATAGTGAAGGTATGATTTTTCATGGAAGGGGAAGGGGCAATCATAGGTTCGGCGCATTCAAAAATTCGTCCAGATAGTTTTTCGGGTGAATCACGTTGAACGTTGCTTCTGGGTAGGCATTCAAAAAAGTCTTGGGCGCGCGGACGGTTTTCGTCGGGTTCCATTTGAACTCGTAGGCGAACAGCTGCCCATCGTATTCCTCGATGTAGTCTACCTCCTGCTGTTCGGTGGTGCGCCAGAAATAGCGATTCCCATAAAAACGGTGATAGGCGTTGCGTTTGAGCCGTTCGCTGACCATGAAATTTTCCCACAGCGCACCAATATCTCCCCTTAAATCTATGGGCTGGAAAGCACCGAGCAGTGCGTTGCGGATGCCGTTGTCGTAAAAATAAATCTTTCGGCTGCGCTTCAATTCTGTTCGCAGGTTGCGGCTGAAACCCGTTTGCCGGAAAATGATGAATGTTTTTTCCAACAAATCCAAGTATCGTTGGATGGTGGCGTGGTCAATGCCGACCATTTCCGACAATCCGTGAAAAGAAGATTCTGAGCCGACCTGCAAGGCCAGCACCTTCAATAATTTTTCCACCAACTCTGGCTTGCGCACGTCTTGAAATGTAAAGATGTCTTTGTAAAGGTAGCTGGTGCTCAAGAGTTTGAGCACTTCCTGTTCATTCCCAGGATTGGTGACCACCTCTGGGTACATCCCGTAAACCAGCCGCCGGTGCAAGTGTGTGGACTCCTCAAAGCGACCGTGGTGCTGTACCATTTCGCCCGTAAAAATGGGCAGCAGGAGGTGCTCCCATTTGCGCCCGGTCAAAGGTTCGTTGATGATGTTCGACAACTCAAAAGCTGAAGACCCAGTAGCCACCAACTGCACTTCTGTGAAATGGTCGGTGATGATTTTGAGCACCATGCCGATATCGCGCACCATTTGTGCCTCGTCTATCAGCACCAAACGGGCGTTGCCGAGCAGGTCCTTCATTTGGCTGTGGTTGGCTATTTTGGACAATTCGTTGCGGGTTTGCGGAAAGTCGCAATCAAGCCAAAGCGTTGGCCCGACTGCATTTTTGGCAATTTCGCGCAGCAGCGTTGACTTGCCCGTTTGCCGAGGCCCTAAAATGAGAATGGCTTTCCCGGTGCCCAACTTTTCTTGGACAGTCTTGAGTATGGTGCGTTCGATGAACATAAAATTCCGAGTTTTACGAGTGTAATCGCAAAATTAGGCGATTTTTTGAGAGTACACTCGTGAGTTTCGGATAAAATTATTTCAATACCTACGTCTTCCCCACCCCACTTATCGTCAACGACTTCCACCCCTTCGGCAACTTCGTTTTTAATTGCACCACGCCTTGAGGCGTGAT
Organism: Saprospiraceae bacterium; assembly: GCA_046155725.1. Lineage (GTDB taxonomy): Bacteria > Bacteroidota > Bacteroidia > Chitinophagales > Saprospiraceae > M3007. The sequence goes on from JBJXFT010000306.1 coordinate 11,470, forward strand.
GTCCAGCCCGCCAAAACCCATGATGGTGGCTTGCAGAAAACCGCCTGCTACATCGCATCAAAAAACTGTTGGAAAAATGCCGCGATCTCTTTGACTTGAGGGCTGCTGCGGAGTTTTTCGTCGGAGAGGTAGTCGCTTCTTTGGATAACAACCGTGTTGTGAACTCCTGAAAATTGCAATTGCCCGGCTATGCCGATGATCGATTTTTTAGGATTGAACTCCTTTTGTTTTCTTACACGTTTTTCATCAAAAAAGCGATCTACAAACTTTGATGCCTCCTGAAAAATTTCAGCGTTGTGCTTACCAAGCTCGTCTTGGCACATGATAGGAAGCATGATGTCCTCCAAGTCGCCCCCGGTTTGGTCTTGTCCGGTAAAAACAAAGGTACCTACGAGGATGCGGTTTAGCAATTTGAGTGGGGAGCTATGCCTCAATGTGCTGAGCGCCTCCCCTTCGTTAGGAAATATTTCTGTAAGGTGTCCACGCGCTTTTTCTTCTCTGGCCTTAACCCCGTGTTCATCGGAATCGTAGAACAAGGCGAAGTTGACCTCAAAGTTTCCAAAGGTGGTAGAAGCAGCGAGGTCGAGAAAGTTGTTGAAAACAGGTTTTGCTTGCTCCCACTTGGAGTCGCCTCTCATACTGTGTACCAAGACAAATGTTTGGGCGGCCTGTTTCAAGATCACGGGAAGAGGGACATCAGAGAAAACACTGCCCTTGTTTTTATCCAAAAACGGGAGGCGCTTGAGAGCACCTTCGTAGTAACTGCCAAGAGCCAATGGGTAGTCACGGAGTTTTTTCCCGGTATGGTCCTCGCAGCCGTTCAGCACCCGCAGCACACGGGCGAGGAACTCTGCATCGTGCGGGCCTTCGCAGAAGACGATAAGAAGTTTTGCTTTTTCCATGAGTGTTAAGAGCGAAGGTCAGCGTCAAAGTTTTGAATCAAGCGGCCGTACCGTGCGCCCTCCTCATACAAGCACTCGACCTGACCCTCCTCGCTGCGGACAAGCCGGTAGGCAGAAATCTTGGAGGTGTCGGCCCCTTCGCCAAAGAAAGCATCAATGCACTCCTTGCTGTGGGAAGTGATGAACACCTGCACCTGAAATTGCTCTGAGAGGTCTTGTACCAGCCTGACAAAATGGGCAAACAGGCTATGGTGGATGGCATTTTCGATTTCGTCAATCAGCAGCACCCCGTTCTTGCAGGCTGCGAATTGGAGCGCAATGTGGAAGATGCGCTGCACTCCGTCGCCGAACTGGGTCAGGTCAGCGGCTTCTCCTAAGTTTTCGTGATTCACATAGAAACGCTGCAAGCCATTCAGCCCCGCTTGTTCGATGGTCAAGATGCCTTTGTCCACTTGCTCTTGTAAAAAATGGACAATGGCATCTTTTGACTTCCCGATCACGCTTTGCTCAAAAGCAGAGAGTAAATCTTCTTGGTTGTGTATGGCAAAAGGCGTAGAGTACCGAGTGTTGCAGATGTTCACGATTGGGTTGGCAAACGACTCGCTCATCCTGTTCTCAAAGAGCCGTAGGCGGCCTTCGCAGGTGTCGCGCTCAAAACTGGCTTCCACAAAGAGGGTGTTCAAGTAGCCCGTTTTGAAATCCTCATCTTCTCTGTCTTTGAATATCCGGGTTTGGGCAGGCTTTCCAAAAAATATCCCCGATACGATGGCCTCATGGTCAAACTGGCGATTGAGCCACAACGCAGGCATCTCGTTGGCGAACTTGCCTCGGCGGCGCAACAAGTCGGCCAAGTTGTCCACGTCGTTTTGAACGGTCAAAGCATAAATGGCTTCCAGCAGCGTGGACTTGCCGGAGTTGTTGGTGCCAGCAAAAATATTGATCCGACTGAGGTGGGGTATTTTCACTCCTTGCAAAACCTTGTAGCGCTCAACAAGCACCTCTGAATAACCGCTGTTGCCGATCTTGACCTGTATATCTCGCTGGGCATTGCCAGATTTGGTCACCTCGCCAAAAATAGGAGCGGGGACAAACAGGTCGTTGCGCTCTTGTGCTGCCAGCAAAGCATCGAACTTGCGCTTTAAGTCGGGCAGCCTGTCTTTGCTTTCTGGTGTGGCGTAACGCGAAAAATCTATAGCAGCCAGCAGTTGTTTGTCCAAGGAGTCGAGTGTGTTTTCAAATTTGCTGGTACTGAAACGATCACTCGAAAGAGTTACTTCTGTAATGGAGCGAGTCTCTTCCATTAACAAGAGTGCTTTTTCGTCGTCGATAAATGCGGCTAACTCGCGCAAGTCATTCCCTCGTGATAGAATTGGGTCCATTACCGTCATGACCTCTTCTTCATCTTCTGACTCGTCTCTTGACACCCAGGAGAAAAGGCGATTCAGGTTTTCCTTTCCCTTTGCTTGATAGGTTTCCTCATCCCATCCCAGCCAGGTCATTATTTTAGGTTGTTTGATTACTTCCGAAAAGATATTGAACATTTCCGTGCGAAACTGATCACCGTAATCGCTAACCTTGTAAGCATCTATGAGAGCAAGCACACGCAAATAGCGACGCAATTGCACGGTAGAAATCCCCAAAGCGTCTTTGATTTCTTGTTCGCTCAAACCATCGCCTCGAAGAGACCTGAGCAATTCTGCCTGGTTCACAGCAGGCCATTTCTTATTCCCGCTGATGTGCTTCAGGCCCATCAATATTTTATAATGGCTTCGGTCCAAGCCCGCGCTCACCACGACAGGGACTTTAGAAAATATTACAGGGTCAAGTTGGCCAATGTCGTTGCCTCTCTCAAGTTCTTCTTGAAGCAGTTTGAGTGCTGCCGCTCGCCTATTTCCCTCCACAACAAGGTAAGCAACACCCTCTTTGATTTCCCTGACCTGAATTTGATCGACATCCAAGTAGCCATTGTTTTTTAGGCTTCGCAGCAGATCATCTACTTCTTCATTGTTTTTTCCGAGTATGAAGCCTCGAGTACGACGTTGAATCACTGGGTCTAAAGCGGAAGCATCCTCCACTTTGACGTATTTCTCATTGTCAATAAAGCGGTAGTTGTTTGGGTCGAGGTACAGGTGTTCCAAGCTGACGTAGGCCCGCTTGTTTTTTTGATAACTCGTTTCGGTATGGTTGCTCATTAGAAATGAATTTCGGCAAAAGTAAAAAATGTAGTTGGCTCACTTTACCGTAAACGTCTTCTTCTCCACCCCCACCCCCGTGATCGTCAGCGACTTCCACCCCTTCGGCAATTTCGTTTTCAACTGCACCACGCCTTGCGGCGTAATGTCCAGCCCGCCAAAACCCATGATGGTAGCTTGCAGGAAACCGCCCGCGCCCGTGGCGAAGTAGGGATTGGTGCCGCCCGCCGCTTCCGAAAGCACCCCGAACGGCGGCACTTCGTTGGGCTTGTAACTTTTGATCCAGAGCTCGTAGGCGCGTTCGGAATCGCCGGCACGGGCGGCAGAAACCGTGAGGATGGCGTTGCCCATCGCCGGGCCTTCGGGCGACATTCGGGCTGCGTAGTAGTCGAGGTCTTTTTTGACTTGCTCTGGGTCGGTGATGAGTTTCAAGGGATAGGCCAGCAAGTTCACGTCGGCTTGTTTAATCATCACACCATCGTAAGTGGCGTTTTCCTTTGTCACGCCGTCGGGGAATTTTAGGATGGGAATATTGTCAGCCACATGCGCCCAATCCGGGGCGGCGGTCATGCCCAATTCCTTGGCGGCATCTGTGGCATAGCGCAGCACCGTAATGGCCATACCGTTCGTGAAGGCATTATTGTCAATGTTCTCCTGCCACTCGTTCGCGCCGATCACGTTGTTGATGTCGTACTTGCCGGGGCCATTTCGTTCCACGCGGCTTGCCCAGAAATCAGCCACTTCTTTCAGGATCGGCCAACCGCGCTCGCGCAGCCAGGTTTTGTCTTTCGTCACCAAATAATACTGCCACGCCGCCCAGCCCACGCAGCCCGTGATGTGGTGTTGAAACGGCCCTGTGAGTGCCCAAACGGGCGTTTCCTCCTGTCCAGTGGTTGTGCTTTCCCAAGGATACATCGCGCCCTGGTAGCCGTGGGAGAAAGCATTCTGCTTGGCCTCGTCGAGCAGTTGGTAGCGGAATTCGAGGAAGGATTTGGCTATCTCTGGGTGGAGCAGCAGCATGGGCGGGTACATCCAAAGTTCGGTGTCCCAGAAAACGTGCCCGTTGTAGCCCAAGCCGCTCAGGCCCATGGGCGAAAGGCTGAGTGCCGTGCCTTCGCGGCCAAAAGAATACAGGTGGTACATGGCGGAGTGTACATCTCGCGTCGCGTCCACATCGCCTTCGATGCTGATGTCGGAAGACCAGAGTTTGTCCCATTCGGCATTGTGGCGTTTCAGCAGCCGTTCGGTCCGTTCGAGCGCGGCGAAAATGGTGAGGCGTTCGGCCTCGTTGTGCGCGTCAATGGTGTGCGCGGTGGAGATGAGCGTGCCGACGATGGCAAATTTGTAAGTCTCCCCGGCCTTCAGTTTTTTGTGGAATTTTAACAGGTGCATATTGTAGTCCCAGTCCTCGTGGATGAGGTCAGGCTCTTCCCCATGTTTTTCTTCAAAAATAAAACTGCTCGACGCGGCCACCGTGTATTTGCCCGAAGGGCTTTTCCCTACGGAAGTGAGTAGCGGAATGAGGACGTGCGGTCGGTCAATCTCGGCATACAAGTTCCGCACATCCTGCAACATTTCGGGGGCTTCGATGACTGCCATGGGGGTGATGGTCACGTCTTTTTTGGCCGTGATTTCTATGATTGAAAGTGCCGAATAGGGCAAATGGCGCAAAGCCATTAGGGTGTGGTTCACCGAGAGCTTGTCTCCTACATCGTAACTCGTGGTGAGTTGGGCGTGGCGCATATCCAGCACTTGCTTGTATGCCGAAATGTCGGCCCGACCGATGCGTCGCCCATCCACGTCGAGGTTCATGTTCATAAAATTGAACCCCTTGAGGATGTTCGACACACGGCCTCGCCCGTAGTTGTCGTAAGCACCGTTCAGCACTACATCCTTGACTTTCATGGGTTCTGGCGACGACACCAGGCCAATCATGCCGTTGGCCACCGTGATGCCGTAGT
>JBJXFT010000310.1:0-33469 GCA_046155725.1 Saprospiraceae bacterium
TTTATCCGATTCGACGAAACGGCGGTGCCGGAAATGCCGCTCACTTGGTACGACGGCGGGGCGTACCCGCGCCGCAGCAGTTTCAAATACCCCAAAGTGGGCGAAGCCAATTCGGTGGTGAGTGTGCATCTCTACGACCTGAACGCGCAGGGGATGGTGGGCAAATTGATGGGCCTCGAACCCGACGACTATTGTCCGCGCCTCCACTGGACGCAGGACAACCAATTGGTGATGACGCGCCTGAACCGCCGCCAAGACACGCTCGACCTGCTGCTGGCACTGCCCGAACGGGCGATTTTTGACCAAGAAGACCAGACGAACTGGATTCCCACGCGCCTGCTTTTGGAAGAAACCGACCCCGCGTATGTGGAAATAGAATCGGAGAACAAACTGATTTTCCTCGAAGACAAGCGCCACTTTTTGTGGATGAGCGAGCGGAGCGGGTGGAATCACATTTACCGCCTCACCCCCAGCCCCTCTCCAAATGGAGAGGGGAGTAGCCCCAGCCCCTCTCCGGAGGAGAGGGGGGGCGAGCTCACAAAAGGCAATTTCGACGTGACGGCTTTCTACGGCGTGGACGAAAAGAACGGCAAGTTTTACTTCCAAGCCGCCACGCCCACGCCGCTCGACCGCCAGATTTGGGAAGGCGATCTGCAAGGGGGCGAACCGCGATTGCTCACACCGCCGAGCGGTACGCACGAGGCGCGCTTTAGCCCGACGTTTGATTATTTCACGCACATTTGGTCGAATGCGAACACGCCGCCGGTGGTCAGCATTTGCGACCGAAACGACGACACTCTTCGGGTAATCAACAAGAACGAACGGGTGCGGAAACTCCGGCAGGACTATGGGTTTGTGCAAAAGGAGTTTTTTCAAATTCCACTCTCCGATGGGACGGTTCTGAATGGCTGGATGCTCCGCCCGGCGGTGCTGGACACGCTCAAAAAATACCCCATCTTGTTCGACAATTACGGCGGCCCCGGTTCCCAAACCGTTCAGAACCAATACGACGGCTACATGGGCAGTTGGCACCAGATGCTGGTGCAAAAAGGCTACGTCGTGGTCAGCGTGGACAATCGCGGCACGGGCGCACGAGGGCGCGATTTCAAAAAATGCACTCAACTCCAACTCGGCAAACTGGAAACGGAAGACCAGATCGCCGCCGCCCGCTACCTCGGCGCACAGCCTTGGGCCGACCCGAACCGCCTCGGCATTTGGGGCTGGAGTTTTGGCGGCTACCTCAGCACGTCGTGCATTTTGAAAGGCGCCGACGTGTTCAGAATGGCGATGGCCGTGGCACCGGTCACCAACTGGAAATGGTACGACACGGCCTACACCGAACGCTACATGCATACCACGAAGGACAACGCGCAGGGCTACGAGGACAATTCGCCCGTCAATTTCGCCGACCGGCTGCGCGGCGACAATTACCTCATCTGCCACGGCATGGCCGACGACAATGTGCACTGGCAGCAAACGGTGGAGATGATAAACGCCCTCATCAAAGCCAACAAGCAGTTCGAGACCTACTACTACCCCAACCGCAACCACGGCATTTATGGCGAGAACGCCACGCGGCACTTGTTTGGCAAGTTGACAGATTTTTTGATGGAGAAACTTTGAGCAGAAAGCCGCCGCCGCGCCGCGCACACTTTTGTGAAAAGCCTCCAGAATTCAGCATTTGCTCAGCGCAATCGCCTTACTTTTGCAACTCGATTTTTCAAAAAAGACTCCTTCCTGCGAACAAGTTTTCGCGCCACCGCATTCTCTGCACTAAAATTAAAAAGCATGAAAAGCATACGTTCATTTTCTCTCACGTCTCTCACGTCTCTCACGTCTCTCACCTTCTCACTTCTCACTCTCTCGCTCTCTGCTCAGGGCATAGAGTTTTTCCACGGCACATGGCCCGAAGCACTTGCCAAAGCCAAGGCAGAAGAAAAACTGATTTTCGTGGACGCTTACGCCGCGTGGTGCGGCCCTTGCAAGCGCATGGCGGCCCAAACATTCCCCGACCCGGCGGCGGGCGCGTTTTTCAACCCCAATTTTATCAATTTGAAAATTGACATGGAAAAGCCGGAGAACGCCGAGTTCGCCGGGAAATACCCCGTGAATTCGTACCCGACCTTGATGTTCATTGACGCGACCGGGAAAATCGTGCTGAAAGAAGTGGGCGGCAAAAACGTGGAGCAACTCCTCGAAACGGGCAAAAAGGCCTTGGGCAAAAACGACAAATCGGCAGACTACGAGAAGAAATACGCCGAGGGCAACCGCGACCCGAAGATGCTCTTCGACTATGTGCGCTCGCTCAACGCGGCGGGCAAACCCTCGCTGAAAATCACGAACGAATACCTCGGCACACAGCAAGACATGAGTTCAGAGTTCAACCTAAAGTTCATCCTCGAAGGAGCGGTGGATGCCGATAGCCGCGTGTTCGACCTGCTGCTGAAAAACCGGGCCAAAGTAGTGGCCGTCTCCACGGAGGAAGCCGTGAGCGCCCGCGTGGAAAAGGCTTGCAAAAACACGGTGGCAAAAGCCATCGAATTCAAAAACAAGCCCCTGCTCGAGGAGGCCAAGGCCAAGATGAAAGCAGGCAACCCCGCCCGCGCCGCCGCCTTTGCCTGCGAGGCCGACATGAGCTACGCCAAGGCCGTACGCGACGCAGGAATGTTCCTCAAAACAGCCAAATCGTACCAAAAAGCAGAGGTAAAAAACAATGCCGCCAAACTCCACGACCTCGTGGTGACGCTTATCCGTGCTTTTCCGGAGGACAAAAAAGTGCTGGCACAAGCCGAAAAATGGGGCAAGTCAGCCGCTAAAAACGGCGGCCTCGCCGAATACTGGATGACGCTGGCAGGGGTGTACAAACTACAGGGCAACAAACCCAAAGCCCGCAGCACCGCCGAATCCGCCAAGAAAGAACTGACCGAAAAGGACGCGATGCTCAAGGAGAAGATCCAGTATTTTTTGGATTCGCTGGAAGGGTGAAACTGCAACGCGCCTGCCTGCCGGTAGGCAGGGATTTCGCGGATAGGGCGGATTGGCGCGGATAGTTTTATCATCGCCTTTCTGCCTACTTTTGTAAATCAAATTTGATTCATCATGATTGAACCTGCTGCCGCAGTAAGAGAGGAAATCGTGTACGGAAAATTCCGCCGCACCACCGTAGGCAACGAGAAGCCCAGTATGACAACATTGGCGATTTACGCCGACCAATCCGTGTCGTTCGCTCACGCCCCAGACAAGATCGAGGTCAACGGCAAGAAATATCTGTTTCACTTTCCGTTGCGATGTTTGCTGGAAAAAGAGGACGAAACGTACATAATCAAATCAGAAATGCTCGATCTCATCGGTACGGGCGAAACGGAAACTGAAGCAAAAGAAAGCTTTGCCCGGGAGTTTGATTTTGTCTACCACCGCTACAATGAGTTGGACGACTCCCGCCTTTCACCGCGACTTCGCCGTATCAAAACCATGTTGAATCAAATCGTCAAGCCAGTTGTCACAGCCACGGAGAGAAAGACCTGAACGACCAGTGCCTGTTGAAAACTTCATCCCCCGCCTTTCGCCAATCAATTTATTGTTGTCCTCTCAAATGAACCCTCTATGACGAACAAAGAGCGCAACATCAAACAAAACCTCTTGGAAAACCTGCTGAAAATCATTCCGATTATCATTGAGACGGAACGAGAATTCGGCACTTCCGAGCGAGAAATTATGAAGATGGTGGACTCTATTCTTGATAGAATCAACCAACTACGCCGCGAACTACAGGCAAAAAATTAAACATTTCAAACTGTTCAAAAATGACAACTACGCACATTCCTGCTCCGAAAGAGATAGTCGCGCTTCTCACACAAAATGGCGCTCTCCCAATTGATAAGGAGGCTTTCGTAAAATCTTTCAAAACCCTCTACCCAACTTTGTCTGCCACGGAGCGCGCTGGATTGCTCGCGGAGATATTGGCTTATGTGGACTCCATTTTGGAAGCAGCCCCCCTGCCCGCAGCAGCCTGAATTCTCCCCGCCCCTTGTGGAAAACTTCATCCCCCGCCTTTCTCCATTCGATTTACCTTTACTGCCCAAGAGAAAAGGCACGTTATGAGCAACTTCATCGTATCCGCGCGCAAATACCGCCCCCAACGTTTCCAAGACGTGGTGGGGCAAAGCCATGTGGCCGGTACGCTCAAAAACGCGCTCGCCAGCGGCCAAGTCGCGCACGCTTTTCTCTTCACCGGGCCGCGCGGCGTGGGCAAGACCACCTGCGCCCGCATCCTCGCCAAAATCCTCAACTGCGAAAACCGCACGCCCGAATACGAGGCTTGCAACGAGTGCAGTTCCTGCAAATCCTTCAACGAGAGCGCATCGTTCAACATCATCGAACTCGACGCGGCTTCCAACAACTCCGTGGAACACATCCGCGCCCTCACCGAGCAGGTGCGCTTTCAGCCGCAGCAGGGCCGCTACAAAGTGTTCATCATTGACGAGGTGCACATGCTCTCCAACCAAGCGTTCAACGCTTTTTTGAAAACGCTGGAAGAGCCGCCGCCCTACGCCATCTTCATTTTGGCCACGACGGAGAAGCACAAAATCATCCCCACCATCCTTTCGCGCTGCCAGATTTTTGACTTCCGCCGCATCACGGTGGCCGACACGGTGGCGCACCTGCAGTCCATTTGCCAGCAAGAAGGAATCGAAGCCGAAGGCGACGCGCTGCACATTATTGCCCAAAAATCAGACGGCGCACTGCGCGACGCGCTCTCCATTTTTGACCGCATCAGCAGCGGCTCGGGCAAAAAAATAACCTACGAGGCCGTCATCGAAAACCTCAACGTCCTCGACTACGACTACTATTTCCAGATCACCGACGCGCTTTTGGCCGAAGATTCCGCCTCGCTGATGCTCCGATTCGACGAGATTCTCCGCAAGGGTTTTGACCCCGAAGTGTTCGTGCTCGGCCTTGCGGAGCATTTGCGCAGCGTGCTCGTTTGCAAAGACAAAGCCACGCTCGGCCTGCTCGAAGTGGGCGAAAGCCTGCGCGAACGTTACCGCGCCCAAGCCGCCCTCACGCCCGCGCCCTTCCTGCTCACCGCGCTGAACCTCTGCAACGACTGCGACATCAATTTCAAAATGGCGCGGCACAAACGCCTCCACGTTGAAATGGCATTGCTCAAAATGTGCCACATCGGGAGGGCTTTGAAAGGCGCGGAATTGGAAAAAAAAACTCTTGATGTAAACGGGACTGCGAAATTCAGTTTGCCCGCACAAAATGGTGCCGGGCATTCTCCCAATGGGAACGGAGCGTATGCCCTGCCAAATGCCGTCAGCAAAGTCGCCGAGCCGGATGCTCCTCTCACCCCTCACACCGGCAACGCCCAGCCACTCTCGCCCGTCGAAATAGCAGACATCCGGAAAGGCTTGCGCCAAGGGAGCATGAAATTGGAAGCCATCCCGATGCGGCTCGATGCTTTCGACCAATTGGTGGAAGATGAAGAAAACCACCGTGCCAGCCTTGAAAGCCGCCTTTCGCTCGAAAATGCCCGAACCGAATGGCTGGCTTATGCCGCTTCGCTCAGTTCCAACCTTGCCCGAATTGCGCTCCACAATGCAGAACTCGATCTGGAAGGCGAAACACTCAGAGCCCGCGTCGGCACCACCATTGATCAGAACAATGTGCAAGGCGAACTGATGCGCTTGGTGGATACACTGCGCCGCCGATTGCACCACCCTTTGCTGAAAATAGAACTGCAATTGGACGAGAAAAAATTGGTGGAACAGGCGCAAGCCGCCCGCGCCGCCCGCCCACTGAGCAATAAAGAAAAGGTGGAAAAAATGATCGAAGCCAACCCTTTGGTGGGCGATTTGATCCAGAAATTTGATCTGAAGTTAGACACCGTGTAGAAGCATGCCTTCGAAGTGACACTTTTTTAAAAAGCGTCGCTTCTGTCACACTGAAACCTTAGCGTTTTCAAAAAGCGATGAACTCCCCCCGACTCAGCATCCTCATCCCCACGCGCAACGAGGCCAAGTACATCGGCAACACGCTTGCCCAATTCGAGCTGTTCTGGGAAAAGCACGACCTCGAAATCATCGTTTCCGATGCGCACAGCACGGACGGCACGGTGGAAATCGTACAGCATTTTGCCGGGCTTTCGGGCCAGCGCGTGAAACTCGTGCAGGCTGGGCCGGGCAAGCAGAACATCGCCATTGGCTGCAACCTCGGCGCGGCGCAGGCCAAAGCACCGCTCCTTTTCCGCATTGACGCGGATGTGCGCATCCCGGACAAGGACTATTTTTTCGGGCAAGCATTTGAGCATTTTGAAAACAACGCCTCGCTGGTCGGCGCTACCGTGCCGATTTGGGTGTACCCCGAAGAAGCCCGCACTTCCGACCGGCTTTTTCACATCATGATGAACGGCATCATACGCGGGTCGTTTTTTTTCAAAGTGCCGTTGGCGAAAGGCGAGTGCCAGTTGGTGCGCCGCGCGGCTTTCGAGCAGTTGGGCGGCTACGATGAGCGCCTGACGGCCGGGGAAGATTGCAACCTTTTTTACCGCTTGCAGGATGTGGGCCGCGTGAAGTTTTTGCGGCATTTGCGGGTACACCACTCGCCGCGCCGTTTCCGGCACTACGGCTATTGGGGCATCATGTTCATCTATCTGCGGGAAGGTCTTTGGATGCTTTTCGGGCGGAAGTCGTTTTTGAAGGAATGGGCGCCCGTGCGGTAATCATGAAATGATGCAATTATGAAGCGATGAAGTGATTGCGTTAGCGCTGATGATATAGCAGCCTGCAAACTTAAAGCAGCGCGCAAGGGAATTGACTTTGATAAATTAAAAAGGAAAAAGATGATAAACATCAAACGACTTGACCACATACAGATTTGTATTCCGACAGGAAAAGAAAATGAAGCCCGGCAATTTTATACAGACATTATCGGGCTCACAGAAATCCCTAAACCATTAGAGCTTATTCCAAATGGTGGACTTTGGTATCAAGTAGCGGACATTCAGTTTCACATAGGAACAGAAAACGAAATCAATATATCTAAGCGACACCCAGCTTTCGAGGTAACTGATATTAATGGCGCAAGGAAGCATTTAGACAATCATGGGGTGAAAATTAAAGAAGAAACACAAATACCTGGGCAAATTCGTTTTTCATTTATTGACCCATTTGGCAACAGAATTGAATTACTGCAAAAAGATTAAACAATTAATAGGCTGTATGCGTGAATGCCCTCGTCATTCCTCAAAACTTCTCTCAACGTTCGGCGTTTCACGTCGCTAATCTTTTTTGACAGCAAAAACAAATAACATCATGCACAAACTACTCATCACACTCGCACTATTCTTGTGCGCAATGTCGCAAATGCGCGCCACGGTCATCGTGCTTCCGATGGACGAAAAAGGCCAACGCAACCACCTGAAAGCATACGGAATCACTTACTGGGTGCTCGCGCAGGGTGTGGAGGCTTGGTGGCTTTTGAACTACCGGGGCGGGAGTTTTGCTTTCGTGCACACGCCCGCATTTGAAAAAGAATGCAAGACCCGCGACGTGAGCTACGAGGTCATCGCCGACGGGCAATTCGCCAACCTGCAAAACGAAATCCTCAACCCGGAGATCAATCAGGATGTGATAAAGTTGGAGAAAGCCCCAAAAATCGCCGTTTACACCCCCGACAAGGATGAAAAAGGGGAAATGATACAACCTTGGGACGACGCGGTGACGCTCGTGCTCACCTACGCCGAAATCCCCTACGACGTGGTGTACGACACCGAAGTGCTGCAAGACAAACTCGCCGAGTACGATTGGCTGCACCTGCACCACGAGGACTTTACCGGTATGTACGGGAAATTTTTTGCCAGCAACAGCGGCCAGCCCTGGTACCGCCAGCACGTTCACTTGATGGAAACGCTGGCGCGGCAAAACGGCTTCGACAAGGTGAGCGAACTGAAATTGGCCGTCGCCAAAAAGATAAAAGAGTACGTCATCGGGGGCGGGTTCATGTTCGCCATGTGCTCGGCCACCGACACTTACGACATCGCGCTGGCTGCCGAGGGGACGGATATTTGCGCCTTCCCGTTCGACGGGGATGCTACCGACCCCAACTTCCAGAGCAAGCTCGACTTTTCCAAAACTTTTGCCTTTGAAAATTTCCAGATTCTGACCGACCCTGGCGTGTACGAACACTCGACCATTGACAACAGCGAGGTGACAGGCCGCCGCGTGTCGCCAGAGCAAGACTACATCACGCTGTTCGACTTCTCGGCCAAATGGGACCCCGTGCCCACCATGCTGACCCAATGCCACACCCGCACGGTGAAGGGTTTTATGGGGCAAGCCACGGCGTTCAACCGAAAATTCATCAAGTCAAATGTGCTGGTGATGGGCGAGAACAAGCCCGCCAACGAAGCCCGCTACATCCACAATGCCTACGGAAAAGGGTTCTGGACTTTCTACGGCGGCCACGACCCGGAGGACTATCGCCACTATGTGGGCGACCCGCCCACCGACCTTGCGCTCCACCCGCACTCGCCGGGCTTTCGGCTGATTTTGAACAATATCCTGTTCCCGGCAGCGAAGAAGAAGCACCAGAAGACGTAGTTCTTTCTACTTTTGTAGGAAAATATGGCATGTACGGCATGGCAAAAGACAAATTCCACAACAATGTGCGGGATGCACTGGTCAAGGATGGCTGGATTATCACCAATGACCCTTTGCGGATTCCTATTGACGGCAGCCATTTGGAGGTTGACTTGGCGGCAGAGATGGTATTTGCTGCTGAGAAAGCCGGTAGAAAGATTGCGGTTGAAGTCAAAAGTTTTTTGAACAAATCGTTCATGGCCGACTTCCATGAGGCAATGGGTCAATACCTCGATTACAGAAGTGCTTTGGAAGATGCTGAACCCGACCGGGAAGTGTATTTGGCCATACCCAAAAAAGCCTTTGAGCACTACTTGTTTCAAGGTAAGTTTATACAAAAACGCTTGAAGGAAGAAGCGGCCAAATTGATTGTTTTCAACCCAGTCGAAAATGTAATAACATCATGGATAGAACCATAAAATACCGCCAGATCTTGCAAAAAGTGCTAGAAGCCTATGCCGCAGACGGTGGCTCGATAAAGCCAACCTCTCCCGATGACATACAGACCCGCGTTTTGGTTGATACCCAAAACGATCACTACCAAGCGTTGCATATGGGTTGGGGCAAGGACAGGCAAGTGTTTTCTGTCGTTTTTCATTTCGACATTATTGATGGGAAGATTTGGGTGCAGCGCAACATTTCCGATTACGACATAATCGAAGATATAGAAGCTTGCGGAGTGCCTAAGTCTGACATCGTGCTGGCTTTTCATTCGCCAGAAATGCGCCCTTTCACAGACTACGCGGTTGCATAGAGCTCCAAGAAGCACCCTTTCACACCTCCACAGCCACCCGCACCGGCAAAATCCCTTTTAGTTTTTCCACCACAAAATCCACCTCCTTGCGCGTATTGTAGTGCGAAAAGGAGAACCGGATGCTCTTCCGCATGGGGTCAGCACGAATGGCTTCCAGCACGTGGCTGCCTTTTTCCGAGCCGCTCGAACAGGCGGAACCGCCCGAACAACTGATGCCCGCAATGTCGAGGCTCAGCAGCAGCAGCTCGTTTTTCGGGTTGGGCGGAAACGACACATTCAGCACCGTATAGAGGCTGTCGCCGTCGCAGTCGCCATTGAACCGAGTGTCCTCAAATTCTTCCAAGAGCCGCGCTTTCAAGTAGTCGCGGACGCCCGCGATGTGCGCCACGCGCTCGCCCATTTCGGCAATGGCGAGCTCCAGCGCCTTGGCGGTGCCGACTATTCCGTACACGTTTTCCGTGCCGCCGCGCATATTGCGCTCCTGCGCCCCCCCATCAATGAAGGGTTTGATGGGCGATTCGGGGCTGATGTAAATAAAGCCAACGCCCTTCGGCCCGTGGAGTTTGTGCGCCGCGCCGGAAAGAAAGTTGACGGGCGTTTTTTGCACATTGATGGGGAAGTGGCCGATGGTCTGCACCGTATCTGAGTGAAAAAGCGCGCCATGTTGGCGGCACAGCGCCGACACCCTGCCGAGGTCAATCATGGTGCCTATTTCGTTGTTGGCGTGCATGAGCGACACGAGCGTTTTCTTGCCCCCAGATATTGCCAATGCGGTTTCCAATTCGGAATAATCAATCCGGCCAAGCGAATCCACCGAGAGCCACACCACTTCCACGCCCTCCCCTTTTTCCACCGTTTCGATGGCGTGCGTGCCGCAATGGTGTTCCGTTGGGCTGCTGATGATCCGTCGCACCCCGAGGTCGCGCACAGCACATTTGATCGCCATGTTGTTGCTCTCCGTGCCACCAGAGGTAAAAAAAATCTCTCCCGTGCCAGCCCCGATGCTCTGTGCCACAGCCTTGCGGGCCGATTCGACGGCAGCGCGCACGCTCCGACCTTCGGCGTGAATGCTCGATGGGTTGCCAAACTGGCCGCGCAGCACCGGCAGCATAGCGTTGATGACTTCTTCGGAAATGGGGGTGGTGGCTGCGTTGTCGAAATATACTCGTTGCATTTTTTATAGCCAGTTTAGAGTGGTTTGGAAAGTTTAGATGGTTTAGGTGGATTGCTTTCAGCCCAAATAAGCGATGCAAATATCCAAAGTCAAAGGCGCAAAGCGCAAACGTTTTCAGAATTCAATTTTTTTTCAAAATATTACATCCGAAAAAAACAATCCGAAACGATATGGAAAAGCCTTGGCTACAGCACTACCCTGCGGGCGTTCCCGCCAACATTGACCCCTCCCAATACGCCCGCGTCATTGACATGGTGGAAGAATCCTTCCGCAAATTCGCCGACCGCCCGGCCTTTGTGTTCATGGGAAAAACCATGACATTCAGAGAATTGGACGAAAAAAGCGCGGCCTTCGGAGCCTACCTCCGCTCGCGCGGGCTGGAGCCGGGCGACCGCGTGGCACTCATGATGCCCAACCTGTTGCAATACCCCATCGCCATGTTCGGGGTGCTGCGGGCGGGGCTGATTCTGGTGAACACCAACCCGCTCTACACGCCCCGCGAAATGAAGCACCAGTTTGTGGATTCGGGGGCAAAAGCCATCCTGATCGCCGAAAACTTTGCCGCCAACTTGCAGCAGGTCATTGGCGAAACGCAGATCAAAACCGTCATCCTCACCTCCATCGGCGAGATGCTGGGGCTGAAAGGCAGCCTCGTGAACTTCGTGGTGCGCCGCGTCAAGAAAATGGTGCCGAAGTACGAACTGCCCAACACGGTGTGCTTCAACGACGCGGTGAAGCAGGGCCGAAAATTCACGCTCCAACCCTTCCAAGGCGGCCCGGACGACACCATCGCGCTGCAATACACGGGCGGCACCACGGGCGTATCGAAAGGCACGATGCTCACCAACCGCAACCTGCTGGCCAACATGATGCAAATCCGCGCATGGCTCATGCCCGCGCTGCAAGGCCAAGACGGCGAATCGGCGCGCTGCCTTTGCGCCCTGCCGCTCTATCACATCTTTTCGTTCACGGTGAATTGCCTCGCGTTCATGAGCATCGGCGCGAGCAATATCCTGATCGTGAACGCCCGCGACCTCCCCGCGCTCATCAAAGAATGGCGGAAACACAAGCCGCACATCATTCCGGGGGTGAACACGCTTTTCAACGGGCTGCTGAACCAGCCGACTTTTTCCACGCTCGATTTCAGCGAGCTCCGCGCTTGCGTGGGCGGCGCCATGGCGGTGCAGCGCGCCGTGGCCGAACGCTGGCAACAGGTGACGGGCTGCCAACTCACCGAGGGCTTCGGCATGACGGAGAGCAGCCCGGTGCTGAGCGTCAACCCGGTGGACAGCACCATGCGCATCGGCACCATCGGGATGCCTGTGTCGAGCACCGAAATGCGCATCGTGGACGACAAATACAAGCCGCTCCCGCCCGGCCCGGAAAATGTTGGCGAGATACAGGGTCGCGGCCCGCAAATCATGAAGGGCTACTGGCAACGCCCCGAGGCGACGGCCGAAACCATCATAGACGGCTGGCTCTGCACGGGCGACATGGGCTTTATGCACCCCGACGGTTTTTTCCAGATCGTGGACCGGAAGAAGGACATGATCCTCGTGTCGGGCTTCAATGTGTACCCCAACGAGATCGAGGACGTATTGGCCATGCACCCGAAAGTGCTGGAATCTGCCGCCATCGGCATCGCTGACGACCATTCGGGCGAGGTGGTGAAGGTTTTCATTGTAAAAAAAGACCCCTCGCTGACGGAGGAGGAGGTGCGGGCGCATTGCCGCGAAAACCTGACGAACTACAAAATACCGAGGCAGGTGGAGTTCCGCACAGAGTTGCCGAAGACGAACGTGGGGAAGATTTTGAGGCGGGAGTTGCGGGAGAAGAAATGAACGCAACCGAGTAATTTTAAAATTGGATTTTGAAATTACTCGGTTGGGATTACTTTTGGGGCATGATAGAACGTTTGCTTTCCAATAGGATCCTTCGGGATTTGTCGTGGTCTCCGATTGTGGGGTTGGTGGGTTCGCGGCAAGTTGGCAAGACGACTTTGGTGAAGCACCTGCAATCGCAGATTGCCAAACCCACGCTTTACCTCGACCTCGAACTCCGAGAAGACTGGTTCAAATTGGAAGATTCGCAGAGCTATCTTTCAGGCCATTCCGACAAATGCGTCATCATTGACGAAATTCAGGTGCGCCCAGAATTGTTTGCACTGCTACGGGCTTTGACCGACCAAAAGCGCGAGCCTGCCCGCTTTGTTTTGCTCGGTTCGGCTTCGCCACACATTGTCAAACTCAACACCGAAACGCTTGCCGGGCGCATTGCTTACCACGAGTTGCCGCCGTTTTCCTTTTCGGAAATACGCGACCAGTTTTCGCAGGAAGAGCACTGGCTGCGGGGCGGGTTTCCTGGTTCGCTGCTCGCCACGGAGGCTTTCATCAGCCGAAAGTGGTTGGCCGACTTCACCGAAACTTTTATCCACCGCGACCTTTTTCGCTTAGGTTTTGCCATCCCGGAGGGTTTGTTGCGCAATATGCTTTCCATGCTGGCCCACTTGCACGGGGGGATGCTCAATATAAATGCGCTGGCGGCTTCAATGGGCGTGACACAGCCGACCGTCAACAAATATCTCGAACTGCTGGAGGGCAGTTTCCTGATTCGCCGGCTGCCTCCGTACTTTGTCAATCTGGGCAAGCGGCTCACCAAATCGCCGAAGATTTACCTCCGCGACAGCGGTCTGCTCCATTATCTGTTGCGGCTATTCAACATGGAGAATTTGCGCGGAAATCCTGCTGTGGGCGCTTCTTGGGAAAGCTACGTCATTGAACAGATCATCCGCGAAGCCCCCGAGTTTTCTGATTTTTTCTATTACCGAACGCAGCACGGCGCCGAAGTGGATTTGCTGATGATTACCCCGAGCGGCAAGAAAGTGTGCATCGAAATCAAGTTTTCCGTTGCGCCCGTCATTTCAAAAGGCTACTTCCAAAGCATCGAAGACTTGCAGCCAGATTTCAAATACGTCATCACGCCAGGGGGCGAATGTTTCGACCGCAGCGACGGGCTTCGCATTTGCCCCTTCTCCATTTTCTTGGAAAAAGAACTGCCTTTGTTTGTTTGAAGCACAAAGTGCCGAGCGGCATATCTTCGCTCTGCTCTGTACAAACCCAACTTTTCGCTCGACAAACAATTTGGCGAGACAGAAATTTAAAAATATTTGAAACTTCTCGTTTGTGCGCCGTCTGTAGCGGCGACCGTCGCTTTGCAGCCTGAATTGACTTGCAAGGCGACTATTTTTTAACCAACTATTCTATCTATTTCAATCATGAAAGCATTATCCACCCTCCTCCTCACCATTTTTTGTTTTCAAACTTCCTTCGCGCAGGCAGATGCCGCCAAACCCGACGAGGCCAAAAAAGAGGAACCCAAAGCCTGGACCATCGGCGGCGGCCTCGGCCTCGACCTCGCAGGTCTCGGCCTCAAAAACCCCCGTCTCGGTGCGGGCGACAACCGTCTCAGCTTTGGCGGCCTCGTCAACCTTTTCGCCAAAAACAAAAAAGGGAAACACTTTTGGGACAACACCGGCGCGCTGCAGCTCGCGGCACAACGCATCGGCGGCAATGACGCGAGGTTTCAGAAAAGCCTCGACATCTTGCGCCTCGGCTCGCGCTACGGGTACAGCATCGTGGGCGAAAAACTCTTTGCAGCCATTGACGCCACTGCCGAAACCCAACTCTTGCGCACCTATGTCGGCAATTTGACCAGCGGCGCAGATTCCAACTTGCTCTCTGAATTCCTCTCCCCCGCGCGCTTTTCCCTCGCGCCCGGCATTGACTACAAACCCACCAAGAACCTGTCTTTTTTCTTTGCCCCTGCAAGTTTCAACCTGACTTATGTTGGCAACGACGACCTCGCAGCGTTGGCTGGCCAGCCGCTCGGCAACGAAGCGGGCAAAAACAACCGCTTTCAATTGGGCTACGCGCTCAAAGCCCAATATGCCAACAAGTACTTTGAAGACCGCGTGGCTTTCAGCTCGAAGATTGGCTGGTTTGCCGACTACCGCCAGCACCTGAATGGCAACGTGCTGTGGCAAAATGCGATGAGCCTCAATATTGTCAAAGGCTTCGCGCTCGAGCTTTTTGGCGATTTGTTCTACGACCACTTCACGCTCGTGCAAGTGGAAAAAATACCTGAGGGCACCAGCCCCGATGCCATCCGCCCATTCCTTGGCCTGAAGCCCGCATACACGGGGGGCTTTCTTTTGAAATACAACAAGATTTTCTGAGCAGGCTCAAAGCATGGCTGTGCCATACCAGATGGGGTGATGTAATTGCCGCAATGGCCAATTCAATTCAAAATCTTCCAGAACAACTCCTTCATCAATTCCGATTCCTCCGTGCCGTCGTTGTGTACGCCTTTGGAGCGCAGGTCGTAGTCCTTGAGGTGGGCGATGACCTGCGCACATTGAGCGGCGGAGAAGTTGGCGGCAGCCATTTTGTATTCTTTCAAAAACCAATCGGAGCGCAAGTCGAGGGCTTTCAGCACCTCCGAGTCGGGCTGGCCTTTGAGCGCGTGCAGCATGAATACCTTTGAAAAATAAGCGTACAGGCTCGAAATGGCGACGATGAGCGGGTTCTTTTTCAAGTTGGCGGCGAAGTGCTGCTGGATGCGCGCCACCTTGGTGCGGTCGCGGGTGGCGAGGGCTTTTTGCAACTCGAACACGTTGTACTCCTTGCTGATGCCGATGTTGTGTTGAACATGGGCGACGCTGATGGCCGTGCCGGGCGGCAGGTTGAGCGCGAGTTTGTCGAGTTCGTTGGCGATTTTGGCAAGGTCGGTGCCGAGATATTCGGCCATGAGCGCGGCGGCGGCGGGTTCGATGTTTTGCTTTCTGGCGCGGCAGGCGCTCGATATCCAGTCGGGGATTTGATTGTCGTAGAGTTTTTTGCTTTCAAAAAAGACAATACCCTTGCCGCCGAGGGCTTTGCCGAACTTGGTGCGCGCATCCACTTTTTTGTGCTTGTGGCAAGCCACGAAAACCGTGCTGGGCATCGGGTTTTCGAGGTATCCCGTCAGTTCGCTGAGGCTTTTCATTTCCTGCGCTTCGCGCAGAATGACGACTTGCCGCTCGCTCATCATCGGGTAGCGGCGCAGATGGTCGAGCAGGCTGAGGTGGTCCAGGTCTTTGCCGTATAGGATGGTCTGGTTGAAGCCGCGCTCGGCTTCGGGCAAAGCCTTGGCCTCTACCGCGTCGGCGATTTGGTCCATAAAAAACGGCTCCTCGCCGTGCAGGAAATAGACAGGGGCAAATCGGCCAGCCTGAATGTCGCGGAGGATTTCGTCGGCAGTCATTATTGTAGCAGGTCATTCAGGTCAACGCCGATGGAGTCAACGAAGGAAGGGTGTCGGGCATCCTCCCCCTCTCCCAGACGGTATTTCATCCATTTTTCTGAATCGTAATTATAGACAAAGCCCTCCGGCACTTGGTATTCCGCCATCAAGGTTTTGACTTTTTCAAAATCGCGGCGCGCGCCCGTGTTGCCGCTCACCTCGATGATGACTTTGTTCTGGCGGTTCTCATTGTCGAACAAAAGGATGTCGGGCGTAGGGCTTGTCTGGCTTTCGTCAATCATCGTTTCGGGAAAAGGCTCGTAGGGGATGCGTTTGTCAATATAAAAAAGCATCCCGAGCCGCATCATCAGTTGGCCGATGATGCGCTGGTGGATTTTGGGCGCGTGGACTCCCAAATAAATCGTGTTTTCGGTCATCGTCCTTTTTTCGCCAAAAGTAGTGCAAAATTGAGAGTCTCACTTGAAGTGAGACTCTCAATAACTTTGCCCCGTGCAAACCACCCAACGCAACACCGAAGCCATCCGCGCCGAAGCCCAACGATTGGGTTTTGAGTTCGTCGGATTCGCCCGCGCCGAACGCCTCGACGACGAAGCCCGCAATCTCGAAAAGTGGCTCGCCCGCAACGCCCACGGGCGCATGGCCTACATGGAAAACCACTTTGACCTGCGAACCGACCCTACGCTGCTCGTGCCGGGAGCGAAGACGGTCATCTGCCTCACGTTCAATTATTTTACGCCCGAAAAACAAGCCGACCCCGACGCGCCCAAAATCGCCACCTACGCTTATGGCGAAGATTACCACCATGTGGTGAAAGACAAATTGAAACTCCTCCTGCAATTTATTCAGGCTGAAATCGGGGAAGTGAACGGGCGGTGTTTTGTGGATTCCGCCCCCGTGATGGAGCGCGAATGGGCCCGCCGCGCAGGCTTGGGCTGGAACGGACGCAACACGCTCACCATCCACCCAAAGCGCGGCTCGTTTTTCTTTCTCGCCGAAATCATCTGCGACCTGCCGCTCCTCTACGACGACCCTATCCGCGACCATTGCGGCACTTGCCAGCGTTGTATCGAGGCCTGCCCTACCGAGGCCATCAGCCCGGAAGGCTATTTCTTGGATGCTTCGCGCTGCATCTCGTACCTGACCATCGAGTTGCGCGACGAAATCCCCGGCGAGTTTCGGGGCAAAATGGACGATTGGATGTTTGGCTGCGACGTGTGCCAAGACGTGTGCCCCTGGAACCGTTTTGCCGAGCGCCATGCCGAGCCGGCTTTCGAACCGCCGCCTGATTTGCTCTCGCTGTCGCGCCACGATTGGGAGGAATTGACCCAAGAAGTTTTTGGAAAAATCTTCAAAAAATCGGCCGTCAAAAGGGCAAAGTTTGAAGGGCTGAAGCGCAACATCGCCTTTTTGAAAAAAGAAAAAGAACCATAGGCAAGGGTAACTTTGCGCAGCCCATTCCACATTCCCTGCCTACCGGCAGGCAGGCGCATTCCACATTCCCAATTTCGCATTCGCCATGTTGCTCTCAAACGAACTCCTATTCCTCGCTGCCGAAAAAACCGCGCTCGCCGAAGCGCAGGGAGGCTTTGCCCGCCAAGTGATGGTGCTGGCATTGCAGGAGCCAAGCGATGCTGCCAACCGCGACTTCCTCGCCAAAGTGTTGGCTGCCGCCAATTTGAACCTCGCGCAAGATGCCCTCCTCGCCGAAATGCCCGCCGGAGAACCTCGCGCCCTCGCGCCCGACCTGAAAGAACGCCAACCCAAACAAGTGCTGGTCTTTGGCCTCTCGCCCGCCCAATTGGGCCTCTCGTTCGAGGTGCAAGCCTATCAGCCCATTTCTTTTTATGGCTGCACCTGGCTTTTTGCCCATCGGCTCTCTGCCATAGAATCTGACAAAGCCAAAAAGACCCAACTGTGGGCAGCCCTAAAGCAGATGTTCCTGTGAGGGAAAGGTTTATGAGGTTGATAAGGTTTATGAGGTTGATAATTGACGCTCGAAAAAGCACGGAGTTTCCGTTAATGGACGCAAAAAATCAACTTTAATAAACCCTCATCAATCGTGTTCATAGTTCCTCGTTCATAGTTCATCGTTCCCACAGTTGCGCATCCTTCAACTCTGCCACAAATTTCCCTATCCGCTCAAAGACGGCGGCGCCATTGCCGTGACGTACTTGGCAAAAGCCTACGCCGCGCTCGGCCATGAGGTGACGCTGCTCTCCATGAACACCAGCAAGCACTGGTTCGATGTGGCAGGTTTGCCGCCCGATTTTGACCACTACGCGGCCATGCACAGCGTTTTTGTGGAAAATCACATCCGCCCCCTGCCCGCGTTGCGCAACCTTTTTTTTAGCAAAAAATCATACCACGTCGAGCGTTTTGAAAATGCGGCATTCGCCGAAAAACTGGCCGAACTTCTGAAAGCCAATGCTTTTGACGTGGTGCAACTCGAATCCATTTTCCTCGCGCCATACCTGCCCGTCGTGCGCCAATTTGCGCCGAAGGCGAAGGCAGTCTTGCGGGCGCACAACGTGGAGCACGAAATCTGGGAGCGCGTGGCGGCCAACGCCAACCCCTTGAAGAAATGGTATTTGCGCCGCATCACTCCCCGGCTGATGGCCTACGAACTGGAACAAATCAACCATTGCGACCTTGTGGTGGGCATCAGCCAGCGCGACGTGGAGCGGTTCCGCAGCCTCGGCCTGCGCAAGCCCACCACAGTTTGCCCCATCGGTCTGGACTGCCGCGACTACCTGCCCGACCCGGCGAGTTTCAGCCGCCCGCTCAGCCTTTCGTTCATCGGCTCTTTGGATTGGATGCCCAATCAGGAAGGGCTGCGCTGGTTTCTCGATGCGGTGTGGCAGCCTTTGCTCGCGCCGAATTTCCCCGAACTCAGGTTCCACATCGCTGGCCGAACGGCCCCGCGCTGGCTGCGCGAACTCAAAATGGAGCGCGTCACTTTCCACGGCGAAGTGCCGAGCGCGGCGGATTTCCTGAACCAACATTCCGTGATGGTGGTGCCGCTCCTTTCGGGCGGCGGCATGCGGGCAAAGATTTTGGAAGGAATGGCCTTGGGCAAGGCAGTGCTTTCGACTCCGATGGGCATGGAGGGCATTGAAGCCGCCGACCGCCGCGAATGCCTGTTGGCCGGGCAGCCATCGGAATGGCTGGAGGCCGTTCGCTGGTGTTATTCCGAAGGGGAAAACTTGGCTGCGCTCGGTGCGCGGGCGCGCGTGTTTTGCGCGCAAAATTTTGACAACGAAGCGGTGGCGAGGAAGTTGGTGGAGGTTTTTTAGGCGGCGTGAATTTCATTTTCCTCCAACCGAATCCGCCGCTCCGTTTCCCCCAGAATCTCGATTTCCACGCGCACGGTGTCGTCGGGAAGCAAATGTTCCGCCAGTTGCGGCCACTCGATCACGCAGTACCAGGGGTCGTACAGCAAATCATCCAAGCCAATATCGAATGCCTCCTGTGCGGAACGCAAACGGTACAAGTCAAGGTGGTGAAAAAGCGCCTCCGAGCCGTCGGCCTCCGCATAACTGTATTGGTTCACTAATGAAAACGTGGGGCTGGCCGTGTTTTCCCGCACACCGAGGTATTGGCAAATGGCCTTCACGAGCGTGGTCTTGCCCGCGCCCATGTCGCCGTACAGCGCGATTTTGCGGCGGCCAGCGAGGGCGGCCAGCAGACGCGGGATGCAAGCATCAAGTTCGGAGAGAGAGCGGATGAGGATTTCCATAGTAGGGAGAGGGGCTTTGGCTTTTTCGAGTGAGCCGCAGCCACCTACAATTCTATAGGCACTTGTACCCGAATCAAGGCTTGAATTGGGGTATACAAATCCACATTTGTGGCGGGGGTTTCGATGCTTACCACCAATGAATACCGAACCTGTCGATTCCAACGGCCTTCTTTTTTGAGTGTTTTCCACCAACCTCCAACTGGATAAACAGCGATATTATCCATGTTAGAAAGTTCTGTGCCAGACATGGTTAACCAGTCCGAATGTAAAGAACCAAGATTTCGATTGTTGGGGCCAATACGCCAATTTAAGCGGTCCGCTTCTGGGGCATCTACCTCATCTTCTTCTGCTTGTATAGCCTTGTTGATACGACGAATGAATCTCTCCTTTGTCTCGTGTGGGCGATTTATCTCAAACCTAAGTCCGTGCGAAGCATAACGATAGCGATTTTTCCAGCCACGTTCACCGGGACTCGGTTCTATAAAGTAGGATAGGGTCATGCGCAATTTTACATCTTGAGCACCCAAATCAAGAAGTGCCTCTTTAGGCCAGGGAAGCGCGTAAAGATGCATTTCATTCATCGAAATGCTACTTTCCCCTTCCCGAAACGGCATAATGTGTTCCTGAGCAATAAGTATTAGGCTGTTGTTGAAAGAATGTAAGGCCCTCTCTAAGTTCGGCACCCCGAAGCCGCATATTTGAATCAGTTTCCGATAGTCACCAGCTTTGCTTCCAGATAGAAACTGTGTTTCCATCGCTTTCGTCCATTGCGCCGAATGTACAATCAGGGCACGAATGGTTTCAGGCCAAGCCTGTGGATAGCTTGCCCATATTTGAGCAGCGAGCCATGCGGCTTTTGCCGTGGCAGCACTAGTAGCATTGATAGTGCCAAACCTTGAGTACCGATAGTAAGTTGTAAGGCATTCGAGACCGTCTGGGGAAGTTTCAGCTCCAGGCTTGGCGGCATTCCCGCCTTCCAACACAACGTCAGGCTTGAGCGGCCACTTACTTTTTTCTCCCCAAAGCACCGATGTCCTACTGTGTGGGGATAACTGGCCTGCTTCTGCCAGTGGCGTATAGTTCCTGATCTTTGGGTCATTTATGAACACCTTTTCAGTGTACGCACCGATCGTCAGAGCATTCCATGCTTGCGCAGGATCTTCAATCTGTGAAAGCAAGTTTGTATCCGGGTAATTGTATCCAGATTCGGATGGATCAACATTGC
Source organism: Saprospiraceae bacterium (assembly GCA_046155725.1). Taxonomy (GTDB): domain Bacteria; phylum Bacteroidota; class Bacteroidia; order Chitinophagales; family Saprospiraceae; genus M3007. The sequence goes on from JBJXFT010000310.1 coordinate 20,833, forward strand.
CTGCGCTAACTATAAAAAGCCGTTGCAAGTCATCCAAATATCCAGAAGTCATCCCATCAAGTGCTGCAGACCATGAGCTAGGGCGGCCATCAACTTTGCCTGCAGTTACAGCCATACAGAAAACTCGATTTCGACGGCTCGGCTGATTGATTTCAGCAATGGAAGCTGCTTGGTTTGTAATAGCCCCATAAAGATTAGGCGGATTCTCCCCCCTCGGAGGTAAAATTTTTACCGACTCAACATGATGGCGGATTTCTACTGTACCCATCCTTTGCAAAACTTGTTCTAAGTCGCCAAAGACCGTTAATCCCGCCATTTGAGTACCATGCCCACCATTGTCATCGGTTCCCCATTGGGGGTCAAGTGCCATACAATCCGAATCAGCAACAACTGAGGCAAGCATCACATGCCCATTATTGAGTCCCCTGTCCATCATACAGATTGCTACTCGACCTTGGGGTGAAAACACCATTCGATTTGCTAAATCAATGGCCCATTCCGCCTGCTCGGACGGAATAAGGCTTGTCCAGAATTCTGCAGTTTCTCGAGCCGCCCGCAACTCTGCAATCGTATCTATCGACGAGAAAAGATTCGCCAACTGCTCCCCATTGACCTTGATGAGTAATACGAGCCGTTGCGGGAATACGATAAAATTGCTTTGGGTTTCGATTTCCAGTTTCCCAAGCATTTCGTACGTTTCAATAATTGGGGGAGCAGGGTTAGGGTCTGTCCGCACCCACAATTCACACCAAACCTCTGTTTCTTTCGGAATCAATGATTCGTCGTCTGTCCAAAGCGAGCGCAAAGAGGCAGGTTGAATTGAGTCTATGCTCTCCACTAAATTCTGATTTATAGGATTGCCGCTCTTTGGAGATTGCTTTGTGTTGTACTCTTCAAGTTTGCGCAAAAAATAACCGTACTGGTCAGAAGGAATGAGCACCGTAGCAAAAGTGACGATTTGCTCAGGATCACTATCGTCCTCCCGAACATTGAGTAATCGGATGCCCTTTATCTCATTTTCGAGGCTTTCAAAGACCAACTCGAAACCTGGTGCACTGGCAAATTCTAAAATAATATCCTCAGACACACCCAGGCCGGCTTCTCTACGGAAGGCTTTTCCATCATCAATTTCCTGACGGGCTCGCTCAAGATTATCTTTTAGCAATTGATAGTGAGTAGCGCGATCGCGGGGTTTGAGTAGTGGTTTTCGGCTCCTACCCTGTCCGCGATACTTACTGGCCTGCGGTGATGGAATAAAAAGGTGAGATTTTGGATTTCCGGTTGGCATAACAAGCGAAAATGAGGTGAGGATTAAGGCTTCAGATGCGTTTGGAAGGCAATTTTTTCTTGAAGATGATTGGCAAGAATGTTCAAGTCAACCTTTTTTTCTCCAGCAAGGATGGCATCTTTTATAGTGTCACATCCTATTTGTACGAGCTCCGCTTGGCTCAATCTTTCAATCCCTTGTGGTAAACCGTTTATCATTTGGTTTCCCAAAAAAGTCCCTACAGTATTGGTAAGGAGCCTTCTTGCTTCTTCTTCCGAGGGCAAATGATACATGAGTACATCGTCAAAACGCCGAAACAGCGCTTGGTCGAGCAACCGTAAGTTGTTGGTTGCTGCGAGGATGAAACTGTCAGATGCATCATTTTCTAAAAATTGCAGAAACGCGTTCACTACTCTTCGCATTTCTCCTACGTCATTGTCTTTTGAGCGGTCTCCGCCGATGGCATCGAACTCGTCAAAAAAGTATACGCCGGGCTGTTCCCGAATGATGTCAAATACCTGGCGCAATTTTGCATTGGTCTCGCCCATATACTTTTGAACCACTCGATCCATCGTTACAATGTATAAGGGTAAATGCAGCTCAGTAGCAATGACTGATGCGCTCATTGTCTTACCTGTTCCGGGAGGGCCTGTTAACAAAATTTTCCTGCGAAAAAAGAGTCCGTGTTTTTGCAGTGTGTCACGCTGGCGGTATTCCAAAAGCACTCTCCCCAATTGGTTTTTGAGCTTTGGCGAAGACACTAATTCCGAAAGTTTATGTCGAATTTCAACTTTGGAAATCAGATCGTCGAAGCCCGGCAACAACACAACATCTTTTCTAATACGGCTCCTGTTTTTATCAATCAGGGTTTTGATGTCTCCTGCCACTACGGTATGCCCAAGCCGCGCCTCTTGAGCTGCTATTTGCAACGCGAGCAAATTAAAACGCTCCCGATCTTCTTCAAAGTGGGAGTGAATCAACGCTTTTAGTAAGTCTGCCTTTGCCATACGGAGTGCTGTGATGCAGCAAAAGTATTAGGATAATGCGTAGGTTAAAACATTTTTTAAAAGAATTGGAAAACATCCTCCACTATCTCAGTGGCAATAAAAATCTCGTCCTTTCCGCCCAGAAAGCCAGAATTTCGCCCTCGCATCCTTCCCATGACCTACCACCTTTCCGACATCCAAACCATCCTCCGAGCCGAGTGGCTGCAAAAAACCGAGGCCGACCCCACGGTGGAGCACCTGCTTTTCGACAGCCGCTCGGTGGCCGCCCCGGCCGTTTCGCTGTTTTTTGCCCTGCCGGGCAAACACCGCGATGGCCACCGTTTCCTGCCCGAACTGTACGCCCAGGGCGTTCGCCAATTTGTGGTGAGCAAAAACGTGGACACGAAAAAATTGCCGGAGGCCAACATCCTGAAAGTCGAAAACACGCTCGATGCGCTACAAAACCTGACCGCCTGCCATCGCTCCCGATTCCAAATCCCCGTCATCGGCATCACCGGAAGCAACGGCAAAACCGTGGTGAAAGAATGGCTCGCTCAACTCCTCTCGCCCGATTTTGACCTCGTGCGCAGCCCCAAAAGTTACAATTCCCAAATAGGAGTGCCGCTCTCTGTGTGGCAGATGCAGGAGCGCAACACGCTCGCCATTTTTGAGGCCGGCATTTCGCAGCCCGGCGAGATGGTGCGTTTGGAAAAAATCATCCGCCCGACCATCGGCATTTTCACCAATCTCGGCCCCGCCCACCAAGAGGGTTTTTCTTCCGATGTGGAAAAGTTGGAGGAAAAAATGCGGCTCTTTGAAAACGTGGAATGCTTGGTATGCCGCGCCGAAGATTTGCATTTATGTACCGGCGACTTTAGTCGCCGGAACGCCCCGAAAGAATCTCAAAATGAACCCCTGCACATATCGGCAGCTGAAGCAGCCGGTACAGCACCCCGCACATTCTGCTGGTCAGAAAACCCCAATGAACCCGCCGATTTGCAAATCCTAAAAATCGAAAAACTCGAAAGCGGCACAACCCGAATCGAAGCACGCATAAACCCCAACCATCCCAAGCCCAACGCCCAAGCGTTCATCAGCCTGCCCCGACTTGGCGGGGTTCATCGTTCATCGTTCATCGTTCCTTTTTCTGACGCTGCCAGCATCGAAAACGCCCTCCATTGCTGGGCCGTTATGCTCTTGCTCGGCATTCCCCAAGAAGAAATCGAGCGACGTATGCTGCACCTTGAGCCCGTGGAAATGCGCCTCGAAGTAAAGGCCGCCATCCACGGCTGCACACTCATCAACGACGCATACAGCAACGACCTCGCCTCGCTGCGCCTTGCCCTCCAATTTGCGCGGCAACAAGCGGGCAAAGAAAAACTGACGCTCATCCTTTCCGACATCCTGCAAAGCGGGCAGCCGAGCGATGTGCTTTGGGCGGAAGTTGCGGCGGCGGCTCGAACCCAAACGGTGGGACGGTTTATCGGCATTGGCCGAGACATTCCAGCGATTCAGAAAAAACTTCCCGCTTCGGTGGAGGCCGTTTTTTACCCCGACACGGAAAGTTTTTTGGAACACATTGCGGAGCACGATTTCCGCGAGGAAACGATTTTGCTGAAAGGCGCACGGGCATTTGCCTTCGAGCGCATCGCGCGGCGATTGGAACAAAAAGCCCACAAAACCGTGCTGGAGGTCAATCTTTCCGCGCTCGCCCACAACCTCAAAACCTACCAGCGTCTGCTCCAGCCCAGCACCAAAATGATGGTGATGGTGAAGGCCGAAGGCTACGGCTCGGGCGCGGCGCAAGTGGCGAAACTCCTCGAATTCCATCAAGTGGATTACCTCGGCGTGGCCTACGCCGACGAGGGCATCGCGCTCCGTCAAGCGGGGGTCAATCTCCCGATTTTGGTGCTGAACCCCGAGCCTGCCAGTTTTGATGTGCTGTGGCGGTTTCGGCTGGAGCCAGAAGTGTACAGCCTGCCCATGTTGCACGAAATCGCGGCGTTTGCCAGCGCGGGAAAACCGCTCGCCATCCATCTCAAATTGGACACGGGGATGCACCGCTTGGGCTTTGAGCCTGCCGATATCGCGCAACTTGTGGAGGTTTTGAAACCCGCTCCGCAATTGCGCGTGGCCTCCGTTTTCTCGCACCTCGCGGCCAGCGACGCAGCGAAGCACGACGATTTTACCCGCCGGCAGGCGGCGGTTTTTTCGGAAATGTTCGGCCAAATAAGTGCCGCGCTGGGCTATGCCCCGTTGCGCCATATTTGCAACACGGGAGGCATCGAGCATTGGCCGGAATTCCACTTCGACATGGTGCGGCTGGGCATCGGGCTGTACGGCATCGGCGGCAAAAACCTGCACGGCCAACTCCACACGGTGAACTCACTGAAAGCCACCGTCAGCCAAATCAAGACCCTCGCCCCGGGCGAGACGGTGGGCTACAACCGCAACAGCGGCCCGCTCGCCGCGCCCGCTCGCATCGCCACCATCAGCATCGGCTACGCCGACGGGTTGCTGCGGTTGGCGGGCGGGGGCAGGTTTTCTGCTTTGCTGCGCGGCCAACGCGCACCTACGCTGGGCAATATTTGCATGGACATGACGATGCTCGACGTGACGCAAATCCCCGACGCAGAGGTGGGCGACGAGGTGACGATTTTTGGGGAAAACCTGCCGGTGCAGGAATTGGCCGAGTGCCTGCAGACCATTCCCTACGAGGTGTTCACCAATATTTCGGAGCGGGTGAAACGGGTGTATTGGCAGTAGCAGTTGGCAGGGGGCAGCAGCAGTAAGCAGTAAGCAGTAAGCAGTGGCAGTTGGCAGTGGCTGGAACCGAGTTTACTAATCCTTTGAGGTCTATAGATTACCCACAGAATAACTCCATTGATAGTCAGGTGCGTAGCACCGGCAATATTTGTAGGCGTAGCATCAAGTTGTCGTTGAGGTGCAGCGCACCGGCACCTACTTCGGTACATTTCGGTGCGCTGCACCTTTTCAAAAGGGCAAAACCGGTGCTACAAATATCATCTGTGCTACGCACCTTCATTCTGTGGGTAATCGATAGACCTTGGAGGTTTAGTAAACGCAGCTCCGGGCCGGTTTTAGGATAGGCTCTCCAATGCCTTCGTTTTGCGGTCTGGTCTGTCAAAACAATCACGCTGGCATAGGTCGCCACAACTCCTTCCCTGCCATTCTGTCAAAATATCAGCCATTTCCCCGCATGGAACGAAATGTGCGGGCAGCCTTCCGGCGCAGAACCAAACGGCTATCTTTGCCCCTTTACCCGTTTACCCGCCATAGCGCGCAGCGCGAAGGCGGGTTTGCCCCACCCCTAATTATCAAATTCCCCCATTGCCTCATTATCAAATTCTCCCATTATCCTCCTTATCACATTGACATAGATGTTCGGATTCTTAAAAAAAATACTCGGTACCAAGCAAGACCGCGACCTCAAGCAGTACCAAGCCTTGGTCATCGAAGTCAACAAATACTTCGAGGAATATCAATCCATCTCCAACGACGAGCTGCGTTCCAAGACCCTCGAATTCCGCCAGCGCATTCAAGAATATTTGAGCGACGTGGACGCTGAAATCGCCTCTGTGAACCAGCAGGCCATTGATGCCGAGGATTTCAACGACAAAGAAAGCCTCTTCAAAGAGGTGGACGAGCTCCGCAAAAACCGCGACAAGGCCCTCGAAGACGTGCTGCTCAGCATCCTTCCCGAAGCCTTCGCCGTGGTGAAAGAGGCCAGCCGACGGTTTTCAGAAAACGAAACCTTGGAAGTCACGGCCACCGACCACGACCGCAACCTCGCGGCCAAGCCTGGCAAAACCCACATCATGATTGAGGGCGAGAAAGCCGTTTGGAAAAACCGCTGGACTGCCGCCGGGGGCGACATCCTCTGGAACATGGTGCACTACGACGTGCAGCTCATGGGCGGCATGGTGCTGCACGACGGCAAAATCGCCGAAATGACCACGGGCGAGGGCAAAACTCTCGTCGGCACCCTTCCCGCCTACCTCAACGGTGTGGCAGGCGAAGGGGTGCACATCGTGACGGTGAACGACTACCTCGCCCGGCGCGACTCCGAGTGGGTGGGGCCCATCTACGAATTCCTGTTGCTTACGGTGGACTGTATTGACAAATACCGCCCGCACTCCAAAGAGCGCATCGAAGCCTACCGTGCCGACATCACTTTCGGCACCAACGCCGAGTTTGGTTTCGATTACCTGCGCGACAATATGGTGACCAGCACGGACGAATTGGTGCAGCGCAAACACCATTACGCCATTGTGGACGAGGTGGACTCTGTGCTGATTGACGACGCGCGCACGCCGCTCATCATTTCCGGCCCGGTGACCCGTGGGGCGGACGATCAGGAATACGTGGAACTCAACCCCACCGTAAAACGCCTTTTGGACGAGCAATCCAAACTCTCGGCGCAATTCCTGACAGAGGCCAAAAGGCTTATTGCCGCAGGGAACACCAGCGCGGAAGACGGCGGCGGCGGCCTGGCGCTTTTGCGCGCGCACCGGGCATTGCCCAAAGCCCGCCCGCTCATCAAATTCCTGAGCGAAGAGGGGATGAAAGTGTTGCTCCAAAAATCGGAAAACGTCTATCTGCAAGAAAACGCGAAGCGGATGCCCGAGGTGGACACTGAGCTGCTTTTCCATATTGACGAGAAAAACCGCTCGGTGGAGCTCTCCGAAAAAGGCGTGGAATACCTCTCGCACTTCAACAACGAGCCTGACTTTTTCATCATGCCCGACATTGCGGTCAGCCTCGTCGAGATTGACCGCGACGCGGATTTGACCCACGACGAAAAGGTGGAGGCCAAGGAAAAACTCTCTCAAGACTACGGCATAAAAAGCCGCCGCGTCCACGCCATACAGCAATTGCTGAAAGCATACACGCTTTTTGAAAAAGACAACGAGTACATTGTGCTGGAAGGCGAGGTGAAAATCGTGGACGAACAAACCGGGCGCGTCATGGAAGGCCGCCGCTATTCCGACGGCCTGCACCAAGCCCTCGAAGCCAAGGAAAACGTGAAGGTGGGCGAAATCACCCAAACCTACGCCACCGTCACGCTCCAGAACTATTTCAGGATGTTCCACAAATTGGCGGGCATGACCGGCACCGCCGAAACGGAGGCCAAAGAACTTTGGGACATCTACAAACTCGACGTGGTGGTGGTGCCCACGAACCGCCCCATCACCCGCAAAGACGAGGAGGATTTGGTGTACAAAACTGCCCGCGAGAAGTACAACGCGGTCATTGACGACATCGTAAAACTCCGCGACCAAGGGCGGCCTTGTCTCGTCGGCACCACATCAGTGGAAATTTCGGAACTGCTGTCGCGGATGCTGAAAATGCGCGGCATAGAGCACAACGTGCTGAACGCCAAACAGCACCAGCGCGAAGCCGAGGTCATAGCCGAGGCGGGCTTGGCCGGGAAAGTGACCATCGCCACCAACATGGCCGGTCGCGGCACAGACATCAAACTCGGCCCTGGCGTGAAAGACGCGGGCGGCCTTGCCATCATCGGCACGGAGCGGCACGAAAGCCGCCGCGTAGACCGCCAGTTGCGCGGGCGCGCGGGCCGTCAAGGCGACCCCGGCTCTTCGCACTTCTATGTTTCGCTCGAAGACAGCCTCATGCGCCTGTTCCAAAGCGACCGCATCGCCGGGCTGATGGACCGCATGGGCCACAAGGAGGGCGACGTGATTCAGCATTCGATGGTGACCAACAGCATCGAGCGGGCACAGAAAAAGGTGGAGGAAAACAACTTCGGCATCCGAAAGCGGCTGCTCGAATACGACGACGTGATGAACATCCAGCGCGAGGCGATTTACAAAAAACGCCGCAACGCGCTCTTCGGCGACCGCTTGGCTGTGGACATCAACAACTCCTTCACTGCCATCACCAACGAACTTGTGCAGGTGCACCGCCAAGATGGCGACTACGAAACGTTCCGCCTCGACTGCATCCGCCTCATCGGCGTGGACCCGGAAATGGACGCGGCTTGGTTCAAAGCCGTGCCAGAGAGCACGGTCATCGCCACATTCCAAGAGCAAGTGCTGGGGCTTTACGAACACAAGTCGAAGCAGGTGGGCGAGCGCATTTTGCCAGAAATAAAGCGCGTGTTTGCGGAGCACGGCCACCGTTACAAGCGCATCGTGGTGCCTTTCAGCGACGGCACGGCGGGCTACAACGTGAGCGCCGACATGGACGATGCCATCAAAACGGAAGGAAAAACGGTGATGCGCGACATCGAAAAGGTGGCGACGCTGGCGCTCATTGACGACGCTTGGAAGGAGCACCTCCGCAATGTGGACGACTTGAAAGAATCGGTGCAGGGCGCCAGTTTTGAGCAAAAAGACCCGCTCGTGATTTACAAAATGGAGGCCTACAACTTGTTCGAGGGGCTTATCGGCCACATCAATGCGCAGGTGACTTCGTTCCTATTGAAAGGTTCGCTCGCCCTGCCCACGGACGATGATATGCGCCGCGCCCAAGCCGCCCAATCGCAAGCCGAAGCGCAACGCCGCGCCCAAGCCAGCCGCCTCCGCACGAACAATAACCAGCAACAGACCGAGACGCAGCAAGCCGCCCAACGCGCCGCGCAATCGGCAGGCCACAATGGCCCGGTGCAGCGCACGCAGCCCATCATCCGCGAAAAAGTGGTGGGCCGCAACGACCCTTGCCCCTGCGGCAGCGGGAAGAAGTACAAACATTGCCATGGGAAATAGCGGAATTATGAACGACCACGCCACCACCATCACGAAGTTCTACACCGCCTTCCAGCAGAAGGATTATGAGACAATGGCTTCGCTTTATCATGCGGAAGCCACATTCAAAGACGCGGCCTTTGACTTGAAATCTGGCAAGGAGGCGGGCGCGATGTGGGAGATGCTGATTACTGGGGGCAAAGACCTTCGCATCGAATTCGGCGACGTGAAGGCCGATGAAGGGGGCGGCTCGGCGCATTGGGAGGCCTGGTACACGTTTTCAAAAACAGGCCGGAAGGTTCACAACATCATCGAAGCCCGGTTTGAATTCAAAGACGGCTTGATTTATCGCCACGCCGACCATTTTGATTTTTGGCGCTGGAGCCGCCAAGCCTTGGGTTTGGCAGGATGGCTTTTGGGCTGGAGCGGTTTTTTGCAAAACAAGGTCAGGGCTATGGCGATGAAGGGGCTGCGTAGTTTTATGGCGAAATCTTAAGGACGTTTACTAAACCTTGGAGGTTTAGTAAACGTAGTTCCGTATTGACGGGGTGATTTAAAATCACCCCGTCAATAAGCCACTCACGAACAAAAACAGTTTTTACCCACGACTCAATTTTTTTTTAAACATGAAAAAACTCATTTTCTCCCTCGCGCTCTTGTTTGCAGCATCGGGCCTTTTTGCCCAAACTACGGCCCTCAAAACCCAGTTGGACAGCCTCAACTACGCCCACGGCATGGTGGCGGCTGAAAACGCCAAGCGCATCCTTGGCAGCGACCTGAACAACAAACTTTTCTTGGAGGCCTTCAATGCGGTGCTCAAAGGAGAGCCGACTCAGTGCAGCTCCGAAAGCGCTCCAAAAATCGAGCAGGCCATCGTCAGTAAAAGGCTGAGCGCGGTGGGCACCAATTTTTTGGCAGAAAACAAAAAGCGCCCAGGGATAACCGCCACCACCAGCGGCCTCCAATATGAGGTGATGAAGCGCGGCACTGGCACCGTATCGCCCAAAGCGACCGACAATGTGGAGGTGCACTATCACGGCACTTTGATTGACGGCACCATCTTCGACAGTTCGGTGAACCGCGGCCAAACGGCCAAATTCCTCCTCAACCGCGTCATAGCCGGCTGGACGGAAGGTGTGCAGTACATGAAAGAAGGCGACAAGTTCAAGTTCTTCATTCCCTACAACCTCGCCTACGGAGAGCGCGGATACCCACCGCTAATCAAACCGTTTTCGACTTTGATTTTTGAGGTGGAGTTGATAAAGGTGAACCCCTAAGGGAACGATGAACTATAAACGATGAACAACTCAACTCCTTGAATCGCAAGAATTTGAGTTGGCATTTTGCTTCCTTATATTTCCCGCTCGTTCCTGAGCGATGAAGTGGGGAAGCGATTGCGATACATCACTTCTTGAAAAATCCCCGGAGACTCCAGTCTTCGGGGATTTTTTATGTACAGTCAACACAAAGTGGTTTTGAATAAGCGAGCAGTTCAGCCGGGTGAAACCAATCTCTCTAAACCATCTAAACTTTCAAAACCACTCTAAACAACAGAGGGCTATAAATCCTATCGCCGAAGCACGAATTTGGCCGTCCATTTTTCGCCGTTCTCTGCCCTTGCTTCGAGGAAATAAAGCCCGTCGGGCAGGGTGCTGGGTATCAGAACGGGTTGCGTCGTTCCCCCTGTTGACACCTGTGCTTGGGTCAATTCTTGCCCCTGGGTGTTCATGATGCGGAGTTGAACCGACACTTCTCCCCACGCTGAAAAATCTACAAAAACCGCTCCGCTGCTGGGGTTGGGAAATAGCCGCAAGCCTGCCGTCATGTTCGGTTTTCTTGCGGCACGGTCTGCTGCGCCGCCGCCCGCCTGAAGCACGCAATCGAAAGTATTGAGCGTGGCTTCGTACGTCAGCCCCGAGGCCAACCGCGTGGCGGCCCTGATAAAAACCGGGCTTGCCTGTGCGGGCAGCGTGTATTCAAAAACATCCGATTGGCCGCCCGCAATGCCATTGCCCAAGGCTTTGAAACGCAGGGAACGAAAGGGCGTATGGCTCGGATTGCGCACCGCGTATTCCCTTCCGTTTGGGGAAATGTAAGTGCTGTTCTGTGCGGGAAGGAGGGCTTCTACCCCATTGGGAATCTGCATGGCCGTGTACGCCAATGGGCTTGCGCAAAGATTGGTGACGCGCACCCGGTAGGTTTTGTTCTGCTCGGCATCTGCCGCAATGCCGAGGAGTTCGTATCGGATGCAGGCCGTTTGTTTCAGATCGCAAGCCTCTTCTTCCTGCACCTTCACTTCAAAGCAGCAGGTTTCGTAATCGCCACAAACGTCGCTGACCGAATAACAGACCTGCGTGATGCCGACCGGGAATGCTCCGCCGGAAGGGATGCCTTGGGTCAGGGAGAAATACAAATCGGGGCAAGTGCAATCGCTCGTGCCGGAAGGCGCGGCATAGTTGACAAGCACAGGCGTTGCGGTGGCGGTGCTTACCAGCATATCGGGCGGGCAATTGGCGGATATGGAAGATGGCTCGGACGGATATGCGAGGATATGAAAAAGGAGGGTGTCGCAGCCGTTGCTGGAGGAAGGCAAAGTGTCAGGAGTGGGAAAGAAAGTAGGATACTGGTAGCCGATGCCGTTGACAAACACCGTGTCGCCGGGGCAGAACCGGGTGGTTTCATATTTTTTGGGCAGGGGCGACAATTCAAGGAAAGTCACCAAAAGCGTGTCGCAGCCCGTGGCGGCGGGGAGTATTTGGAAAATGGCATCCGGCTCCGTGTACTCTATGCCGTCCACGACGACCGAAGTGCCTGGGCAGAAACGAATCGTTTTGACCTGGAAAGGCTGCGGCGCCTGCAGCAGATTGAACACACGCACGGTGTCGCAGCCACCGTCCAGATTTAGCACCGTATCGCGGACGGTGGCGGGTGCTTGGAAAAACTCCCCGTTGATTTCAAAGAATTCCTCTTCGCAGAGCAAGACCTGCTGCACGATGCTGGTTATTGCAAATTCGCAGTAGTCGCTCGCCGTGAAGAGCACATCCGTCACCGCCTGCATCGGGAACGGCGTTGTATTCTCCCAGTCCTCGGCCATCATAGAAGGGTTTTGATATGGCGGCAAATAATCCTCCACTTGAAACGCGATGGGCGCGGGGCAGCAGCCATTGCTGACACGACCGAGGCGGTCGGTCTTCAGCAAACCTCCGGCTCCCAATGCTGCGAACCCGCCATCTGGCATGAGTTTTATTTCTCCGAATCCCACTTCTTGTCCTCCCGCGTAATTGTAAGCCCAAAGAAAATTGCCGGATGCATCAATTTTGGCAATGATCGCGTATCCAGTGGTAAAGGCATTGTCTCCAGCCATGGACAATACAAAGCCTCCATCATCGGCCTCGGCCATGCGGGAAGTCAGGCTCGTGCCAAGGAGATTGTAGGTTTTTGACCAAATGATTTGCCCCGTTCTATTGACTTTCACGACCCAGGGTCGAGATTCCTCGCTCCCCGTAGTAGAGCGGGTAAAGCCTCCGAGCACAAAGTTCCCATCTTGGGTAGGCTTGAGGGTACTGATATCTTCCAAGTAGATTCCTCCAAAAGAAGACACGCCGATGAGTTCGCCGTTATTGAGATTGATGCGGATGAAACAGCCATTGCCTTGA
>JBJXFT010000315.1:0-2572 GCA_046155725.1 Saprospiraceae bacterium
CACGTTCCTTTCCGCTTTCGGCTTGGTTTGGCTGACGAAAAAGTACAGCCCCAAATGGGTACACTTTGCTTGCCTGATCATAGCAGGCGTGGGGCTTTTGTTCTTTGCAAATATTGAGAACAAATACCTGCTCTTTGCTCCCATGACGGGCTTTGGCATCGCTTGGGCCAGCATGATGGGCGTACCTTATCTGCTCGTGGTGGGCAGCATCCCGAAGGAGCGTTTCGGGGTGTACATGGGCATTATCAACATGATGATCGTGATCCCGATGATTATCCAAACGCTCAGTTTTGGCGCGATCTACAAAAACCTGTTGGGCAGCGACCCCGGCTTGGCCATCATGATGGCCGGTGTTTTGTTGCTTTTGGCAGCGGTGGCGGTGTTGCGGATGAATGCCGCGAAAAGTGGAGAGCAACCTGTGGCCATGCCTTCGGGTGGGCATTGAACCCCGCCCCATCGTGTCATTCCGAGCGCAGCGAGTCCCGATGAATCGGGATGTGAAAGCCTCTCTTTTGGCATTCTTCCTCAGATTCCTCGCTGCGCTCGGAATGACACGACATTTTTGGAATTTGGATTTCGGAATCAAATCATTTTACCGTGTACGACCACAACCTTCATCCTCGAATCAACAAGCTCCTGCTGGAAAAAGGAGTGAGCAAAGAGAACGATTTGTTCTACGCCCGCCTGATGGCCAATGCCTCGGCCATGCGCGGGCTTTATCAAGAGTTGTACGCAGAACACCCGATGTGCGAGCAGGGGTTTGAACAACTCCTCCGAGTAGTGGCCGATGCCGCCCGAAATCGCCCCGCGTTTCTGAAACAAAAAGACGAGGAAAAGGCCAAACAAGACCACTGGTTTTTGAGCAACGAGATCGCAGGGATGAGCCTGTACGTAGACCGCTTTTGTGGCGACCTGCCACAACTCGCGGGCAAACTCGATTACTTCCAAAAACTTGGGGTGAATTTTTTGCACCTCATGCCGATTTTCCAAAGCCCGCCCGACGAGAGCGACGGCGGCTATGCGGTTTCTGATTTCCGGAAAGTGGACGAGCGTTTTGGCTCGATGGGCGATTTGAAAAATTTGATCCAAAAGATGAGCGAGGAGGGGATGTATGTCATGCTGGACATGGTGCTGAACCACACTTCCCACCAGCACGAATGGGCGTTGAAAGCCAAGCGGGGCGAGAAAAAATACCAGGACTATTTTTATTTTTTTGAAGACCGCAGCCTGCCAGACCAGTTTGAGCAGGCAATGCCGGAGATTTTCCCCGAAAGCGCGCCGGGCAGTTTCACGTTTGTGGAAGAATGCAAGCAATGGGCGATGACGGTTTTCCATCGCTATCAGTGGGACTTGAATTTCACCAACCCTCAAGTGTTGTGCGAGATGCTCGACAACATTTTTTTCTACGCGAATCTGGGCGTGGACGTGCTGCGCGTGGATGCCCCGGCTTTCATTTGGAAACAACTCGGCACCACTTGCCAGAACCTCCCCCAAGCGCACACGATATTGAGGTTGATAAAACTTTGCGTGGAATCGGCCACGCCAGGGATGGCGCTTTTGGGCGAAGCTATTGTGGCCCCGAAGGAAATCATGAAGTATTTTGGGAGCGGCGCATTCACGGCGCGGGAATGCGATTTCGCCTACAACGCGACGCAGATGGCAACGCAATGGGACGCACTCGCCACGGGCGATACGCGAATAATGCTGACCAGCCAACACGAGCTGCTGCAAAAACCCTACGGAACTTCTTGGATTACCTACACCCGTTGTCACGACGACATTGGCCTCGGCTATGAGGATAAGGCCATTTTGCAGTCAGGTTTTACCCCTTTCAAGCATCGAAAATTTATCAAAGACTACTACTCAGGCAGTGTCGCGTATTCTCCAGCAAAAGGGGCGTTGTTTTCCGTGAACCCCAAGACTCAGGATGCTCGCATCAGCGGCACATTGGCTTCTTTGTGCGGGTTGGAAAAGGCGCTGGAAGAAAAAAACGAGCAAGAAATCGAGTGGGCGGTTCGCCGGATACTGCTGATGCAGGCACTCAGTTTTTTCATCGGCGGCATCCCGATGATTTTTTGCGGCGACGAACTGGGCTACACCAATGATTACAGTTACCTGAAAGACCCGGCCAAGAGTTACGACAATCGTTGGATGCACCGGCCCGTAATGGATTGGAAGAAAAACAAGAAGGCGGAAAAAAAGGGGACGTTGGAACACCGCATTTTTACTGCCACGCAACGGCTGCTGAGTATCCGAAAATCATTGCCCACCGTAGCAGATGCCAAAAACCTTGCTTGGCTCGCCACCCACCACCACCATCATGTAGCCGGTTTTGTGCGGACGCTCGGAGCGCAAAAGTTGGTCTGCCTCTTCAATTTTAGCCCCCAGACTGTGCATTTGTATGGCGGTATCTTCCGCGAGCAAGGCTTCCATTTCCCGATGTTCGACCATTGGCGGGATGAAGTGTGCGCTTTGGAAGCCGATGGGGGTTTCTTGAAAATGGAGCCGTATTCCTTTTTCTTGTTGGAGAGGGAGCGCGGGGTTCAGCCCGCGTCATCTCTTTACGCGGAGA
>JBJXFT010000129.1:0-2771 GCA_046155725.1 Saprospiraceae bacterium
TCGGTCGCTTGTTGGGTTGTGGGCTGTTCATCGTGCTGGCGCGGTATGTGAGCGAATACGCCGCGCTGCGGTACGCGCTGCTGGCGATTGCGCTGGTGCAATTCATGGGGTATTTTATGATGAAAAACATTGTGCGGGATTTGGGGAAGGAATGAGCAGGCAATTGATTTCACACAACGCCACAACGACACGACGAATTTATTATCTGGCTTTTGTAATCCTGTACGTCGTGTCGTTGTGGCGTTGTGTGAGAAATATCCATAGCGTGGTCGTTGCGTGAAACAAACTCATTCGCCCACTATTCAAAAAAATGCATATCCACAACATCGCCATCATCGGCTACGGCGGCTTTGGAAAATACCTCCACAACGCTTGGCGCCAACTCGGCAATGTGCGCGTGGTGGCTGTCGCCGACAAAATGGCGGGTGCAATAGAAGGCCTGAACGGCGTAAAAACCTTCACCGATTGGCGCGATTTGCTCCGCGAAAAAGAGGTGGACGTGGTGGCCATCGTCACCGAGCCCGCCACGCACGAGGAGATTGCCACCGCCTGCATGGAAGCCGGCAAGCACGTCCTCATCGAAAAACCCCTCGCTATCTCGCTGGCCGATGCCGAGCGCATCATGCAGACGCGCGACCGAACGGGCATGGTCGCCGCCATTGACTTCATCATGCGATTCAACCCGCTTTTGCAAGCGATTCAGGGTTTTACACAGCAAGGTATTTTTGGAAAACTGCGCCGCGTGGATGTCGAAAACTACGCACAAGATGAGCAACTTCCGCCCGAACATTGGTTCTGGCATCCCGAACGCTCCGGCGGAATCCTGATCGAACACGCCGTGCATTTCATTGACCTCGTCCACTTCTTTGCTCCCGTCAAACTATTGGCCGTCAACGGGCTGAAGCACAACCGCAACCTGCAGCAGGAAGACCAAATCATGGCAAACGCGCTGTACGAAGGTGGCCTCATCGCCACGCATTACCACTCGTTTGCCCGCCCCGGATTTTTTGAAACAACGAAAATCAAACTCGCCTACGACCTTGCCGATCTCGAACTGAGCGGCTGGATTCCGCTGGGGGGAACGCTGAAAGCCCTCGTCAACCCGCACACCAAACAAGCCCTACTCGCCAGCCCCTTTTTTGAACTGGCCGATGCAACGCCGATTGAAAACGCCTCTGACGAATCCCGGCCAAAAGGCTGGGGCATCTCTGGCGAGCCCGGTGAATCGAACAAGCGCGGCGTTCGTTCTGGCGGCATTCTTTACGAAGTCAATGAAATCGTCGTGGGCAAATTTCAGATGGGTCAATCCAAGGCGGACGTGTATGCCGACTGCGTTCGGGCATCGTTGCTCGATGTGCTTATGAAAATAGAAAACCCCGCCCACGAACTTTCTGCTTCGCTCGAAACGGGCTTGGCCAGCCTGGAAGTGGCGGTGCGGGCTACGGAATCGGCAAGGCAGAGCAGTATGCAGCAGCCCGAGGTTTTTTGACCTAACTTTGCGGTAGCCTCACCACCCACAAAATTTCTTCAAGATGCGGAAAACAGCAGCATTCGCAAAAAAAGGCCACGCTTCCCGGCCGACAAGCCGACGACCGGCCAATTTCAAAGAAATCCTCTGGTACAAAGCGCACGAAGCTGAATTGCTCAAACGCTACGCCGGTCGCTACCTCGTCATCTCCAACGAGCAGGTTGTCGGCGATTACGGCACTAAGTTGTCGGCTTGGCAAGCGTGTTTGGAAACCATGCGACCTGGCAGTTTCATTATCCATCATTGTGCGCTGCCAGAGTTCAGGCGGATGCCGATGCTGGCCAACCGCAAATTCGCCACCATTCACGAATAACCCCCGCCCCGCTTTGGCCTTTTCTGTTACCGTCAAATTTGAAGGTGCCGCACAAGCCATCCACACCAAGGCAGGTGCGATACCGGCATTCTCGCCAGCCGAGGATTTTCAGGGCGAAGACGCTTTCGACCTGAAAGCCCTGTGGGACACTGGTGCCACTCACTCTTGCATCTCCGAAAGGCTTGCCCGCGCCATCACTCATCTGGATGGAAACACCCTGTTCTCGTTCCGAATGCCCTCGGCGCATTCGATTGACTACGAACAAGGATAACCTCTTTTGCCGTGTGCGAGTCTTGCGACCCCACGCCGAGTGCTCGTACACCACGGGGCAGCACTTTTAGAGCGCACACCTGCCTGCCGGTAGGCAGGGTTTCCTACGGAATGACAAACCGAATGAACGTGTTCCGAAGCGTGTTCCGTGGCGCACACAGGTTCCTACGGAATGACAAACCCAATGAGAGGACACCGAAGCGTGTTCCGCGACGTGTTCCGTTATACGGACGCCTGCCTGCCTGCCCTCCGGAAGGCGGGTCGGCAGTCAGGGTTTCCGTCAGGCCTGCCCCGATTTGGAGGGGATGACAAACCGAATGAGAGGGTACCGTTGCCTGTTCCGCAGGGTGTTCCGAGGCGCGAGATTTAGTGGAGGTTTGAAAATGCCTACTCACGCCCCCCCGCGTGCTTCAGCGGCAAGATGATGTGGAAAGAAGCGCCCCCGCCTTTTTCGCTCACGGCATATATCTCACCGCCGTGGTTGTTGGCCACTCGCCGGCACAGCGCCAGCCCGATGCCCGTGCCGGCGTAATGCTGTTTGTCGTGCAGCCGCTGGAAAATGACAAAAATCTTCGTGGCAAATTCTGGCTCAAACCCGATGCCGTTGTCGCGGACTATGATTTCGCAATAAGCATTGGGGTCGTCGCTGTTGACGTATTG
>JBJXFT010000331.1:0-25122 GCA_046155725.1 Saprospiraceae bacterium
CATCGAAAAGGCCTGTTCTTGATTTTTGGATACAGGCCGGGATTAGGTTCGGACAGAAAATGAAAAAGGTCGCAGTTCGGATGAACGGTGGCACTTTGAGCGCGCCAAGGTTCTTTTATCGGCTTACGCGGGCACAACGATTACGCTAAGGCTGGGCAAATATAGACAAGGCTTTTTGGCGGCCAAGCATTGGCATAAAAACTTTGCGCGAAGTGTCGGAAATGGGCGGAAGGGAATCACAATGCCACGCGCAAGCACAAATACTTGCACATTGGCCGCAGCCGACAGGCAAAGCAGCCGATACACAAACTGCATTGTGGCAGACCTGCGTAACTTTGGGGCACCAATCTAAAAACGCCGAAACCCTTCTGTTCGACTGACAAAATTGCCCTGCTCCCAGGCATCCCCTTTGATAGGGCAATGCAACAAAAAAACGCCCGGCAAAAAATGGACAAAAAGAAGCCCGCCCGCCGCCCCTCGCTTTCTCAAGCAGAACTAGATGAATTGTGGCAAGAAAATTTTGCCATAGAAAAAGCCTCCAAAACAGCCATCGTCAAAGACTGGCTGCCGCGCTACACCGGGCTGCCCCTCGACCAATTTGGCGAGTACATCCTGCTCGTCAACTTTGGCGGCTACGTCAAGGATTTTGCCGACCAGCACGGGGTCGCCGTTTCGGGCCTCGACCGCCCCATGCAGGCCGCCACGGCAGGGGGCATCACCATCATCAACTTCGGGATCGGAAGCCCCAATGCAGGCTTGGTCATTGACCTTTTGGAAGCCGTCAAGCCAAAAGCAGTCTTGTTTCTGGGCAAATGTGGCGGCCTCAAAACGGGCAAAAACCACAATGGCGACCTCATACTGCCCATTGCCGCCATCCGGGGCGAGGGCACCAGCAACGACTACCTGCCACCCGAAGTGCCTGCCCTCCCGGCCTTTGCGCTGCAAAAAGCCGTGTCCACCACCATCCGCGACTACGAGCGCGACTACTGGACGGGCGTGGTGTACACCACCAACAAACGGGTGTGGGAGCACCGTGAAGATTTCAAGCAAAAACTCCGCGACCTGCGCTGTATCGCCATTGACATGGAAACGGCCACGCTCTTTGTGGCCGCGTTCAAAAACCAAATGCCCGCTGGCGCGCTGCTTTTGGTGAGCGATATGCCCATGACCCGCGATGGCATCAAGACCGAAGCGAGCGACAAAGTGGTGACTGCTCAGTTCGCCAAAACGCACCTCGCCATCGGCGTGGACTCTCTCAAGCAACTCATGAACCGGAGCATGACGGTGAAGCACCTGCGCTTTGAATTGTAGCGGCGTTCATCGCTCCTCGTTCATAGTTCATAGTTTCTGCATGGCAAGGTACACCCCGTTCGTCCAGCCAAACCCGTCTTGGTTTGGGTATTCGCCGCCACCGCCGGGCGCGTCGGGGTTTTCCACGTCGTACTTTTCCATCATCTTGCCTGTGGCGGCGTAGGTTTTTTCGCAAGTGGCGAGCCAGCGTTGCCGTATTTTTTCGGACAATTCGGCATGGCCGTAGTTCAGCAGACCCCGGTACGCCATCCATTGGAGCGGGGCCCATCCGTTGGGCGCGTCCCATTGCTGGCCTGAATCGGACAAGGTGGTGACAAGACCGCCGGGGCGCAGGAATTTTTTCTCCAGAACCGTTGCCACGCGCGCAGCCTGCGCATCGCTGGCGATGCCGAAAAAAAGCGGGAACGTGCCCGCGAGCGTCAGCGCATTGGACCGCCGGTTTTCCGCAAAGTCGAAATCGAAAAAGAAGCCCTGCTCCTCGTCCCAACAATATTGCAGGATAGCCGCTTTGCGCTGCTCGGCAGCGGTTTGGTAACTTTCCGAAAGTTGGGCATCTCTTGCCAGCGTTTTTTCCAAAAAGTAAAGGAGGCAGTTCAAGTCCACCGGCACAAAATCGCAGGTGCGGATACTGTGTAGGTTTTGCCCGTCGGCCAGCCATCGGCTGCTGAAATCCCAGCCGGACTCGGCGGCGGCGCGGAGGTGGCGATAGGTTTCTTCGGCAGGGCGGTCAGATTGCTGTGCGGTGCGGACATCCTCGGGGTACGCTTCGGGTCGCGGGCTGGGGTCATCGTCCCAATAGCGGTTGAGGAAGCTTCCGTCGGGCAGTAGGGCGAGGCGGCGGTGGGCTGTTGTACCGGCGGCTTTAGCCGCCGAGGGGTTGCGCGGAAAGTACAGATCGCGCTCATTCCATTCGGCGGCTAAAGCCGCCGGTACATCCATCCAAAAAGCATGCTCCTTTTCGAGTTGTCGGCGGTATTGGAGCAAGATGTCCTCGCCTTTTATTTCCGCCAAAAGGCTGACCATGAGGGCGAAAAACGGCGGCTGCGAGCGGCTGAGGTAATACGTCCGGTTGCCGTTGGGGACGTGGCCGAAAGCGTCAATCTGGTGCGCGAAATTGTCCACCATGTCTTGAACCACCTCCACGCGCCCCGACTCGCGCAAGCCCAACATGGTGAAATAACTGTCCCAATAGTACACCTCGCGGAAACGCCCTCCGGGCACGATGTAAGGGTGGGGCAACGGAATTAACGATGAACGATGAATGATGAACGATGCAGCGCGGCCTTCATTACTTCCCCCTATCGGGGGGGCTGGGAGGGGCATCCGCAGCAGCACGTCCCAGAGGTTTTCGAGGTGTTCCCCAATGGGTTTGCTGGCCGATTGGTAGTCGGAGCGGGGCGTTTCGGGGAATTCAAAATGAGATTCCACAAAAGTCTTCAGGTCAAAGCCGGGCAGGGTTTTGGCCTGCGCGTAGGCTTTCAGAATGTCCGCCGGGTCGGACTTTGGCGAGCAGTCCGGGAAGAATTTGGAGTCTGGGAAGATGCCGCTCGTCTGCACGGCTTCGTAGAGGAGGGAGAGGGTGGGGATGTGTAGGAGAGTGTGCATTATTCTCTGAAATAGGTGTATTCTCTCACAGTTTTGTCGTTTTCCAACTTGGTCAAAAGTCCATCAGCATCGTAGGTGTAGGTATTGGTAAAAGTCATGGGCACATTTTCGGGCAAAGGGGCATACGGGGGGTTGTGCAGCTTCGATTCGGCCATCCAGCCTTTTTTGTTGTACGTAATTTCATACGACAGCCACTTACGGTTTGAGACATCGGTAATCCAAGCCTTGACGAAGCGCCCCTTGTCGTCGTACACGCGCTCGGTAGTATTGTGCCACCCGCTTATTGTGCGTTCTTTTGTCTCGTGCAGATTACCGTCAGGGTTGTACGTGTACTCAGTGGTTGTGCCCGACGTGCCATTGTGGTACATTTTTTTCTCGCGCACCTTGCCATCGGGGTTGTAAAAAGTTTCCTGCAGGAGCTCCAACTCCTCCTCCCTGCCGCTGCGCAGGCGCAAAAAATCGTTCGCTCTCCGATTGGTATTGAGCCTCAGGTGAAGCCGCTGCACCACGTTGTACTTGCGTTGCACGCTATCGCCTGCGTATTCGTACACCTCGGTCTTGCAGGTTTCATCGTTGCCGTTGTGGCAAATCTCGTGGAGCGTACACCGCCCTTTTTCGTCGTATTCGTAGTAGGTTTCGGTGTAATCGTTGTTGGCTTTGAGGTTGTACCCATAAGCCAGTTTCCCGCTAAGTGGTCAGTCAAACAAAAAGGGACAAGTTGTTTGTTCGAAGCTTGGATAAAGCCGTTTGAGTTTTATCCGGGCGTCCTCAACTGCAAATTGCCAGTTGACTTTTTTGAAATTGTTGTTTCGTTGCTTTTGGAAGGCTTCGACTTGTTCGATGAGTTTTTCTTTGGAAGGAATCCTGTTGTCCAAGCCCTGCCTTTTGAGCGCACTCAATTCTATCTCGGCCATGTTCAACCAACTGCCGTGTTTGGGGGTGAAAACGAACTCCAATTTGTCCAAAATGGCTTTTGCTCTTTGAGGCTCGAACAATTCGTACAGTGCCGAAGGTTTGTGCGCACTCAAATTATCTTGCACAAGTGTTATCCGTTTGACGCTTGAATAGTGCCCTTCCACCAGATTGGCGACCACCCTTGCCCATTGAAAACGGTCGTGCGTTTCCACCACCTCAATTTGACGAAAACCCGCGAGCGGTTCAAAACACATATAGACCTCGGCGGCACCTTGTCGTTCGTATTCATAATCGAAACGGGTGCTTCCGTTGGGCAATTTTATCGGCACCTGTACCTCGCTGACCAATTGTTTGGGCGATTCGTCCAAACAAACCACTGGGAAATCAGGGTCGTAAGGCCGTTTGTAAACTTCCAGCACCCGTTCCATCTGGCACACAAAATCCGCGTTCTGTTCCGGGGGGATCACCCACATCACTTTTTGCCAAGGCTTAAGTTCGTTTTTTTTAACACCTGACGAACCCCTTCGTGCGAGATGCTTTCCACATGGTTCAGTTCGACGGCCTTGTCCGCCAACAAGCGTAGCGTCCACCTATTGTACCCGGCGGGCGTTTCGCTGCAAGCCAGTTGTATCAGGTGGGCCTCCACTTCGCCGTCAATTTTCACGGCTTTGTTCCTGGCTCCTTTGGGCAGACCCCGCAAGGCAATTTGCATACCGTGCAGCACGAACTTTTCGCGCACCCGCTGAACCGTCACAGGACTGACGTGGTAGGTTTTTGCAACCAATTCGTCCGTGCTGTCCGCGCCATTCTTGTCGCAGCATAGCAAAATTTGCGCGTTCAAAATTGCCGATGCCTTGATTTTCCGAGCATGAATCAAACTTTTGAGTTCATCTTGTTCTTCGGGGCTGAGGCTTACAAGATACTTTTTATTCACGGCTGTTATTTTTTGCCAAAACATCAACTTGTCCCTTTTTGTTTGACTGACTACTAAGACTGTCGTACTCAAAGCTCGCTTCACACGCTGCGCAACTGCTCAGGAGCTCGAGCACAGGGCGGCCCAAACGGTCTAAAAATGTCTCAGTTTCCCAGCTTCTTGACGCGCTGGAGTGCCTTGTTGCAGGTTGCTGTGCAGCGTAGGGTGTCTCCTTGACTACCATGCGCCGGATACCCAGATGGGCGAAGAGGGCTTCGCGCTCATTATCGGTGTATTGCGCGTGGGTGGTTTTTGGGAAAAGGGCGATGGCTGCCAAGAGGAAAATATGTACGGATTTCATGGCGTGGAAATGCTTCGGAGTTGCAATTTTTTAAAGAAAAACAGCCCCACCAACAAAATCCCAATCGGGATGAGCGAGAAGTAGAAGGCTGTTTGGCCGCCTTGCTTTCCAAAAATATTGCCCGTGAGGATAGAACCCGTGGTGCCGCCGAGTGCGGAGAACACAATGATGAGGCCCGACATGAGGCCGTGCTTTTGCTTGGGCAGGCTGCTCAGGATGAGCGAATTGATGGCCGGGTAAATCGGCGCGAGGAACAGCCCGATGCAGGGGAACACAAATGCCACCAAGGGCGCATTGCCCCAATTCGTAAAGGTTTGGCCGCCCAAGTTGCTTGCCAGCGGGATGGCGAGCAGCACCACGCCTGCCGCCAAGAACAGGCAAACCGACAACACCGCGTACCAGTGGAACCGTTGCAAAACAAAGCCCGCCAGAAAACGCCCCAGCGCAGTGCTGCCCGCCAAAATGGCCGCCATCTCGATGCTCAGCGAGGTAGGCAGCCGCAGCACCTCCTGGTTGAATGTGGGCAGCCAACTCATGATGCTCTGCTCGATGAGCACATAGAAAAACGCGCAGAGCACAAACACCAGCACGAGCGGCACGGCGGCGAGGCGGAACATTTTTTCAAAATCCTCCACGAGCGAGCCTGAATTTTCGGTTTTAGACTCCGATTCGTCAAGCCGGGCAGTAAACAAAAGCATGAACGCCGCCAGCGAAATGCCGCCGAGCAGGTAGTAGATTTTGAGCCAAGCGGTGCTTTGCGGGTTCGCGTCGTCCACAAACGCGCTGAAAATGAAGTAGCCTGCAAAGATGCCCACCATGAAAAACGACTCAATAAAACTCATCAGACTGATGTGCTCCTTTTCGTCCTTCGTCACCAACCCGATGGTGCCGTATACCGACATTTTGATGAGCGCGAAACTGGCGCCCACCGCTGCAAAAAGCAATTTGGCGACCCAAAAGCCCGGCAGCGACGGCACAATAAAACACACCACCGTTACCAATGCCAGCGCGGCCAACATAGCGTTTTTGTAGCCCCAGCGCGTGATATAGGAGGAAAGCAGGAATGACACGATGGCGATGCTCAGGTCCTTGTAGCCTTCCAGCATGGAGGCTTGGCCGGGCGACACGCCGTAGTTGTTCTGTACTTGCAGGATGACGGTGCCGACGCTGTTGAGCAGGATGGCGAACACGAAGTAATTGAGGAACAGGGAGGCCTTGATTTGCCAGTGTTTCATACACGAACGAAGGAGAAAGGTGAAGTAGTGGCGGCCGGGCAAGCGCGAAGGTGGAGAAAAAGCCACAGTTGCCCAAAAACAATTGACCCTCCCACGTTTGCCTTCCATTTTGTGCCGACCTTTGTGGAGTTAAACTTTAAGGAGCGGCTTCTTTTGGCAAGGATTTGGTAACGCGGATTGCGCAAATCCGCCTCATCCGCGCAATCCGCGTCCCCGCGTTTCAAAAACTGATACACTATGACACCATTTCGCCTCCTCTTTTTCTTCTGGGGGATACTTTGGGCGGCTACCGCTTCGGCGCAGCAAAACCCGATGTTCACCAACTACCACTTCAACAGCCTGGCGTTCAACCCCGCATACGCGGGCAGCAACGAGCACCTGACGCTCAACCTCTCCCACCGCCAGCAATGGCTCGGTTTCGACGGCGCGCCCGTGACGCAGACGCTCACGGCCCATTCGCCCTTGCGCAACGAGCGCGTCGGAGTTGGTCTTACCTTGTCGAACGACCGCATCGGGCCCGGCGGAACGCTCAACTTGGGCGCATCCTACGCCTACCGAATGCCCGTAGGCACCAGCAAAAAACTCAAACTCTCGCTCGGCCTCCAAGCCAGCGTGGCCAATTGGCGCGGCGACTTCAGCAAAATCACGGTGGAGCATTCCGACGACCCTTCTTTCCAGCAAAATCTGTCGCGCTGGCTGCCCAACTTCGGGGCGGGCGCATACCTGCACAGCGAAAAATTCTACCTCGGCCTCGGCTGCCCGCACATCCTCGAACACGACCTGCGCAAAGCCAAAGGCGGCACCGAAGCACTTTTTGCCAAAAACTACCGCCACCTCTACCTTTCTACCGGCGCGGCGTTCCCGTTCAACGGCGAGCAACTCGTGTTCCGCCCCAGCCTGCTGGTGCAAAGCGCGGGATTCCTCAGCGACCGAAACGGCCAAGACATCGGTGCGCCCATGTCGGCCAACTTGGGCGCGGCAGTCCTGTTCCGCCAATTGTTCTGGGTAGGCACTTCGTACCGCAGCGCCCTGTCGGGCAAATCCTCCAACGATTCGGCCAACCTTTGGCTCGCCTGGTCGTTGAGGAACGGCCTGCGATTCGGCGCAGCCTACGACCTCACGCTCAGCAAAATCCGCACCGCCAGCAGCAATTCTTTTGAGATCATGCTCGGCTACGAATTCGATATCAAAGTAAAACAAGTGGCCTCGCCCAGGTACTTTTGAATCAAGCACTATGACAAACAAACTCCTCTTCGCGCTCCTCCTCCTTCTCCCCACGCTCCTCGCCGCCCAATCGGCACGCCTCCGCCGGGCCAGCGATGCCATGCAGGACCTCGACTACATGACGGCCATCGTGGAATACCAGCAGGTGCTCCAGCGAGAGGACGTGGACGAAGCCAAAATCGGCCTTGCCGAGTGCTACCGCAAAATAAACGACACCGAAAACGCCGAATACTGGTACGGCCAAATCGTGCGCCTGCCCAACGCAAAGTCCATTCACAAACTCTACTACGGCATGATGCTGCAAGCCAACGGCAAATGCGACGTGGCGCGGCTCTGGCTCAAACAATACCAAAAAGAAGTGCCCGACGACGCGCGAGGCCAGTTCCTCGCGCAAGCCTGCGACATGGAGGAAGAACTGCTGACCAAAAACAAAGGCATTTACACCATCGAGCATCTGGCCTGCAATTCATCTGCCGACGACTTTGGCCCCAGCATCGTGCAGGGCCAACTCGTGTTCGCCAGCGACCGCGACCTCGGTACCGCCATCAAGCGCACTTCGATGTGGACGGGCAACCCATTCTCCGAACTCTACGCCGCCCCGTTCAGAACCGATCAGCCCGGTGTGCTTGCCTCGGCGCGTCTGGAAAAATTTTCCGGCAACGTAAATACCCGCTTCAACGAAGCCGCCGTGTGCCTCGCCCCCGACGGGAAAACACTTTTTTTTACCCGAAACAATGTTGGCGACGGCAGCACGGGGCGCAGCGAAGAGGGTTTGCTCAAACTCAACATCTTCTCCGCACGGCGCAATGCCGCAGGCAGCTGGTCGGGCGTGACGCGCCTGCCCTTCAATTCCGCCGAATACAACACCGCCCACCCCAGCATCAGCCCCGAAGGTGCCCGGCTCTATTTTGCCAGCAACCGGCCCGGCGGTTTTGGCGGCATGGACTTGTATTTCAGCGAATGGAAAGATGGGACTTGGGGCGCGGCCATCAACCTCGGCCCCACGGTGAACACCGAAGGCAACGAGATTTTCCCGTTCATTGACCCCAACGGGCGGCTCTATTTTGCTTCCAACGGCCACCTCGGCCTCGGCGGGCTTGACCTTTTTTACAGCACACCGCAAGGCGAGAAAGACTGGAACCACCCCCAAAACCTCGGCGCGCCGCTCAACTCGACGCGCGACGATTTTGGCGTTTGCTTCGGCGGCGACCTCTCGTGGGGCTTTTTTACCTCCGACCGCGACGGCGGCACTGGGCGCGACGACATCTACGCATTTTCTAAAAACGCCTCGCCCGTGGAGGTCTATGTTTTTGAAGCACAAACCTTGAAACCCGTCAGCGGCGCCACAGTGCTCAACTCGCTCACCGGCGTCACCCTCACCACCAGTTCCGACGGCATCGTGGCCTTCGATATGCGGCACGCCGAATGTGCCGATTTTTCGGTGGCAAAAAAGGGGTTTGAAACTGCCGCCAAAACAGGCTGTACCGGCAACGAAGGCGCAGCACAGGGACAAATAACGCACATCGAAATCGGGCTGAACAAAGTCGGCACGTTCAGTGTGCAAGGCATGGCGTTCGACATGGGCGACGGCTTCCCCGCCGATGGCGCAAAGATTTTCTTGACCAACGACTGTGGCAAAAACGCCCCCGAACCACTCGTGACAGGCTCCGACGGCAGGTTCAAATTCAAACTCGACAAAAATTGCTGCTATACCCTGCGGGCAGTGAAGGAAGGTTTTATCGCGGGCGTGGCCGAAGGCATTTGCACCAAAAACCTCGCGCAAAACCCCGTTTTCAAAATCAACCTCAACCTCGAACCTTACCGCGACGCGGAAGGCTTCATCGTGGAAACGCCCGAAAAAACACCCGCCAGCCCCAACCCGCGCTACAACAATTTTTCCGGCCTCTACGAAAACCCCGACGGCTCGCCCGCCACGTTTGACCTCGGCGACGACCTTTCGGTGCGCGACGGCGTGCTCTACGACAGCGGTGCGCCCAGCAAGCCCAGCGAAAGCACTTGGGAACGCGGCTCAGAGGGTTTTTTGGTCAATCTCTACTACGATTTCAACGCTGCCGAACCCAGCGATGCATCCTTGCCAGAGTTGAAAAAACTCTTGAAAACCTTGCGGCAAAACCCCGACTTCCAAGTGGAAATAGCCTCCCACACCGATGCCCGCGGCTCTGACGATTACAACCTCGAACTCTCTCAGCGCCGCGCCGACGCGGTGGTGGGCTGGCTCGTGAAGCAAGGCATCGCCCGCGAGCGACTCACGCCGCATGGCTATGGCGAAACCAAATTGGTGAACCGGTGCAGCAACAATGTGCATTGCGAAGAAGAGCAGCACCAACTCAACCGCCGCACCGAATTCCGAATCGTGGGCACCAGCGGGGTCAGCAACTCCAAGCCCCAGGCCAAGCCCAAGACTGCGCCTTGCGATGGGTGTCCTTTTTGATGTGAGAGAGGTGTGAGAGGGTGAGAGACGCGAGAGGGTGAGAGGCGTGAGAGAGACGCGAGAGCGGCACTCAATCCTACTCCTGCATCATAAGCCGTTCAGCATAAAAGATGAGCCGCCATTGGCCGTCTTCCTCTTTGTAGAACTGCCGCTCGTAGCCGAACCCGACCATGGGGTACGACATCCGCTCTATTACGAGCACTTCGCCCACCATTTCAAAACCACGCTTGAGGGTGCTCATGCTGGTGTCGGGGAGGTGCATCAGATGCCAGGTTTCGGGGTTCCATTCCGTGAGTTGGAGTTTGGCCATGCTGTCTTCCGACACGCCGGTTTCGCCCTTGAGCGGCCACTCGATGTGCGCCATTTGGTAGCTGCTGTCGGTGTGGAATTTCTGGTAAAATTCGTGGAAGTCCTTGGGCAAATCGCCTTCGGCTTTTGCCTGTTGCAGGGTTTGGGGCTTGTTTTTGCAGTTTGAAAAAAGGGAAATGAGGGAAAAAAGCAGGAGGAATGTGCGCATGAATTTTTGAACGATGAACTATGAACGATAAACTATGAACGCCCTTGAGCGCAGTGGGGGTGGGAGTGAAATTGCTTTGTCCGCAAACGTTTTTGGCTCGGATATATTTGTGTCCCGATGCGCCTCCCTATCCTGCCATCACTCCCAAACCTGTTTTTTCCGATAAGCCACGCCCCGAAAAAAAGCCACGGGCGAGCCGTCCTGCCGGGTGACGGTGATGGCGTAGTTGGAAATGGATTTGCCGAGGCTTTCTTCGCGGGCTTCGGCGGTGAGCACATCGCCCTCAAATACGGGTGCCACGTGCTCCACCGTGCAATGAATGGACACCGTGTGCCGCCCCTGCGAGTTGCAGGCAAAAGCGAACGCGCTATCGGCCAAGGAGAAAGTGATGCCGCCGTGGGCTACCCCAAAACCGTTGAGCATTTCGGCGCGGACGGTCATCCGAAGCGCGCAGGAGCCTTCCTTTACAGATACAAGTTCCGCGCCCAGCCATTTACTGAACGGGTCGTTGTCGTACATTTTGTGGAATATTTCGAGTGGCGACATGGCTACAAAAGTAGAAAAGTGGGTTAAAAGGCGCGGGCCTCGCTTTTGGCGAGGCCAGCGCGTCCTATATTTTTGCTTCGCGAGCTGAACCCCGCGCCCCCAATTACCTTTTCCCAAAAATATTGCCAAGCACCGAGCCGAGGAGGCCGCCACCGCCGCCTTGTTGCTGCTGCTGTTGCTGGCCGCCGCCGAGCACCGAGCCAAGGATGTTGCCAAGTAAATCACCCATGCCATCCTGCTGCTGCGCTTGCTGGGCACCGCCCATAAGCACCCCCGCAAGGCTGCCGAGGTCAAGGCCGCCGGAACTTTTGGCTTTGCCCAGCACGCTCATCACGATGGGGGCGAGGATGGGCAGGAGTTTCATCACTTGGCCTGCGCTCAAGCCGGAAGATTGGCCGATGTTCTCCGCCGCCGCTTCTTGTCGGTCGCCGAGGATGTGGCCGAGCATACCCACGCCATTGGTGGCGCCAGAGCCTTGCCCGCCGCTCTGCATCATACCGCCCACCATACCCACGATATCGTCAAGCATAGAGCCGTCGTGGTTGCGGTCGAGCGCACTGCCCAGCGATGCGAGGCCGCCTTCGGAAGAGGCGTTGTTGGCAAGGCCACCGAGCAATGTGGCAAAAACGCCGGTGGTGGCTTGGGCAGTTTGTTCTGGTTCTGCGCCAATGTGTTCGGAGAGTTGGCCGAGCATTTCGTCCGAGATTTGGCCTTGCAGGATGTCCATTAAATTCATGATCAAAACTTAGGTAGAAGGTTAAAGTAAGCCGGAACAGTGTTCTGGCTGCATACTGCTGCCCGAAAATCAGTCCGGCGCAGGAGTGCCGCAATTCGACGCAAAGGTGTTTAAAAGTATCGGGCCGATTTTTAAACAGGCACAAATTTGGCTGTCGCGGAAATTATTTTCCTGTCAACCCTTCGAGTTTTGAGAAAACCCGCATTTTTGGGCTGCGCTTCGACCAACATTTTCAGGCAGGCGGCGTTTTCCCCATCTTTTTAAACCTACCTACCGACGACCGACCAGCACACATGGACTATCGAGCCGCCAAGCAATTCATCCTTTCCAAACTCCGCGACGAGCTCTCCGACCGATTGACGTACCACGGGCTGCACCACACGCTCGACGTGCTGAAAATGGCCAATGAACTTTGCCAGAGCGAGGGCGTGAGCGAACACGAACGGGTGCTGGTAAAAACGGCGGCGCTTTTTCACGACGCAGGTTTTGTCAAAAACAAACACGCTGGCCACGAGGCCGAGGGCTGTCTTTTGGTGCGGGAGGCTTTGCCCACATTCGGCTACAAACCCGCAGAAATCGAGTGCATTTGCGGGATGATAATGGCCACCAAAATCCCCCAATCGCCCAACACACTCCTCGAAGAAATCCTTTGCGATGCCGACTTGGACTACCTTGGCCGCGACGATTTTTTCTCCATCGGCGAATCGCTTTTCGTAGAGCTCCAAGATTATCACCTCATCGGCGACGAACAAGCCTGGAACCGCCTCCAAGTCAGTTTCCTCAACGCCCACCGCTTCTACACGCGCACCAACAAAGTGCTGCGCGAACCCGTGAAACGCCGCTATCTGGAGGACTTGCAGGAACTCGTGGCCACTTACGCTTGAATGATGAATGGTGTAATGATAAATGATGAATCCTTCGGCCAAATCCCTATCGCAACCATTTCGTTTTTTCGCCAAAATCTTCTTGATTGGGCCATCCAGAATCCTCGCCCCATGCCTTGGAAAGGCGAGCGCGACCCTTACAAAATCTGGCTTTCCGAAATCATTTTGCAGCAGACCCGCGTAGAGCAAGGCTTGCCCTACTATCAAAAATTTGTGGCGCAATACCCCAATGTCCGCTACCTCGCCGACGCGCCCGAAGACGAACTGATGAAACTTTGGGAGGGCCTCGGCTACTACGCCCGCGCCCGCCACCTCCACGCCGCCGCCAAGCACATCGCCTACCGATTGAACGGCGAGTTCCCGCACACCTACGCGGAAATCCGTAGCCTGAAAGGTGTGGGGGACTACACGGCTGCGGCCATCGCTTCGTTCGCTTTTGGGCTGCCCCACGCGGTGCTGGATGGCAATGTGTATCGGGTGCTGGCCCGGTTTTTTGGCATCGAATCGCCGACCGGCACACCTGCCGCGCAGAAACAATTTGCCGCGCTCGCCCAAAATCTGCTCGACCTCGAGCGCCCCGCAGCGCACAACCAAGCCATGATGGATTTTGGGGCTACCTGCTGTATGCCGCAGCAGCCGCGCTGCCCCGACTGCCCTTTTTGTTCCGAGTGCCGCGCGCTCCTGATGGGCAAAGTAGCCGAGTTGCCTTGGAGGGCCAAAGGCTTGGTCAAGAAAAAGCGGGCGTTCCACTATCTGATTTTCAACTACCGGGGCGACGTGTTTGTGCGCAAACGGACGGGGAAGGACATTTGGCGCGGGCTGTGGGAATTCCCACAAGCGCCGGGGCCCGTTCAGGTTTCGCCTTTTGGCGGCGGGCCCGTTCGGGTATCTGCGCCGTTGCGCCAATTGCTCACGCACCAAGAGGTGACGGCTGTTTTTTATGAAATAGATTTGCCCGACGAAACGCCGCAAGAGGTTTTTCAAAACCTGCTTTTCGAGGGCTGTGAGCGCATTGCACGGGCGGATTTGAAAAAAAATATTGCTTTTCCAAAAGTGATTGACCGCCATTTGCAAAGCAATGCGCTAACTTTGAGGCCACACTTTTAACTTAAAATCACTAACGCCATGATCAACAAAGTAACCCTTATCGGCCACCTCGGCGCTGACCCCGAGGTGCGCACTCTGGAAAACGGCACCCAAGTGGGCCGCTTCTCGCTCGCCACCAACGAGAGCTACAAAGACAAAGACGACAACTGGCAAACCCAGACCGAATGGCACAACATTGTGGTGTGGCGCGACCTTGCCGAACGCTCCAAAAATTTGAAAAAAGGGAGCACCGTGTATGTGGAAGGCAAGATTTCGTACCGCAAATACACGGACAAGGAAGGCGTGGAAAAAAACCTGACGGACATCGTGGCGGCTACCTTCCGGCTGCTCGACAAGCGCGAAGGCGGTGGCTACGAAAGCCGTTTCCCGAACAGTGAACCTGCTGTAATGCCGAGCACCCGCTCCGTCTCTTCCGAGGAGCCGCCCTCCATGCCCGCCGATGCTCCGCCCGCCGACGGCGACGATCTGCCGTTCTAAAATCTACAGCGCGCGCCTCGATCATTTTGAAAACACAAAGGAACTAAGAGCCACTAAGCACTTGCGTTAAAAGCCCAGAACTTAGTGTTTCTTAGTTCCTTCGTGTTTTCAAAAAAACACCCGAAACGGTGCGCCGACAATCATGGGCTGGCTACTTCTCATTTTCCTGTTTTATTTTCTTTGCCTGATGGCCGAGCGCGCGCTGGTGGGGCTTTCGTCGAAAGACCTCGATGTGCTGCGGGGCGAGGAAAGCCGCCCTGCCCGCCGGGCCTTGTCGCTGAGCCTGGAGATCCGCCCGACTTTGGCCGCCCTCTTGCTGGCGCGGGTGTTGCTCATATCCCTGGCTGGCGCGATGCTGGCTGCTTTCGTGATGCGTTCGGGCCAAGCCAAGGCATGGCTTTCTGGCTTTGCAGAATGGGGCGGTTTGCCTGCTTGGTTGGTGTGGGGAATGGCCGGCGGTGTGCTGGCCTTTGGCTTGGCATCTGTTTTTTGGGGCTTGCAAAAGATTGACTTTCAAAAAAAGAAGGAGGGGCGAGCCGTGTTTTTTTTGAAGCGTTTGTGGTGGTTCGCCTTTTTTTGGAAAATGCTTTTCAAGGTTTTTACCCAACAAGAAAAAAAGGCAGAAGCGGCAACAGCGCAAAAGAAGGGGGAGGCCAACGGCCTGTCGGCAGCCAGCGAAAAACGCGAACTGGAGCTGCTGAAAAGCATCGTGCAATTCGGCGACGTGACGGTGAAGCAGGTGATGCAGCCGCGCTCAAAGGTGGTGTCGGTAGATTTCAAGACGGGGTTTCACGCCCTGCTCGATGTGGTGCGGCAGTCAGAGTTTTCGCGCTTGCCTGTGTGCGACGAGGATTTGGACAACGTGACTGGCATCTTGTATGTAAAGGATTTGGTGTCGCATTTGGACAAGGACGACGGCTTTGAGTGGCAGCCGCTCATCCGCACCAATGTGCTGATGGTGCCGGAAGCCAAGCGCGGCAGTGAGCTGCTCGAAGAGTTCAAGCAGCAACGGATGCACATGGCCGTGGTGGTGGACGAATATGGTGGCATCGCGGGCATCGTGACGATGGAAGATATTTTGGAAGAGGTGACGGGCGATATCCGCGACGAGTTTGACGAGGAGAGCGATATTCGCTACCGCAAGATTGACGACTTCAATTATCTCTTTGAAGGCCAAACGCTTTTGAACGATGTGTGCCGCATCGCAGACCTCCCGCCCAATACTTTCGACCCGGCGCGCGGCACTTCCGACACGGTTGCCGGCCTTGCGCTGGAATTGCGCGGCGACATCCCCACGATTGGTACCGAAATGACTTGGAACGGATTTTTGCTCACGGTCACCATTGCCGACAAGCGCCGTGTGGAGCAGGTTAGGCTTACGTTGCCAAAATGAGGACGAAGCGGGTTTCGCTTGTGGCTGCCTTCGTGGATAAGTTTACGGGC
Source organism: Saprospiraceae bacterium (assembly GCA_046155725.1). GTDB lineage: Bacteria > Bacteroidota > Bacteroidia > Chitinophagales > Saprospiraceae > M3007. The sequence goes on from JBJXFT010000331.1 coordinate 15,727, forward strand.
TTTATCAAAACCCGCCCTTCCGTTTTTCCAGCAGCACTTTCTTACGCTGCTTGGCTTTGTCGGGAGCTGGGGTAACAAAATCAGAAGTCCCAAAGTCGGCACTGAAGAGGCACATCACGATGTCGGAACTTGCCGCCCTGAACAATCGGAATGAACTTTCGGAACGCTGCGCCAAATCATGTAGGAAATGCGCACTTTTGCTGCTCAAAAACAACTCATCGCACCATGACAGACTTGGCCGAAAGCAAACTCGAACTCATACGCGAAATTTCCAACGAGCAGGACGCGGAAAAGGTACAAGCGGTGGCCATCTACTACCACGCGCTGAAAACCGCCCGTCAGGAGGCAATGAAAAAATATGCCGGGCAGATACGCAAGCGGCTCGACCCGGAAATGCTGAAGCGAAAGCAGAAACTTAAAGGCCATGATGAAGAAAAAATCATGCGGATCATTCGTAAAATGGATATCCAAGAACCTGTAGAAGTCCTCCTTTCACAACTGACCAAATGATTTTCTTATTTGACACCAACATTGTGCTTCACTACCTACGCGAGTCACCTGTGATGCAGCATGTGAAGCGAACATATTCACCTTTCCATCCCGACAGGGATTGCTGGATGTCAGTCGTGTCAAAAGGCGAACTCCGTTCCATTGCCCTCCAAAATAAGTGGGGTTTGCCCAGACTTCGGCAATTGGAAGACTTGTGCGCCCAGTTTTATCTTGCTGATATTTTTGCGGAAGATGTGATTGACCGATATGCCGAGATTGACGCTTTCAGTCAAGGAAAATTGCCTAATCGTTCGCTGGGGCTCTCTGCCCGCAACTTGGGCAAAAATGATCTCTGGATCGCCGCCACCGCCTCGGTGCTGGAAGCCACCTTGCTCACTACCGATGCCGACTTCGACCACTTGCACGGCGTTTACCTTGATGTGGCGCGGGTGGTGGTTTGATGTTTCTTCACCAATTCCACCACCACCGTCTGGATTCTGTTTTCCTCGTTTCTTAAATCTGCTGCGACACCCCCTTCAACGTTGACCTTTTTTTTAGCCCTATTAAGTTGGCCAAGGAACTGAATTGCATCAGGGTAGCCGGCTTCTTTCATGCGCTCCAAGGCTTCTTCCAAACGGCCCTTTTCGATGAGCCCCAGGATTTCCTGCGAATCATCTTCCCCGATCCCCTCGCGGGTGCTGAAAATATTCCCAAGTAGGGCGTTCACAGATACCATTTTTCGACTTTTCTGGCACTGGATTTCATCATCGCCAGCAGCCTGAAATTCTTTTAGCACAGTGTGCTCGAAGAACTGCTTGTCCTCTTGGGTGGCACTACATCTCACACAGATGCACGGAATTCGCTCCTCCACTTTGATGCCCGGCGTTTCCTTGTGGAGTTCTGTCAAATCGCGCAGCAGCGAAGTCAGCAGCAGTTTGCGGGCTTCCAGGTCTTTGCCCTGCACCTTGAAAACGATGGCGTTTTTGCCTACCCGCGAGGGTACGCTCACATTGGCGCGGGCATTTTCCCATTGAAAAAACACCTCGTCTTTCCACACTTGGTTGCGGTTGTCGCCACCGATGTCTTCGTAGCGGCTCACCACAAAGCGCGAAAACAGGGCGGGCGGCATGAAATCGTACTCCACCTCGAATTGCAAATCTTGGTCGGCATTCCAACGCAAATCGTCCTCTTGCTTGACGGGCAACAGGCTGGGCGCGACGTAAGATTCGCCGTCTTTTAGCGGATAGCAAAGTTTGAAATTGCGCATCAACTCCAGCAATTCCGGCCTGTAGCGCTCATAACGGAAGTTCTCACCCTGCTCAATGTCCTCCTGACGTGGTTGCCAAATCCGCCGCATATCGTCCAGGTTGAAGCGGCCATGCTGATCGTTGACTGTTTTATCCTCCATGACCCGATACACCGCCTCGGTAGCCCATTCGTTTCGGACGATGACGAAACGGTGCAGGCCAGGGAAGTCCTTTTCTGGGTAATGCAGACAGACCCCGATATCGTGCAAGTAGAGCGAGCAGTGCAGGGCGCGACTTTCATCCATGCCGCCATTCTCTTCTTGGGCGCAGATTTCCAAGTATTCGTCCAAGGGGATGATGTTGCGGTATCGGATTTTTTCGAGGGCGCGGCGCACGTTGGCCCAAGACTTTGGGATGATTTGGAGGACGGTCGGCAGGTCTTCGGCCAATTGGCCGATGCGTTTTTTGACCTCTGGGAAGCCTGCACAGGTATCCAGATTGGTGTCCAGACTGTCTTTGATGATGTGGTCGAAACGTCCAAAGCGGCTGCGGCTGAACCCGCTCGGCACATCGCCAAAAAGGTTGTTGACCACCAGCACGGGGCTTTTTTCGCCAAAAAGTTCGGCGGTGCTAAACCAATAGTCAAACTCGTTGGAGTCGTCGCCATTTTTGGTCACCAGCACATAGAGCGCACGGCAGGAGTAGAAAAACTGGTGCAGGGGCTTGTAGTGCTTTTGTCCCCCAAAGTCGAAGAGGTTGAGCCGAATGCGCTCGCCATTGGGCAAGTCCACAAAAAAGGGTTCCACTTCTACTTCCAGTCCTTTGGTGCGCTCGTCTTTGGGCGGCAGCGGCGCTTTTTCGCCTTTGATGAGGCGGGTGCGCAGGCTGGTTTTTCCCGCCATGCCTTCGCCGATGAGGACGACTTTGGCTTCGAGGCTTTTTTCTTCGCCTACTTTTTTCAGTTCCTCGAAGTAGGCGAGGATGGCTTCGTTGCCTTGTTTTACTATTTCTATGGGAGGGTGGACGAGGGGGCAGCCTTCGACATATATGCCCTCCCCTTCCCAACTATTTGAACTCCATTCTACTTTTAAGCCTTTTTCTATTAAAAGGCGGAGGGGGGACAAATCGCTGATATGTGTGTTGTAGCAAGAGAGTAACCGTAATTTCGGCAGTTCAGCTAAAGGAGCCAAATCACTGATTTCTGTTCCGGAGCAGTGGAGCCTTTCTAAATTTTTTAGCTTGCGTAGTGGAGCCAGGTCTTTGATACCTGTCTCTGAACAAACGATCTTCCTTAATTCTTGCATTTCAGCCAGCGGGGATAAATCTTTGACCTCTGTTTTTCTAAATTCGAGAGTCTGTAATTTTAGTAGGCTCTTCACTGGAGATAAGGTAGAAATTTTTTTGCTGTAATTTAACACTAACTCTGTTCTTGCCTCCTCCTTGGCTTTCCATATCTCGCCCAGTGTATCGGGGTCAACATCCTCGGCGTATTGTGTGTGGAAATCTTCTTTTGTGGACATGACTGGAGCAAAGCAAGTGAAAGGTGAAAGAATGAGTGGATTTCTTTGATTTTGTTTCAAAAGTATGGCTTCAATCCTAATGGCTCTTACAAAAATCAGAGGAGCTGCGATTCAATCTCCTCTGGCACTTCGGTCATGCCGCAGTTTCCGAGGTCTCCCGCCAAACGCGGGACAGGAAGGGTGGTGGCATCTTCGCCACGCTCATGTTTTTCGATGTTTTCGCGGATGAGGCATAGGGCGAGGTCGGACATGGGAGTGTGAGATTGTGAGAGCGGTGAGAGGGTGAGAACGACCGCCTACGCCTATCGGCTACGGCGGGTAAAGGTGAGAACTCGCCTATGAAAGATTCGGGGGGTAAAAGCGAGCGGGATGCTTGATTTCGCTTCGCAAATAAAGGCGAGCCATCAGAAAAGCCCGGCTATTTCGAGTAGTGCGTCCAACCGCTGCTCGTCAATGCTTTCCTGTTCTGACTTGTCGTAAAGTGTCAGGAGATAAACAGTATCTTCCAAGATTTTCACGCAGGTGATCACCCTGCCTCCGCCGCTTTTACCTCGCCCTTTGGATGCGATGCGCAGCCGGATTTTAAAGCAGTCTTTGCCCAAGGGGATTCCTTGCAATGGGTCTTCTATCAGGCTCTCCACCAAAGCAGGGAATTCGGCCCGCAACGAGGGATACTTTTTGACAAGCCGTTTCAAATCGCGCTCGAAAGTTGGGGCAACGACGATGTTCATAGTTCAGCGATTAATTGCTGAGCCGTTTTCAATTGGATTTTGCCCTGTTGGTGCAAGGCTACGTCGCTAAGCGCGGCGCGTAGATTGGTTATGAAGCGGCGCTCCTCGGCAGTTAAGTTAGAAGCGTTTGGGAGGATGTCCACGAAATTCAGTTCCGCGAGCAGTTGGAGCAGGAAACGTTTGCGCTGCTTGTCGTTGACTTGTACGGTGATGATTTCCATAAATTCTTATCGAAGGATTGCGATTGGGTCACAAAAGTAAATTTGATTGTTTGAATGGCCAACTCCTTTACCCGAAGTACGCCTCAATCTCTTCCGGACTTCGGTCATGCCGCAGTTCCCGAAGTCTCCTGCCAAAAGCGGGGAACGACTACCCAACTATCAAAGCCCGCCAATCTTCCTCCGTGTCCACATCCGAAAGCATGGGCAAGAGCGCGCAGGATTTGCCCGTGGCAGCCATTTTTTCCAAAGTCTTTTCCCGCACCGTGGCGGTGCTCCACGCGATGCCGCGAAAAATGGACGGATCCAGAGCCTTCATCCCCAAAAGGTAATAGCCCCCATCTGGCACAGGCCCCAGCACAAAATCGGCAGCGTCGAGCAAGTCGAAAGCCTGCTGCAAAACCGCGCCCGTCAGTTCCGGGCAGTCGCTCCCGATGATGACCGCCTTGTGCGCCCCGGCTTCGAAAGCCAATTGGAAAGCGGCCTCCATGCGTTCGCCGAGCTCGCCCGTGTGCTGGGTTTTCTTTTGAAAAAAAGGGGAATCCCAGCCGTCGTTTTCCGCCACAAAATCGCTGTAAAACAGCCAGCGCTCGGCCGCGCAGCCCAGCGCGGCAGCGCGGGTTTGGCCCAACAGGATGTGGTAAATGCGCAAGGCTTCTGCGTCGCCGAGCGTGCGGGCGAGGCGGGTTTTCACTTTGCCCAACGCTGGGTTGCGGATGAAAATGAGGAGGGCGTTTTTCATCTCTTTCGGTTGATGGGCAATTTCACGGTGAACGTGGTGCCTCTGCCGACTTCCGATTTTTTGACAAAAATGCGCCCGCTGTGGTATTCCACCATGATGCGCCGAGCCAGCGAAAGGCCAAGGCCCCAGCCGCGCGTTTTGGTGCTGTAGCCGGGTTTGAACACCGTGCCGTGCTTTCCAGAGGCGATTCCTTTGCCCGTGTCGCTCACGTCAATGCAGGCCCAACGGCTTTCGAGGTAAACGTGGGCCGCTATTTTCCCTTCGCCGCTTTCCATCGCGTCAATGGCATTGCGGAGCAGGTTTTCTATCACCCAATCGAAGAGCGGCGGGTTCAGAAACACCATCAGCGGCGCTTCTTTGGCGGGGTCGGGGAAGTCGAACACGGTTTTGCGCGGCGCGCGGCGCTGCATATAGGCGCGGCAGGCTTCGAGTTGTTCGTAGAGATTGACGGGGCGGAGTTCGGGCGTAGCGCCTATTTTGGAGAAGCGGTCGGCCACCAGTTCGAGGCGCGTCACGTCGTTGCGCAGTTCGAGGAGCATCTCTTGGTTGTCGGGGCGGTCTTCGTTCACCTCTTTCAGCGTTTCAATCCAGCCGAGTATGGCCGTGATGGGAGTGCCGAGTTGGTGGGCGGTTTCCTTTGCCATGCCGAGCCACACCTTGTTCTGTTCCACCCTCCGCGACGCGCTGAAGCCCGCGTAGCCAAACCCGATAAAGACGGCGATGAGGAACAACTGGATGTATGGGTACCATTCCAAGAGTTTCAGCAGGCTCGATTTGCCGTACATCACGATCTGAAGGTCGTCGCCCACCTGCACATGGATCGTGTCGGCCCGTTCGTCCCTCATGCGCTGGTACACCCGCAACAAGGCTTCGGTCGAGATGCTGTCGTTTTCGTCTTCGCCCACATTGGTGTAGCCGTCAATGCCGCCGCGCTCATTGAGCAAGAGGATGGGCACCGTAGTGTTGCCCTGCACCACTTTGAGTTGGAAACTGATGTCGCAGTAAAAAGATTGGTACGGGTCGCCGCCCGAACTGGCGAGCGTCCGTTGGGCTTCGAGGTATTGTTCCACCTGTTGTTTCTCGCGCTCGGCGAGTTGCTCGCCGAGGTAGCGGGTGTAGGCCAGCGAAAGGATGACGATGAGGGTGCCGCCTGCGGCCAGATACCATTTCCAATACGACTTGCGGGTATAGATGTCCATGTGTCGAATGATTCGATTTTTGAGGATTAAGTCCGATTGATTCGATTGCAAGAGGGGTTTTAGTGGTGTAACGCTTAGTGTCCCTTACTTCCTTAGTGTTTTCAAACCCACCGTGTTTAGGGGGCAAAACGCCCAGAAAAGCCTTTCATTTTCTCCAAGCCAAATATACCCCGCCCATCAAACTCGCCGCCGCCGCAAAACAAAACACCCCGGCTATTTGGGGCGCGAACCAGCCCGCCAGGAGCGCGCCGCCGCCAATGGCTATTTCCAAAGAAATGTACATGGTAGCCATGGCGCGGCCTTTGCGGGCGGGGTCGCCGAGATCCACCGTCCAAGCATTGATGGCGGGAGAAAACACCCCGTTGCCAAACCCGAACATGGCCGAAGCGAAGTAAAGCATGGCCGGTGAATCTGCCACCGCGAACGCGAGCATGGACATAGCAATGAGAACGGAAGAGGCTTTCAAGACTGGGACACGACCCAGCTGGTCAGAAATCTTTCCTGCAAAAAGCCGCGCCGGGAGGCTCGCGAGCGTGAAAATGGTAAAAAACGTGCCTCGGTTTTCCACCCCCACCCGGTCGCTCAAATCGGGCACCAGCGTGAGGATGACCCCGTAGCTGATGTAGCAGCAAAGCATCACCTTGGCTGCCGGCAGCGCGCGCGGGTCGAACACATCGTCTCTGCCCACTTTCAAAAGCGCGAGGCGGAATGGCTGTTTGTCGCGCAGGCTTTCTTTCAACGTAGTCAGGATCAAAACCGAAAGCAGCGCCAGCACCGCCGAGGCGTAAAACATGGCGTTGATGTCGAAGTGCTTCACCAACCAACTCCCCAAGGGCGGCGACGCGCTGGCGCCCAGATTGAGGCAAATGCCGAGCGTGCCCATCGCCTCGCCGAGCCGGCCATTCGGCACAATGTCCGCCACATAAGCCGAGGTGCCCGTGGGCTTGAAGCCGGTAGAAAAACCATGGAAAAACCGCAATGCCAAAAAGCCCGACACAAAAGCCAGGGGCGGATAGAGCAGGCTGCAAACGACGCAAGCAAAAGTGCCGATGTACATGACCGGGAGCCGCCCCACCGTGTCGGCGAGTTTGCCGCTGAATGGCCGCGAAGCCCCTGCCGTGAGGGTGAATAGCGCGATGATAAGCCCCTTGTGTTCCGCGCCGCCCAGCGACGTGAGGTAGGCAGGCAGCTCTGGCAGCATCATGTTGAAACTGCCCGCAAACAGCGCGTGCGAAAAGCAAAGGAGCAGGAACGGGCGGGTGTAGAGCTGTTTCGACATTGCGTCATTTTTACCCGCCGAAGCCTTTCACCCGCAATAGCCTTGACGGAGGCGGGGGCGAAGGAGGGGGTTATTGGGCTATTTTCACCCACCTTGTTCAACGTTTATAGTTCATCGTTTATAGTTCATCGTTCATCGTTCAACGCTCAATTTATCTCGCAGGAAACCTTCCAAAACCGCCAGCCCGCGCTCAAAATCGCGGTTGTTGTTCACCACCAAATCCGCTTCCTCCTTGTACGGCAAGATAAAACGCTCGAACGAGGGCAGCACATGGTGCTGGTATTTGTACAGCACATCGTCGAGCGGGTAGCCGCGCTCCACTTGGTCGCGCAGGATGCGGCGGATGATCTTGAGGTTTTCCTTCGCGTTCACGAACACTTTCAGGTCGAGTTGCTCCGCAATCTTTTTGTAGTGAAAAACGAACAGCCCCTCGATGACAATCACCGGCGCAGGATTGAAGACCAACATATTGGGCTTTGCATCGGGGTTGTTGAAAACATATTCCTCGATGGTGATGGACTCGCCCGCCAAGAGCTTCTCCAGGTCGTGCCGAAATTTCTTTTTGTCAAAAGACTTGGGCAAGTCGAAGTTCTGCTCCCCGTTCGGGTCGCGGTGCTGCTGTTCGCGGGGCAGGTAATAGTCGTCCTGCGAGACGATGCACAGTTGTTCTTCCGAAAAAGATTGGCGCAGGCGGCGGATGAAACTCGTTTTGCCGCTGCCGCTGCCGCCACAAATTCCGATCAGGTAAGGGCGCATATTATAGTCGAATGATTCGATTTTGAAGATTACGTCCGATTGATTCGATTGAAAACCACACAGCCCTGAGGCCACTGGTTCAACACGTACAGTTATAGAAATGCGCAAACATAGTGCGTTGGCTTCTACGGTGTCACTTTAGCCTGAACAACTTAAAATCGTCAAACCACACCGTGTCCCTGTCCGAAGGATTCCAAAGGTAGATTTTCCCAGCCTGCCCCACGGCTTTCTCCGGAATGTGCAAGTCTATTTCGAGCAGCCCCCAGCCCGACGAGTCGCGCTGCACTAAATAGTCCGTTTCGCTGACCCAAAACCTTGCGGCATCGTTGGCGGCAAGCACAAAGCCCGCGTTGCAAACCGCCGGATAGCGCCACACGCGGCCCACAAAACGTTCGTGCCGCTCAAAGGAATCAATGGACAGAGAAAGCCCGTAGGGGTTTTTCGCATCCAACTGAGCCGAATGCCTCCCGCCGAACGAGCGCCTGTCGGAGCGGGTTTGCCCGTTGCCTATTTGGAAACTTCCAGCGATGGGCAAAAAGGCGCTGGAGTCCACACTGACCTGTTCCATGTCGCACCAAACCGAGTCGCGCAAGACCGTCGGCTTGCGCCGGCTGACCAAGATACTGTCCGTGCAGGGCGGCAGCCATCGGCGATAAGGCACGGCGCGCACCACGTCATAGCCGTACATCCTGCCCAACGAGACCGCCCAAGCATCGTCATACACAAACCACCAACTTTTCTCCCCGCCCATGCTGCGCCTCGGCCCGGTTTTGTAAAACCCGTTGAACTCAAAACCGCCGTCTATTTCCCTGGGCGTCACCCCTTGCGCCATTATTTCGCGCAGCCCTTGGTGCCGCGCGCGGTTCCAAGACAAATAATCGTGCGTAGCGGCGACGCTAAAAATAGACAGTGCAATCGCCATTGCCCAAGCCATCCGCCCCGGCTGGAACGGCTGCCCTGCGGCCAAAAGCAAGAGCGCGAGCGGAACGAATACAAGCAGGTAGCGGTCAATCATGATCCAGTTCAAGCAGTTGAACAGCACAAAACTGCCCACCGCTATCCACACGAAGATGCGCAGCGTGCGCGCCCGTTGCCCAAGGCCGTCGGCACCTTGGCCCAAACGGGCCACCAGCAACATGGCCCCGCAGGCGGCCAACAAGCGCATGAAAAACAAACCGGCAGCAGGCAATTGCACCAATTCGGGGTGAGTGGGCA
>JBJXFT010000347.1:0-20624 GCA_046155725.1 Saprospiraceae bacterium
CCCACTTGCTTCACCGCCTCGTCGTCTTTGGCTTTGAGCACCTCCTTGACGAACTCTTCGGGGAAGTTGATAAAGAATTTGCGCGGGATGGAGTTCAGCTGGTATTTCTTGGTCAATGGTTTCAGGCCCGGCACGATGGGCACTTCGATGCCCGCAGCGCGGCAAGCATCTACATAATCGTGGTATTTTTTGTTGTCAAAAAACATCTGCGTCACGATATAGCCCGCTCCCGCGTCCACTTTTTCTTTGGTGAAATGCAGGTCGGTGCCAAAGTTGGGCGACTCGAAATGCTTTTCCGGGTAGCCTGCTATGCCGATGCAAAAATCCGTAGGCTCGCCGTTCTGGATGTTTTGGTCGAGGTATTGCCCGTGGTTCATGCCCACTATTTGGCGCACGAGGTCGAGGGCGTACTTGTGGCCGTTGTCGTCGGGGATAAATTTGTCCTCAAACTGTCGCGCATCGCCCCGCAGGGCCAGCACATTATTGATGCCCAAAAAGTTGAGGTCAATCAGCGCGTTCTCCGTCTCCTCCACCGAAAAGCCCCCACAGATGAGGTGCGGCACTGCGTCCACCCCGTAGCGGTGCATGATGGCGGCGCAAATGCCCACCGTGCCTGGGCGCTTGCGGATGGCTGTTTTCTCGTAATAACCCGATGGCCGTTTTTTATAGATAAACTCCTCGCGGTGGTAGGTCACGTCAATAAACGGCGGCTTGAACTCCATCAGCGCATCGAGCGTGTGGAAGATGGCCTGCATACTGCCGCCTTTCAGCGGGGGCAGCACCTCGAAGGAGACGAGGGTTTGGCCTTTGGATTTTTGAAAACGTTCGGTGACTTTCATTTTTTTATACGGTTCAACTTTCCCGCTTCGGCACAGGGTCGTGCATCGGGTGTTTGCTCCAAGGGTGGCAGCGCAATATGCGTTTTGCAGCCAAATAGGTGCCCTTGAACGGCCCCCATTCCTCCAAAGCCTCAATGGCATAGTGCGAGCAAGTGGGCTGGTAGCGGCACTTGTTCGCCCCTAAAAACGGCGAAAGCGTTACTTGGTAAAGCCGGATGAGGAGGATGAGAATTTGCTTGAGCAGCCACATGGATTGAGGGGTGGGTTGGTTATTTGTTGATTGGGGTATTTGAGGATTTGTCAGGAGGCTGAAGGCTGTTCATCATTTCGGTAAGACCCACTCGAAACTGCTTTCTTGTAGAATGCTGCTTGTTTTTCTCAAACCATTCTTGAAGTACCTTCCAGCATTCATCATCCTTTTGCGCCCAATAGGCATTGTCATTAAGGTTCGGGAGTTTGGGGTCACGTTTATCTTCAGAATCATCATAACAGAGGTTCAAAAACTCCCGTAGGCGTTCGACGCTCTTATTCTCGCTTAACGGCTGTTCCCTGCTGATTCTATAGGCGGTATTTGTCCAATTGATCTTAGCTTGAGGAAGTGTGGCGAAAAGAGGTGCGTCATCGTTGGTCGGGTTGGGGGATACAAAGTTCTCAATGTGGAGGCGAAAGTATTGATTGTCCCAAAGGCGGTTTATACTTCTTTGACGGCTATTCAGTTTAAAAGAAAAATACGTGATAGAAGCCAAGGATAGCAAAGTTGAAAGACTGGTAATGATGGTCATGTTTGGGTTTAGAGACAAGCCAATCTTAAAAGAAATGCAATCGTAAACGAAGATCAGCAGCAATACTGCGTACGGAAACCAAAATACGACTTCAATGATGTTGCGTGTTCGTAAATCACTTTTGTTGTCTGGCCGGTAGAGTTTTTGCGGCACAGTTAGCACTTGGTACATGGAGAGCAGTTCGTAGAGCCGTCTGCCGTCGGTATCCTTATCCTGCAACCCATGTTGAAACAAGGTCTTGAGGTTGCGGTTTTCTCGAACCATGCTAAGATATAGCAGCGCCATTAAGGCAGAAAATATTAAGCCACTGATAATGCCTAAATAATTAATGTCGAACGAGACACCCAAAATAGGCATTCGCACAAGCGTAAAGTTTTCTGTTTTGGCTTCCATGAGATTTTCAAGCGCGTATTCAAATTCTTGCCTAGAATGGGGAGAGTAATCATTGGATACAGCAGCAGCCCTAGAAAGGGCTTGATACAGCAATTTCCGCTGCTTCTTATCTGGGACTCGCCACTCACCCGATTCAAAAGGTTTTATCGAAATCCAATATGGGAGGTCGCTTTTGTTTTTTCCCAGCAAGGGGAAATATTCTAGGTTTATAGCATTGCGCAGTATATTTTCAATTTGTGCAGAGTCCCACCGCTCTGATTCGTTGAGTTCTTGATTCTCAAGCGAAATCGCAAACTCTTGAACGGAGTGGAATGCTGGTGCTTGAATTTCGGCCTTCGGTGTTACTTTTTGCGTATCTGCTATAACTCCATTTTTAAGCGAGTCGCAAGACAGGCAAATGACCGTTCCATCTTCTTTACTGCTTTTATTATCTTCAGGAAAAACAAACCACTGCAACGCTACCTGACGTATCTCTATCCTTGCGCCATACCAACTGTGAACTGAATCTATTAGCGCAATAGAGGCCAAAATAGAAGCAAACAAAAGCCCGATAAGCAAGGCCCTTGTTCGGGTAGCAGAGGCGTTGAAGGCTTGGATGAATTGTTCGATTTCAGGTTTGTTCGTAGCCATTTCATTTTGTTTTAGTGTAGGTGCTACATCGTAAACTTATACCCCACTCCTCTTATCGAATGAAAAAAGCGCGGGGTCTTCGCATCTTCCTCAAAGTATTTTCGGAACGAGAGGATGAAATTGTCAATCGTGCGCGTGCTGGGAAACACATCGTAGCCCCACACCGCTTGCAGGATTTGGTTGCGGCTCACCACCTCGTCTTTGCGCTCCACGAGGAGTTTGAGCAGCATCGTTTCCTTCTTGGTAAGCCTGATTTCCGCTCCCTCGAATGTGCTGGCCTCGAAAGTCTCGAAGTTTATCTTGTTGCCGCCAAACTCAAAGCGCGCGAGGGTTTCGCCTTTTTTTCGTTGGCTTCGCTGCAGGAGTTTGCTCACGCGCAGCAGCAGTTCTTCCAAGTTGAACGGCTTGGTAAGGTAATCGTCGGCCCCTTTTTTTAGCCCCATAATGCGGTCTTGGCTCATGTCTTTGGCCGTGAGCAGCAGGATGGGCACCTCGGTGTTGCTGAGGCGCACCTTCTCCGTGACATCAAAACCGTCCACCTCTGGCATCATCACATCGAGCAGCAGCAGGTCAAAGTGTTGCCCGGCAAAAAGGTCGAGCGCCTTGCGGCCATTGCCCGCGCACACCACTTCGTAGCCTTCCAGCTCGAGGTTGAGTTTCAGCGCGTCACGGATGTGGGCTTCGTCTTCGACTAACAAAATTCGGGTCATGGCGCAAAGAGTTTAGACAATGGGCCTTGGACTTGATGGCCAAGGTTTGGAAATCAGTGTTTTGCCAAATGCCAAATGCTTTATGTCCAAAAATGTTTCGGCAAAAATATCAATTCGCCATTGCGGGAAGTGCCTCATCGGGTTGTTTCTTCAAAAAACAATTCCATCGCCACCCTGTCGGCCAAGAGTTTGCCCCTGCGGGAAAGGCGGAACGTCGGCCCCGCTTTTTCTAATACCCCGCTTTCCAAAAACGGTTTTGCTGCCGTTTCAAAATGCTGCGCGAAGCCTGCGCCGAGGGTACTGATTTTTCCCAAATCCGCCCCCCACATCGTGCGCAGCGAGGTCATCACATATTCGTTGAAATGCTGTGCGGGCGTGAGCACCTCGCGCTCGAACGGGATTTTTCCCTCGGCCAAATGCTGGATGTACTGTGCATTGTGCGCCACGTTCCATTGGCGCGAAGCCCCATCGAACGAGTGCGCCGAAGGCCCCACGCCGAGGTACGGCTCCGCGCGCCAGTAGTTGGTGTTGTGCCGGGCATAGCGGCCAGGCAGCGCGAAATTGGAGATTTCGTAATGCTCGTAGCCCTGCGCGGCAGCAGCCTCCATCAGCATCTCGAACTGGCGCGCGGCGCGCTCTTCGTCCACAGGTGGCCGTAGCCCTCGGCGGACAAAGGTGCCGAGCGCAGTGCCCTCCTCCACCGTGAGGCAGTAGCACGAAAGGTGTGGGATGCCGTAGCCAAAAGCCGTGCGCAGGTTGGCCGCCCACTGCTCGTCGGGGGTGGTAGGCGAGCCATAGATTAGGTCAATCGAGAGGTCTTGAAAGCCTGCGGCGAGGGCATCGTCGAGGCAAGCGCGAGCGTGGTGGGCTTGGTGGGCGCGGTTCATCCAGCGCAAGTCCTCGTCGGCGAAAGATTGGATGCCGATGCTCAGGCGGTTCACCGGAGTGTGGGCTCGCAGGTCGCGGAGTTTTTCGAGCGAGAGGTCGTCGGGGTTGGCTTCGAGGGTTATTTCGGCATTGGGTGCAATGCGGTGGAGATGGTTTATCTTCTCAAAAACTTGTTCCAGTTCCCCCAGTTCCAAAAGCGATGGTGTCCCACCACCAAAATAAACGGAGTGGATTTCTGCCCCGCCGAGGTAGTTTTTTTGTAAATCCAGTTCCTTCAAAATCGCCCCCAACATCTCCCCCCGCTGGCGCAGCGAAGTGGAAAAATGAAAGTTGCAATAGTGGCAAGCCTGCTTGCAAAACGGGATGTGGAGGTAGATGCCGGGCATGGTGGGAGGGTGTCAGTCATGGGCGGCGATCAAAAAATCGTCTGTTTGGCAACGGATGCGCCTGCTGACGAACAGGCTTGAACACTGCCCACCACAGTACGCTTTTGAAGCCGCTTTGTTCAAAATGGCCTCGCGGCTACCGCAGCACCTATAGCAATTGGCCGGTGTGAAAACTCGCCCGTTCCCCTCATGCCGCTGCATCATACTGTGCTACTCGTAGCGCAAGGATTCGATCGGGTCCAGCCGCGCCGCTTTCATGGCAGGGTAAAAGCCCGACACCACGCCAACGACCATGCAAAGCGCAAAGCCCAAAAACATCCAGCCCCAAGGAATAAGGAACGAGCCGCCCATGAACAGCGGCATGATGTTGCCGATCACGATGCCGAAGAAAATGCCCACCAGCCCGCCTATCTGGCAAATGGTGATGGCCTCGGCGAGGAATTGGAGCATGATGTTGCGCTGGGTAGCGCCCAACGCTTTGGAAATACCGATTTCGCGGGTGCGCTCCGTCACGCTCACGAGCATGATGTTCATCAGGCCGATGGCCGCGCCGAGCAGCGTCATCAGGCCGATGGCCACGGCGGCGAGGCGCAGCGTCACGGTGTTTTCTTTCAGGATGGCCACGATGCCATCGCTCGCAAAGAGTTTGAAATCATCCTCCTCGCCAGGGCGCAAGCCCCGGATTTGGCGGAAAAGCCCGGTGGCTTCCGATTGGGCAGCGTCCATCGCCGTGGCATCTTTCACGGCCACCATCAGGAAATAATCTTGGTCGTCGCCTGCGCCAAAAAGTGCTTTCACGTTCACGAGCGGGGCGTATATTTTGCGGTCGCTCGATTCGTTCATCGAAGAGCCTTTTGTGGCCATGATGCCCACCACCCGGTAGCGGTGTGCGTTCACGGAGATGATTTGGTCGAGGGCTTTTTCGTTTTTACCACCAAAAAGCGACTTCACGATGTCTGGCCCGATGACTGCCACAGGCGCGCCGCGCTCCACCTCAAGTTTTGAAAAATTGCGCCCCAGCGCGATTTCCACGCCCTTTACGTCCATAAAATGCTCGTCCGCGCCATTGAAGGTCACGTTCGGGTTTGTCTTTTTTTCGGCAAATTTCGCGGTCGCATTGCCTGTTCCGTAGCACCCGATTGCGACTTTTGCAGGGAAATTGAACCGTTCTTTGAACTCTGTCGCTTGTTTGTACGTCACCGCCTCGGCCCGTTTTTGTTGCTTGCCCCGGCGGTTGCTCTTCACCTCGCCCCACTTGCGTTCTATGCTGAATGAGTTGGCGCCCAAGTTCGAGAGGTTGTCGCTGAGCGAATAGGCAATCGCGTCAATGGCCGTCAGGATGCCCACCAGCGCCATGATGCCAAAAGCAATGATGAGCAAGGTGAGCATCGAGCGCAGCATATTGACGCGGATGTTCTTGAAGGCCATGCTGAGTATTTCGGAAAAGGGCATCGTTCTGAATGTGATAATGTGATAAGGCGGCGAATTTGACAATGAAAAGTAGAACCTCCATTGTCTCTCAAAAGTAGAACAACCCGCGCCACCGTTTTCTCCTAATAGAGCCAGCGTTTTTAAAATTCGATAAAAAGCAGACTTTGGGCGGTCTAAAAAACAACGAAATGACAGACGAACAAGCATCCGCAGGTAAAGCCCTGGCAATTTTCCCCACAATCTTTGCCCCCTTCCCCCAGCTCGCTGCCGCACAAAGCACCCGGCACGGCGGAGTCAGCCCCGTGCCTTTCCAATCGCTCAATCTCGGCAAAAACACCGCCGACTCTCCGGCCAACATAGCCGAAAACCGTAGCCGTTTTTGTGCCACATTGGGCTTCTTTCCTGAACAAATGGCTTGGTCAAAACAAGTGCACGGTCACGAAATCCGTGACGTTGCTGCGCCGGGAGGTGCCGAAGGTTTCGATGCATTGGTGACTGATGTGCCGGGCATTTTGCTCGTTGTTTCAGTAGCCGATTGCACCCCCATCTTGGTTTTTGACAAAGGGCAAAATGCCGTGGCGGCCATTCACGCGGGATGGCGCAGCACGGTGGCCGACATCGTGTCCAAAACCTTGGCGTTCATGGCAAAAACGTTCGGCACCCGCGGAGGGGATTGCTATGCCTATGTGGGCGCTTGCATTGACGAATGCTCGTTCGAGGTGGGCGACGAGGTGGCGACACAATTTGCCAATCCGTTCAAACGCTTCGATGCCGAGCGCAACAAATTTTTCGTGGATTTGAAAAAAGCCAATGCCGCGCAACTCCTCGCGTTCGGCATTCCCGAAGGGCAAATCGAAATCTCGCCCTATTGCACCGTGCGCCACCACGCGGACTTTTTTTCGCACAGAAAAAGTGGCGGCCAAACGGGACGGGGATTGGGGGCCATCGGGCTTCGTTGAAAAAATACGAGATGACTCCCGTTGCCGCATACCTTCGCCCGCCAAAATGAACCCAGCACTTTTTCATCGTCTCCGCTCCCCTTGGCTCTGGCTTGCGCTCGGCCTCGTCGCCGTGTACCTGCGCGGCCTTTTTCTCGATGTGATGGACGTGGACGCGGCGCAATACGCCTCTATCTCGATGGAAATGCTGCAAAACAGCCACTCCTCCGCTTGGCTCCAAGTGCAGCACCGCGGTGCCGACTATCTCGACAAGCCTCCGCTTGTATTCTGGCTCTCGGCTTCCTCGTTCTGGCTTTTCAGCCTCAGCAATTGGGCGTACAAACTCCCCTCGCTGCTCGCCGCGCTTGCGGGCGTATGGGCCACCTACCGCTTCGCGTTCCTTTTTTATGGGGAAAAAACGGCGCGGCTGGCCACCACTATTCTTGCCTCTTGCATGGGCCTGATGGTCATCTGCAACGACGTGCGCACCGACACCATCTTGCTCGGCTTCGCGGCTTGCGCAGTGTGGCAACTCGCTGAATACGTGGAGTTCAACCGTTGGCGCAACCTGCTCGCTGGCTTCTTTTTTATCGGCCTCGCCATGCTCGCCAAAGGGCCTATCGGCTTGGTGATGCCCGCGTTTGCGGTGGGGGGCCACCTGCTGGTGCGGCGCGATTGGCGCGGTATTTTTCGCTGGCAATGGCTGCTGGGCTTGGCCGTCACGGCCATGGTGCTTGCGCCGATGTGCTGGGGTCTGTGGCAGCAGTTCGACCTTCGCCCGGAAAAGTTGGTGAACGAGCGGCAGGGCGTTTCGGGGCTTCGCTTTTTCTTTTGGGAACAAAGTTTTGGCCGCATCACCGGCGAGAATGTGTGGCGCAACGACGCTTCGGTGTTCTATTTCCTGCACGTTTATCTGTGGGCGTTTTTGCCTTGGTGCTTGCTGCTGCCGGCGGCCATTTGGCTTCGGGTGCGCGGTTTCTACAAAGGCATCATCCCGAACTTATCGAGGTTGGCAGCTGCTCGGCATACGGTGCAGCACCCGATTGAATACTACTCCCTCGCTGGGTTCTTGCTCACGTTCTTCGCGCTCTCGATGGCGCAGTACAAGTTGCCGCACTATATTTTTATCACCCTGCCTTGGGCGGCGGCGCTGGTGGCTTGTTCATGGCAAAAAACTGGAGTGTGGCTTTGGACAGCACTTTACATCAGTGCCTTCGTTGCGCTTTTTATCGCTTTTACAACGCTTATTTTCGTGTTCCCGACGGGCAATGTTTGGGTGTGGGGAATTGTGCTCGCCGCCACGGGCGGGCTGCTTTGGAAAATTTTCCGAAACCCGTTCCCACCAGATTTTGAAGTGCTGGTGCAGCGCGGGGCCTGGGTCGCGGTGGTTTTTGGTTTTGTGCTGAACTTCCATTTTTACCCCAATTTGTTGCCCTATCAGTGCTCGGCGCAAGCGGCGCAATGGGCGCGCGTGAAAGGCATCCCGCCAGAAAAGATGTACTTTTTCAACGGCGGCAGCCACTCGCTGGATTTTTACAATGGCGACATTATGGAAAATTTGGACGCGCCCGAAAAGGTTGTGGCTACAGCGCGGGAGCAAGGCGGCATCTGGGTTTTTGCCACCGAAGCAGGCAAAACGGAATTGGAAGACGCGGGCATAAAAACCGAGCAGGCGGGTCAGTTTCGGCGTTTTCAAGTCGCTCTTTTGAAGCCAAAATTTTTGAATCCCGCTACGCGAGGGGAAACGTTGGGGGAATATTTTTTGCTCCACATTTTGCAAGAACAGGCACCCAAGCAAAATTAAGGAACGATGGCGGCGCAGGTGGTCACAAACAATCACGGCGTGTTCAATCGGCATTTTTCAAAAACCACAGCACTGCCAACCGATAGCCCTCCAGCCCCAGCCCGACGATGCTCCCCACGCATTTGGCAGCAAGAAAAGAGTGGTGGCGGAACGGTTCGCGCTGCCGCACATTGCTGATGTGCACCTCGATGACAGGGGCCGGAATGGCCGCCACCGCATCGGCCAGCGCAATGGAAGTATGGGTGAGGGCACCGGCATTGAGCACAATGCCATCGGCGCGAAAACCTGCTTCGTGGAGCTTGTCGAGCAATGCGCCCTCGTGGTTGCTCTGGAAATATTCGAGTTCCGCGCTGGGCAGGCCGGCCTGCAATGCAGCAAAAAACGACTCGAAGCTTTGGCTGCCGTATATTTCCGGCTCGCGCGTTCCAAGCAGGTTGAGGTTTGGGCCGTTGACGATGAGGATTTTCATGGGTGCAAAATTCTCTCTAATTTTGTTGAACTATGCAAAAACTACTCCTCCCCCTCGCTTTTTTCTGCTTGTCCATCACGGCTGCTTTGCGCGGCCAAACGGCCATCGTGTCCGACCCGGTTTTCATCCGCTCGGACTATGGCTACGAACTCATTGGGCGGCTGCGCGACCGCATCCTGCTGTTCCGTGACCGATACGATGATTTCGAAGTGCAGGCTTTCGACAGCCAAATGCGCCTCGCGTGGACCAAAACCCTCAAGGATCTCGACCACCGTGGCACGCGCATCCTCGGCGTGGTGCCGGGGCGCAACGACTTTTCGGTGGTGTACCAAATGCGCCGCCGAGGCCGCACCCTCCTCCGTGTGCACAAGTACGACCCGGGCGCAAACCTCATTGACAGTATGCTGGTGAAAGACTACGGCGAACGGCTTTTCAATATGCCCGCGCTTGAATTTGTGCGCAGCGACGACCGCAATTGCGTGGTGGTGTACAACACCGCCGAGCGCGACCAATTGGAAGCCACTTGCATTCTGCTCGACAAGATGCAAATGCTGTGGGACGCCTTTAGGCCAGTGGACGATGCCTCCGACTTTTTTGAAGACCGACGGCCCGAATTGGCCCTCAGCAATGCGGGGGCGTTTTTTTGGGTGACAGAAAGAAACAACCGCCGGGGCAAACTCGATAAGCACGAACTGGACATCCTCCGCTTCGATGCCCAAGGCGTTGGCCGCTTCCGCGTTCCGCTCGGCGCGTACCTGACGGTGGATTCCAAATTTGTTTTTGACAACCTCAACAACCGCCTCAGTTCCGCCGGGCTTTGGGCCGAAAAAGGCCGCGAACGTGCCAACGGCGCGTTTTTTCTCAGCATCGTGCCCGGGTTGGATTCGGCTCAGGTGCTTCGCTACGAGCCTTTTGACGAAAAATTCATGTCCGTATTGAGGCAAAAAGACGTGGGGGAAGATGCGCGCGGAATTGTGGATGCCGAAATCAGCGAATTGCTTCTCCGGCAAGACGGCGGCATCGTGATAGTGGCCGAACGCTACCGCGAAATTCAGCGCGGCGCGGCAGCGGGCCGAGGTTTTTTCCGCGACGGGATGCGCATGATTGTGGACTATTATTACGACGACGTGTTCGTGCTGGCCTTTCAGCCTGACGGCAAAATACACTGGAAAACCGCCCTGCACAAAAAGCAATATTCGCAGGACGACGAGGGCACGTTTTCCTCTTTCTTCCTCATGCGCAATGCCGACCGGATGCGCTTTTTTTTCAACGACGAAATAAAGTACGAGAACACTTGCAGCGAGTACGTGCTGAGCGCTGTCGGCGAATTTGACCGCAACAGCCTGCTCAACACGCTGAATCAAAGCCTTCGCCTGCGTTTCCGCGACGCGCTGCAATTGAACGCCACCGAATGCCTCGTGCCTTCCGAGTTTCGGGGCAGGTTGAAGTTGGTGCTGTTGCGGTTTTGAATCGCCCACATTCTACTTTGGCTGAAAATCAAACTTGACCCAATGAGCATCGAAACAAAATTGAAAAACCCGCGCATCGCCCTCGCCCTCGCCAGCATCCTCATCGCGGCCTTGTTGCTTTTCCTTTTTTTGCCGCGCAACGCGGGGGCTTACCGCGCCCTGCCTGCCCAAAGTTCGCTCGTGCTGGAATGCAAAGGCCTCCTCCGCGCCAAACTCCTGACCGACAAAACGCCCGACCCGCGCTGGCGCGAGGTGCTACACAGCCCTCCTTTCCAACGTTGTTTTGAGGATACCGATGCGGCGTTCCGCCTCTTGCGGCACCACCCCGATATGCTTCGCGCCTTTGCCAAAAACCGCGCCTTGGCTGCCCTCTCGCTGCACCCCGCCGACAGCCTCCACGCCCTTTTCGTCCTCGAACTCAACGAGGATTTTGACTTGGAAAAACTCCTGAAAACCAACAAACTCACCCCAAAATATTTCTCCCACCAATTCCACGGCAACAACATTTTCAACGTCCACCTTTCCAAAACCGAGCGCATCGAAGTGGCCGCGTCGGGGCGGCTTTTGCTCTTTTCGCGCAAAGCCACTTTGGTGGAAGACGCGCTGGCTCAACTCGAAAACACCCGCAACTGGTGGACCGACCGACCGTACTTGAAAGATTTGCCCGACGCACCCCTGCGCCTCCACCTCCGCCCTGCCGCGCTCGCCGAGCAATGGCGAGGCCGGATAAACCCGCGCTGGCGCGGACTGCCCGACCTGCTGGCGCGAAACGTGGAATGGCTCGGCCTCTCGTGGAATGGAAAAGACATCGCCGCGCTGGCCGAAACCAACGGCTTCCTCAGCAGCCTCGGCAACTGGGGCGAAACGCTCGGTACCGAAATTTTCAAAATACTGCCCGACAACACGGCCTTTCTCGCAAGGGCTGGGCTGAGCAATGCCCCCGACTTTTTCAGGCAAATCGGCGAAGGCCGCAGCAGCGATTTTGAGCAATACGTGCTGCCGTGGGTAGGTGGAGAAGCCGCACTCGCCGTCACCGAGCCGCTTTCTCCCGCGCTGGCGGGCGACCGCTTGGTGCTGCTTGCCGTGCGCGACAGCGCGATGGCCACCAACAGTCTCCGCGCCTTCGGCAAAGAGCGCGGCACAATGCCCGGCTCGACCGGGCAGTATCAAATGTTCGAGGTGTTGGGTTTCCAAAACGCTTCGCTGCTCAAGCCCATTTTGGGCGACGACGCGGCGTTTCGCAACCCCGTGTGCGCCCTCGTCGGCGGCTTCGCCGTCTTTGCGCCCGACCGCTCTTCATTGGAGATTTTTTTGGACAAATACCTTGTGAACCAAACCCTTTCGGCCAATACCGACTTCCTCCAACTCCAACAAAAACTCCCCCAAAAAGGCCGCGCATCGTTCCTGCTGAACACGGCTTACCTGCCCAGCCTTTTGCAAAATATCTTTTCCCCCAACATGACCCCCATCCCCCTCAAGGAGGGACAAGGGGGGGCTTTCCTTGCCGCCGAATTGACCACCAATTTAGGCAAAAAAGCCGACCTCACGCTGGCCAGCCAACACCTTTCGCAGCCGCTTGCGGAGACGGATATCTTGTGGAAAGCCGTGCTGGCCGAGCCTGTGGTTGCGCAGCCTTACCTCGTGGAGCAGCCAGAGGGCAAAACCGTGGCGCTCGTGCAAGACCTGAAAACCAACCTCTACTGCTTGGACGCGCAAAACGGCGCGCTCCTTTGGAGCAAGTTTCTTTCCGAGCGGATTGTCTCCGACATCCGGGGCATTGATTTTTATGGCAACGGCGAGAAATGCTACACGTTCAGCACCGCCACGAAGCTATACACGCTTGACGAAAACGGGCGCGATGTGCAGGGCTTTCCATTCAAATGGCCCGCCATCGCTACCAATGGCGCAACGGTGGTGGACTTTGACAAAAGCACGAAGTTCAACTACTTCGTGGCCTGCGACAATGGCGAAATCTATGGCTTCGGGCATCTGCGCAAGCCGCTCGACGGTTGGAACAGTTTGCCCGTGTCCGTCGAGGCTACGGCGGGCAAAGGCTCGGTGTCGCAGCCAATCCTTCATTTCCAGCACAAGGGAAAAGATTATCTGGCGGTGCTGACCGATGGCGGGGCGCTTTCGGTGTTTGGGCGCGATGGCTCGCTCCGCTTCCCGCCCGTTCAGTTGGAAGGCAAATTTGCCAGCCCTCTGCGGGCAGACGTGGGTTCGCCCGCGCCGCGCATTTACTGCGCCAACACGGAGGGCAGGCTTTTCGCCTGCGATTTGCAGGGCAAAGTGTCGGCGCAGCAAGTGGGCAAGCCAGGCAGCGTGGTGGCGTTCGGCCAATTGGTCGGCGATGCCCGATTTGAATGGGCAGTTTTGGAGGGGAAAGATTTGACGGTCGGGGATTTTGGAAAAAGCGGCAGCCCATTTTTCAAAACTCAATTCCCCGAAAAACAGCAGCTCGTTTTTGTCAACAAAAACAACCGAATCGGCACGGTGGACTTGCGCGGGCGGCGCGTGTGGCTGCTTGACAGCAAGGGGGAAACGGCGGCAGGGTTCCCGCTGGGCGGCAACACGCCGTTCGAGTTTGGCCTGCTCAATGGCGTGGAAATGTTGGTGGTGGGAAATGGAAATGGGGTGTGGGCGTACCGGGTGCGGTTTTAGTCACCCCTTTTTTCAAACGCTCCTTTTGAAAAAACAAAAAAATAATCCCCCGCCTTGTTTACATTTTGAACACCCCGATAATTAACCGAAACGAATCCGCATCTCTCCCATCCCTGCGGATTTGAAGTCCTTCTCAATCTTTCACTTCAAACTTGTTTAACAATGAAAATCAAACAACTGACTTTCTTGCTGGCAGCCGCCGCCCTGATTGGCATCGGTGGGTGCTGCACGCCTGAAATCATCGGCAACGTGCCGAACGCCCTGCGCCCGCAGGAAACCAACAACTGGTGTTGGGCCGCCACCACCCAGATGTTGGCACAACATTTTGGCATCAACGTCAACCAGTGCGACCTCGCCAATCACCGTTTTGGGGAAACCGTCTGCTGCAACCCCCAAACCCCAGGGGTTCCTTGCCCCAAGACAAACACCTGCAACAGGCCCGGCTGGCTGGAACTCGACTTTGCCGGCATCACTTTTTCTGAAAGTGCCACCGCGCTGACTTTCGATGTGCTCAAAAGACAACTTTTTTGTGCCCAAAAACCCATGGGCTACGCTTACGGCACGCCGGGTGTGGTGGGGCACGTATTGGTTGTCAAAGGCTATGTCACGGTGGGCGGCACCAACTATCTCGTGCTGAATGACCCCTGGAACCCCTGCGTAGGCGAAGAACGCCTCATCACCTACGGTCAATATCAAGACCCTGCCGGCGCTTCCACGCACTGGAACACTTGGTACGACTTGGCAAAAAAGTAAAAAATCTTTAAAACTTTTTCAATCATGAAATCACTCATTGCAATCTGCATATTTGCAGGAATATCGCTCAGTTCATGCTCCCAGCGCAATCAAAAAATGGATGAGCAAAACAACCCTGGCCAATCCTTCGCTTCGCGAGAAGAAGCCGCAAGCAAGGGCAAAAGCGACTTGGTGGAATTGCTCCGCCAGAAAACGGCTTTCCAGGCAGACATCAATCCTGCCGACTTGGAAAAAGCAACCCAAGGCACGCCGCTCGAAACCTTTCAACTCAATTTTGACAAACTGATTGGCGGCGATTCGCTGTCAAGCTTTGCTCAAATCGCCGGCGGCAAAGAGAACACCGTAGTCCCCTTGATGTCCAACGGCCGAGTCATTTCTGCCGTCGAAGTGGCACAGGGCGACAAAGGCTGGAGCGTGGCCGGCCTCCACAACAACAGCTACATCCGAGGGCTTTCGGCCGTGCAACAATCTTTGCAAGGGGCGGATTACAGCCAAATCGCTCAGTACGAGGTGCCAAACATCAAGGCCAAGATCTATGTGGTCACCACCCCCGAGGGCGAGCAGTATTATGCGGACTATCCCGGCAGGTACAGCCCCACCGAGCGCTTGCAGTTCAACCAACTGGCCAAGGTCATTCAGGCCGACGCGCGGGAGTTTCAGGCCAAGTATGGGGAATTGTTGAAGAAACAAAAACTGGTGGATTGAACGCCGCGCTGTTTTAAAAAAATCGCCTTGCTGGTTCTGTCCGGCAGGGCGATTTTTGTTGCTGTCAATATGGTCGGTGCAATTGTGCCAATAGAATTTTCCTACCTCTCGCACATTGGCCTACCTTCGCCGCACTAAATCCGATAATCTATTGGCCTCCCAGCTCCCGCTCTCGCGCGCCCTGCTCTTGGCATTGCCCATGCTCGCGCTGCTCATTTGGCTCGGTTCTCGCAACCGACCCGACCCGCTTTGGGCCGAATCGGCCAGCCTGCTCCGTCAGCCCGCCACCCTCATTGCGCAAGTGCCCGATTCGCTTCAACTCCTTTACTGCCAAATACACAAGCTGCCTTTTGAACCGGGCGACAGCACTGCGCTGCGCCTTGTCATGCAGCCTTCCAAAACGAACATAGAATGGGCTTCTTTCCAAAATCTGGTGTGGACGGCGGCCAACGCGCCCTCCCGCCGCATAGTAGTGTCGGGCGTGACGGGGGTGGGCCTGACCAAGCAAGGGAAGCGGGCAGCCAATCTTTTGGCTGGGAGCTACGACCGTGTGCTGCAAATTGACTGCGCCCCGTGGTTCGATGTGGAGTTCCACAAAAAATACATCGGCCAAGAAGACGAAAAGGGGAAATTCTATCCTGGCGAACTGTTGCTTTTTTGGGAGCGCTGCCACCAACATCCCGACCAAAAATTTGCGGCCGTGATAGACAATTTTGACAAGATAAACCCCGAAACGTTCTTTGGCCCCGCGCTCTGGGAAGCACTCAGCGCCAAAAAGCCCGTGGCCGAAGTGGGCGGCAAAAGGGTGGAACTGCCCCCAAATTTTTACCTCCTTTCTGTCACACACTTGGGGGTGGGGGCTCCGGTGGAGTTCAACGCAGAGCATTTCAAGCGTTTGGGCGACCAGTATATCCTCAAGCCCAACCCCCACGATCTGGTGGCTTGGCTTCGCCTGCAAGAACAAGGCGATGAGCGCGACTCTATGCACCTCGCCGCGCTGCGCGACACGGCGCAAATGCAGCAATTCGTTTTTTGTTTTTTGAAAATCAACCAGTTCATCTGCGACAAATTTACCGAAGGCCACCAAATGGGGCAAGGCTCCAACCTGCGCCCGCTCTACCGCGTGGCCGACCGCGACAACTTGAAAAAGGTGGTGTTGAGCCATCTCAACGCGCTCCGCCCCGAACGGCCCGTCACGATGGAGGCTTTCAAACCGATTGACTATTCCATCCGAAACAATGGCTTGGAGGCCCGCTCGAGCTTCTTTGCGCAGTTTGTGCAGATGCTGCACAAGACGGGCTATTTTGTGGAAATCACGATGGTGGGAACTACTGCGCTGCTCACCGCGCTGGTGAGCTGGTGGGTGTTCCGCCGCCGCGAGCAACTCGTGCGCCGCTACGGCGAGAAGGCGCGGCAGGTGTTCAACAATTTTGAAAACCAGCAAATCAGCGCAGATACGGCCTCGCGCCGCCTCGAAGAAGTAAAGCGCGAGGTGGATGGGCTGGTGTTGCGCCGCAGGCTGGGCTACACCGAAGGGCTGTACTTTTTGGCTTTTATAGAAGACATGGTGAAGCGCATCGAGTTTGCCCGCAGCGTGAGCCAAAATTTCCTCGAACTTTTCAACGCATTCATGGAAGACGACGTGCTGACCGAGGGCGAGTACCTCAAGCTCAAACAATTCCTCCATTCCATCCGCCACAAAATCCCGGCAGAAGTGTACGAACAGTTCAGCCGAAAAGTGGAGCTCACCTACGCGGCGACCCGGAATTGACGCTTGCTGCCCCTCCCCTTTTTCTGCGCACATTCTTCTTACTTTTGCGCTTCGTGTTTTTTAAAAACACTAAGTTTTAGAGGGCAAGGCTCATCCCGGATTTTCAGCGTATGCACCGCCATTTGCTTTCAACCATGGGTTGAAAAATTCGGGATGAATCCTGTTCATCATTCATCATTCATCATTCCAAAAGGATGTACCGTACCCACACCTGCGGCGAACTTCGCCTCACCGACGTAAACAAAGAAGTAACCCTCAGCGGCTGGTCGGCCATTGTGCGCGACAAGGGCGCGTTGCTCTGGATTGACCTGCGAGACCGCTACGGCATCACGCAGTTGTTGCTCGACGAGAATTACACCTCGAAAGAGATTTTTGAAACGGCTCGCTCCGTGGGGCGCGAGTTTGTGCTGCAAGCCACCGGCACAGTCATCGAACGCGCATCCAAAACCACGAAAATCCCCACGGGCGAAATCGAAATCAAGGTGACTGCATTGAAAATCTTGAACGCTTCGAAGACTCCGCCCTTCACCATTCAAGACGAGACGGACGGCGGCGACGACCTGCGGATGAAGTACCGCTACCTCGATTTGCGGAGGAATGCCGTGCAGCGCAACCTTATTTTCCGCTCCAACCTTGCCATCGAAACCCGAAAATACCTCGCCGGGCAAGGGTTCATAGAGGTGGAAACGCCGAACCTGATCAAGAGCACCCCCGAAGGCGCACGCGATTTTGTAGTGCCGAGCCGCATGAACAAGGGGCAATTTTATGCCCTGCCACAAAGCCCGCAGACTTTCAAGCAAATCCTGATGGTGGCAGGTTTTGACAAATATTTCCAGATTGTGAAGTGCTTTCGCGACGAGGATCTCCGCGCTGACCGTCAGCCGGAATTCACGCAGATTGACTGCGAGATGTCGTTCGTGCACCAAGAGGATATTCTCAACACCTTTGAGGGCCTGACGAAATATTTGTTCCAGCAAGCCCTCGGCCTCGCGCTCTCCGATTTCCCCCGCATGACCTACGACGAGGCGATGCGCCGCTTTGGCTCGGACAAACCCGACCTGCGTTTTGGGATGGAATTTTGTGATCTCAAATCGCCCGCTGACGCGGAATTTGGCAGCGGCGTTGACCTCGTCCCGGCGGGCTTTCCGGTGTTTGATGGAGTCGAATCGGTCATCGCTATTTGTGCCCCAGGCTGCGCCGAGTATTCGCGCAAGCAAATAGACGAGCTGACGGAATGGGTGAAACGCCCGCAAATCGGCGCGAAAGGTTTGGTGTACGTCAGAATGGAAGCCGATGGAACGCCGAAATCGAGCGTGGACAAATTTTACAGCCCCGATGATTTGAAAGTTTGGGCCGAGCGCTGCGGCGCAAAACCCGGAGATTTGCTCTTCCTGCTTTGTGGCGAGGACGAAAAAACACGCAAACAACTTTCGGAACTCCGGCTCGAAATGGGCACCCGGCTCGGCCTGCGCCGTGGCGACGATTTCAAACCGCTCTGGGTGCTGGACTTCCCCTTGCTCGAATGGGACGAGGGCGAAAACCGCTTTTTCGCCATGCACCATCCTTTCACTTCGCCCAAGCCCAGCGACATCGCCAAGATGGAAAGCGAGGACCGCAACACGCTCAAATCCATGCGCGCCGATGCGTACGACCTTGTAATCAATGGCGTAGAAATCGGCGGCGGTTCCATCCGTATCCACGACCGCGACTTGCAGGCGCGCAATTTCAACCTGCTGGGCTTCACGCCAGAAGAGGCAGAGGCGCAGTTTGGCTTCCTGCTCGGCGCATTTGAGTACGGCGCGCCCCCGCACGGTGGCATCGCCTTCGGCTTTGATCGCCTCAATGCGGTGATGAACGGCGCGAACTCGATCCGTGACTTTATCGCGTTCCCAAAAAACAACCAAGGCCGCGACATGATGATTGACGCGCCAGACGGGATCAAATTGAAGCAGTTGGAGGAGTTGGGGATTCGGGTGGTGGAAGCGGAGAAACCGTAGGAACGGGTAATGAGCAGCACGAACCCATTGCTTCAAACTTTATGAAAGCCATTTGCGCAGCCGCTTTGGAATTAGTTTTACCTTTGTCGCGTTCGGCAACGAACACGGGCTTGTAGCTCAGTTGGTTAGAGCAGCTGACTCATAATCAGACGGTCGCGGGTTCAATTCCTGCCAGGCCCACAGAGAAAATCAAAGCGTTGCGCGGGGTTTCCCGCGCAACGCTTTTTTGTTTGCATATCTGAACAAAACGTGCAAATTGGACACTACCTTTGCAACGCCTCTCATTCAGAAATGAAGTGAGGAAAGATATGCCTCTTAGTTTGTCGAAGTCCTGCGCTTTGCGCGGGCGGCTTATGTAGACAAGTTAGGGGGCTTTTTTTTATTCTGCTAACTCCCAGTTTTTGGGCAAGAACCTGAAATGTCGGTAAGGGTATCTCCAAAGGTTCAGTACTTCGCCTTGCAGCGACGTTGAAATACCGATGTTGAAGTTGGGGTAAATTTCCCGCACCTTTCCCAAAATGTGTTTGTAGAGCCTTTCTTTGGCGATTGTTCTTTTCCCTCTCATCCGTTTTGCCGGTTCTTTTTCGAGGTGCATTTCGTTCAATCGGAATGCCATCGCTCCCAATACCATGTCGAGGCATTGGAGCAAAATGTGTTTATGGCTGTCCACCTCCATAATGGCATCTTCCCGGATGCGGACGTTGCTTTCGATAAACGGTATCAGAAATTGCAGCCCGTAAATATATCTTTTGAAAAGGTTGTTCTTCTCCGCTTTGTCGGGCAGGGAGTCAAAGAACAACTCTAAATGCACCGCATCCGCCCTCAACTCTTGACCTGCGTAGCGCAAACCAAAGCACAGTTTCAGAAATTGATAGTAGAGCAAGAAAAAATGATGCTCGCGATGATAGTCAGTCAGCCCTGTCGGTTGGTAGCGGTTTTGACGGAACATGATGCGCACTTTCAACTTTCCCGAAGTGATGTGTCCAAAAAACTCATCCACCATCCGCTTATATGGCTCAACGCGAAGCATATCCGTTTTAGTCCACTTGATTTCATCAGACAAGCCTACGGAGGTTTTTAAATCAGATAACCGTTGGTCTATGGCTTCAAATTCTTGGGCATCCACCATAACTCCGCCATAGAAATCAGAGAATCGTTTGCCTTTCTTTACAGATTCGTCACAGTAGATGTAAAAACGTCTTTCTTTCATCTCTTTCAGATTTGATAAGCAGCAACCACAGTACGCGATGCCAAGCAGCACAAAGGTCGTGGCTACTCGCACAACAAACCGTTGCAAATAACCAACATTTTGTGGAAAATTTTCGTTTTTTCCCCTTCACACTTGCTCTGCCAAGCATTGGCACGATATACTGCTCACAAGAGCGTGTTTGAATTTTCTTTCCAACATTATGAAACACTTTCTCGCCCTTTCCCTTTTCGTCACCCTTCTCTCCTGTTCTGAATCCCCGAACCCCCGAACCCCCGAACCCCCCACGCTCATCTTCGTCAACGGCAACTTTTTCACCGCCGATTCGCTGCATCCCCAAGCCACCGCAGTCGCTATTTTGAATGAGCGCATCTTGGCGGTTGGCAATGATGCCGACCTCAAAAAGTTGGCCGGGAAAGAGACACAGATCATTGATCTGCAAGGCGCGTTTGCCATGCCGGGCTTTATCGAAGGTCATGGACATTTCAACAGTTTGGGCGAAAGCCTTCAAAATCTGAACCTGATGAACACCAAAAATTGGGCAGAAATTACGGGGCTTGTGGCCGAAAAAGCCAAGTCAGCCAAGCCAGGCGAATGGATCGAAGGCCGGGGCTGGCATCAGGAAAAATGGTCCGAACCGCCGGGGGCTACTGTGAACGGCTATCCTTTCAACACCGATCTCAGCGCGGCTTCGCCGAACAACCCCGTGGTGCTGTACCACGCGAGCGGCCATGGCCTCATTGCCAACGCAAAGGCAATCGAACTCGCCGGAATCTCCCGCGAAACTTCAG